>NZ_QNFZ01000292.1 GCF_003313395.1 Nonomuraea lactucae | reverse complement strand
CCCGGGCGGCGAGAGCGCGCAGCGCCCAGCGGCCCGCCTGGCGCCGGTGGCCGAGCGCGGCGTGGTGAAAGGCGAGCTGGCCGTAGATGCGGGCCGCGCCGCGTGGATCGGCGGCCAGGCGGGGGTGGCGGGCGAGCATCCATTGGAGCCCGGCGATGCGGTCGCTCCAGCGGGCGACGTAGTGGGACGCGCCCCACCGGACCCGGACGAGGGGGCTGTCGACGTTCGCGATGGGCCGTCGCCGGGCGGCGCGCAGGGCGAGGTCCCAGTCTTCGTTCTGGCCGCCGGGGGCGCTCTCGTCGACCCAGAGCCCGCC
Source organism: Nonomuraea lactucae (assembly GCF_003313395.1). Lineage (GTDB taxonomy): Bacteria > Actinomycetota > Actinomycetes > Streptosporangiales > Streptosporangiaceae > Nonomuraea > Nonomuraea lactucae. The sequence goes on along the minus strand of NZ_QNFZ01000292.1, from coordinate 37,629 downwards.
GCGCCGGAACAGGAACGTGGACGAGTGCACCATGACCATGCGCGACCGGACGAGCTGGTCCTCGGTGACGGTGGTGGTGCCTGCCAGCCGTGGGACCCGGCGTCCGTCGTACTCGACCTCGATGCCGCAGCTCGCGAACTCGGCCCCGCCGTCGAGGGCGCGGGTCTGCGCGGCGAGCTTGCCCGGCAGCCAGACGTCGTCGTCGTCGCAGAACGCGATCAGGTCGGTGTCGCACGCGGCGATGCCGGTGTTGCGGGCGCCGGGCAGCCCTGGGGTGAGGCAGTTGGGCAGCACTCGTACGCGCCCGCCGCGAGGGACGGCGACGCCGGCCACCTGGTCCTCAACCGGCCCCGGATCGGCGCGGTCAGCGACGACGACGAGGGAGATCCTGCCGGGATGGTCCTGGGCCAGCACCGCACGGACGGCGGCACGCAGGTGCCGGGGCCGGTCGCCTCGCGTGGGGATCACCACGCCGACGGAGTGGATCATGGAGCTCCTCCCGGGGTGGGGTGAGACGGGTCAAGCCGGGGCCCCGCGGTAGCCGTATCTGGACCGGAGCGGCCAGGTGAGGGCGGTGACCAGCCCGCGCCGGGAGCCGGACCGCCACGAGTCGTCGAGCGCCAGCCCGAGCGGGCCGACCGTGAAGCGCATCGGGTTGCCGGAGGCGGTGTGGGCCATCGTGAGGCGGGCGGTCGAGCCGGTGACGAACGGCAGCTCGGCGGGCAGGCCCAGCTCCTGGGCCAGGGAGGTCAGCGTGGCGCGCGGATCGGTGACGAGATCCTCGTAGCGGAGCCTGGTCACCTGGGCGCCGCGGCGGGCGAGGAGGTCGAGCGCGAGGTTCTGGGCGGTCCAGTGGAGTGCGGTGCGGGCCGGGCTCCAGCGGGTCATCGGCCGGCCGTCCTCGGGGCGGCGGACCGTCCTGCGCCAGGAGTGGGCGACAGCACGCGGATCGCGCACCACATGGATCACGTGGATGGCGGCTCCGCCCGCCGCGAGGCAGTGGGCCAGGGAGGCGTGCTTGCTGGAGTCGATCACGACGCGCGCGCCCGCCGCGACCGCCGCCGCGTCGTAGACGCGCCGGTAGGTGCGGACGTATTCGGCCAGGTCGGGATGGCCGATGCGGAGGACCCTGCGTGTGCGGTCGACGCGATGCCGCAGCGCCAGCGCGCGGGTGGCCAGCGTCTCGCTCCAGCCCCCGAACGCCCGGTCGCCGACCTCGCGCCAGAACGGGCAGGCGGGGAACGGCTCGCCGCAGCCGCACGGCTCTCCCGCGAGCACGCCCCGTGCCCAGAGGTGCACCACCTCGCCGAGGGGCGCCACGCCGGGCAGCTCTCCCAGCAGCCTCTCGAGCAGCGTGGTGCCGCTGCGGCCGAGGCCGCCCAGGAAAACCACCCGGGTGCCGGTCGAAGGGTGAGTCACGGGGGAATGGGCTTTCACATCGTGGATACCTAGCGTGAAAACTCTACCACTCAGAGTAATCGAACGGTCACCGGAACACCAAAGGATCTACCGAAGCGGCGAACGCGAACGGCCCCCGCGGAACCGCGGGGGCCGTCGCGACGTGCCGCACCCAAGTGGGCGTCCCGGACCTCAAGGCGCCCCGGACCTCAGGGCGCCCCGGACCTCAGGGCGCCCCGGACCTCAGTGGGCGTCGATGATCATGCCGGCGCCGACCGTGCCGTTGGTGGCCTCGTCCACGAGGATGAAGCCGCCGGTGAGCCGGTTGCGCGCGTAGTCGTCCACGAACATCGGCTGGGTGACCCGGAGCGACACGCGCCCGATCTCGTTGAGCCCGAGCGACGTTGCCTCCTCGTCGCGGTGCAGCGTGTTGACGTCGAGGCGGTAGTGCAGGTCGCGCACGAGGGCGCGGGCCGTGCGGGTCGTGTGCTTGATGGCCAGCTTGGAGCGCGGGGCGAGCTTGGCGCCCTCGGTCATCCAGCAGACCATCGCCTCGAGGTCCTGGGCCACGTGCGGCTGGTTGTGGGGGCGGGCGATCATGTCGCCACGGGAGATGTCGAGGTCGTCCTCGAAGCGGAGCGTCACCGACATCGGAGGGAACGCCTCCTCCACCGGCCCGTCGAAGGTGTCGATGGAGGCGATCCGGGTGGTCAGGCCCGACGGCAGGTGCACGACCTCGTCGCCCGGCTTCAGCACGCCGCCCGCCACCTGGCCCGCGTAGCCGCGGTAGTCGTGGAAGGCGTGGTCGTTGGCCTTCTGCGGGCGGATGACGTACTGGACCGGGAACCGGACGTCGACCAGGTTGCGGTCGGAGGCGATGTGCACGTTCTCCAGGTGGTGGAGCAGCGACGAGCCGTTGTACCAGGGAGTGTTCTCCGACCGGGACACCACGTTGTCGCCGTTGAGCGCGGAGATCGGGATGAACGTCAGGTCGCCGACGTTGAGCTTCGAGGCGAAGGCGGTGAACTCCTCGCGGATCTCCTCGAACCGGTCCTCGGAGTAGTCGACCAGGTCCATCTTGTTGACCGCGAGCACCAGGTGCGGCACCCGGAGCAGCGAGGTCAGGAAGGCGTGGCGGCGCGACTGCTCCAGCACGCCCTTGCGGGCGTCGATCAGGATGATCGCCAGGTCTGCGGTGGAGGCGCCGGTGACCATGTTGCGGGTGTACTGGATGTGCCCGGGGGTGTCGGCGATGATGAACTTCCGCCGCGGCGTGGCGAAGTAGCGGTAGGCCACGTCGATGGTGATGCCCTGCTCCCGCTCGGCCCGCAGGCCGTCGGTGAGCAGCGACAGGTCGGTGTATTCGGTGCCGCGGTCGCGCGAGGTGCGCTCGACGGCCTCGAGCTGGTCCTCGAAGATCGCCTTGGAGTCGAAGAGCAGGCGCCCGATCAGGGTGGACTTGCCGTCGTCGACGCTTCCCGCCGTGGCGAAACGCAGAATGTCCATCGGTCTAGAAGTAGCCTTCCCGCTTGCGGTCCTCCATGGCGGCCTCCGAGGAGCGGTCGTCGGCCCTGGTGGCCCCGCGCTCGGTGATCCGGGTGGCCGCGATCTCCTCGATGATCTCCTCGACCGTGGCGGCCGTCGACTGGACGGCCCCGGTGCAGGTCATGTCGCCCACAGTGCGGTAGCGCACCACGGCCTCGAACAGCGGCTCGTCGTCGCCGCGCTGCACGACGTCGGAGTCGGGCAGCAGCATGCCGTCGCGCTCGAAGACCTTGCGGGTGTGGGTGAAGTAGATCGACGGGATCTCGATGCCCTCGCGCCGGATGTAGTCCCACACGTCGAGCTCGGTCCAGTTGGACAGCGGGAAGACGCGGATGTGCTCGCCCTTGCGGATGCGGGCGTTGTAGAGGTTCCACAGCTCGGGGCGCTGGTTCTTCGGGTCCCACTGGCCGAAGTCGTCGCGGAAGGAGAACACCCGCTCCTTGGCCCGCGCCTTCTCCTCGTCGCGGCGGGCGCCGCCGAAGACCGCGTCGAACTCGTGCTCCTCGATCGCGTCGAGGAGCGTGGTGGTCTGCAGCCTGTTGCGGGAGGCGCGCCGGCCGGTCTCCTCGACCACGCGACCGGCGTCGATCGAGTCCTGCACGCTGGCGACGATCAGCCGCACGCCCAGCTCGCGGGCCCGCCGGTCACGGAAGTCGATGACCTCGTCGAAGTTGTGGCCGGTGTCGACGTGCATGAGCGGGAAAGGGATCGCCGCCGGCCAGAACGCCTTCTCGGCGATGCGGAGCATGACGATGGAGTCCTTGCCGCCGGAGAAGAGCAGACAGGGGCGCTCGAACTCGGCCGCCACTTCGCGCATGATGTGAATGGCTTCGGCTTCGAGCACGTCGAGCTGCGACGTCGTGTAGTCGCGCTGGAGCATAGGAGCTTCCTCCGGCGTTTCAGCGGTGCAGGTCACGGATCCCGGCGAGCAAAGTAGACGCCAAGTCCGGTAGGGAAACCAGAATATCTGGTAGTGAGGGGTCTGCCTGGTTATAGGTCAGCGCCGCGCCGTCGATGCGGCTGGCGTAAGCTCCGGCCGCCTGCGCGACCGCCACGGGCGCGGCCGAGTCCCACTCGTACTGGCCGCCGGCGTGTACGTACGCCTCGACGTCACCGGTGAGCACCGCGGAGATCTTCGCCCCCGCGGACCCGATCGGGACCAGGTCGGCTCCGACGAGGTGGGCCAGGTTTCGCACGAACTCCGGCGGCCGGGTGCGGCTGACCGCGATGCGGAACCTGCCGCCCGCGAAGCCGGGCAGCTTGGGCGGCTCGGCCGTGCCGAGGGTGCGGCCCTGGGCGGGCAGCGCCACCGCTCCGGCGGTCAGCGTGCCCCGCTCCCACAGCGCCACGTGGACGGCCCAGTCGGACCTGCCCTCCTCGGAGAACTCGCGGGTGCCGTCGAGCGGGTCGACGATCCACACGCGCTCGGCCTCCAGCCTGCGCGGGTCGAGCCGCTCCTCGCGCGTGGCCTCTTCGGACAGCACGTGGTCGCTCGGGCGCAGCCGCTCCAGCGCCTCCATGAGGAAGAGGTGGGACGCACGGTCGCCGGCGGCGCGCAGGGCGGCTGGATCGGCGAAGCCCTCTCGCTCGCGGATGGCCAGCAAGCGCTCTCCGGCTTGGGTCGCCAGATCGGCGGCGAGGGAGTTGTCGTCGCGAATCGTCATCAATATGCTCCTTGCCCGCGGGCGACAGCCGACCAAGTCTTCCACAGGATCTGGAGGTCGAGCGTGAGGGACCAGTTCTCCACGTAACGCAAGTCCAGGCGGACGGATTCCTCCCATGTCAGGTCGGATCTGCCATTCACCTGCCACAACCCCGTGAGACCGGGCCGCACGAGCAACCTCCTGCGTACGTCGTCGCCGTAGCGGGCGACCTCTTCGGGTAGCGGCGGGCGCGGGCCCACCAGTGACATGTGGCCCAGGACCACGTTGATGAGCTGGGGCAGCTCGTCGAGCGAGTGACGCCGCATCAGCGCTCCGAGCGGGGTCACCCGTGGATCGTTCCGGATCTTGAACAGCACGCCGTCACCGTCGCTGACCAGCGTGATCTTCGCTTCCTCCGAGCCGCGCCGCATTGTGCGGAACTTCACGATGGTGAAGAGCCCGCCGTCCCTGCCGACCCTGGTCTGCCGGAACAGCGCGGGCCCGGGGCTGGTGGCGCGCACCGCGACGGCGAGCGCGACGAGCAGCGGGGACAGCATGACGAGCAGCGCGGCGGCCACCATCCGGTCGAAGAAGTTCTTGACCAGCTGGCGGGCACCGGTCAGCTCGGGATGCTCGACGTGCAGCAGCGGCAGCCCGGCGGCGGGCCGGATCGTGGTGCGCGGCCCGGCCACCTCCATCAGGGCCGGTGCCACCACCAGCTCGGTGTGCGTGCGCTCCAGCCGCCAGGCCAGCCGCCGCAGCGCCACGCCGTCCATCTCGGGGCAGGCCAGCACGGCCACGGTGTCGGCGCCGGCGTGACCCACCACGAGGGGCACGTCGCTGAAGTCGCCGGCGACCGGGACCCCGGCGATCGTCTCGCCCGGCGCGTCACCGGGCAGGCAGGCGGCGACGATCTCCATGCCGTGATGGCGTTCCTTGCGGAACAGCTGCACCAGCTCGGCGATCGAGGCGGCGTGGCCGACCGCCACGACCCTGCGCATGCAGGCCCCGCCCGCCCTGCGCCGGTGCAGCGAGCGGCGCAGCCGGTATCTGAGGACCAGGGTGAGGAATGTCACCAGCGGCAGGGCGAGCACCACGTAGCCGCGGGCGACGTCGGTCTTGGTCACGTAGGAGCCGATGGCCGTGATGGCGGTCAGCGCCACACCGCACCGCGCGACGCGGCGGAACTCCTCGGAGCCGATGCCGATCATGCGCGGCTCGTAGGCCCGGTTGAGCGCGACCGCGCAGATCCACACCCAGGGCAGCGCCGCGCTCACCAGCACGTACGGCAGGACGTACGCGGTGAACTCGCCGAACCTGAGGAAGAAGGCGGCAGCCGCCCCGGCGCCGGCACCCAGGAAGTCGGAGACCACGGCCCGCATGCGGTAGGCCCGCATCCAGACCGGCTGGTGCGGACCGACCCGCCACGCGGCGTCATGCCCGATGCCCACGACGGTCATCAGCCTTTCGCCGTCGTTCAACGCACGCCTCCACGCGACCGGATGTCAGCAGACAGTCACCAGATCGTAGCGCTGCGCAGCGACAGGGAGGCTCGAACGAACCTATGCGGCGATCAGCGAGGAGGGCCGGAAATCTTGAGATCTGCCCGATGGAACTCGTTCTGCGTGGCTTCGAGGCCGCGCTCCATCAGCGACTCGATCACGTCGGCGGCGCGGTCCACCAGGAAGGGCAGGTCCTTGCGCTCGGCGGTGGCGAAGTCCTTGAGCACGAAGGCGGCCGGGTCCATGCGGCCGGGCGGGCGCCCGATGCCGAAGCGGACCCGCAGGTAGTCGCGGGTGCCGAGGGACTTGGTGATCGCTTTGAGCCCGTTGTGGCCGTTGTCGCCGCCGCCGAGCTTGGCCCGCAGCGCGCCGTAGGGGACGTCGAGCTCGTCGTGGACCACGATCAGCCGGTCGGGCCCGATCTTGTAGAAGTCGGACAGGGCCTTCACGGGGCCGCCGGACAGGTTCATGTAGGTGAGCGGCTTGGCCAGCACCGCGCCGCGGGTCTCCAGCACCTCAGCCCTGCTCTTGTGCGCCTTGAACCGCCCGCCCGCCCTGGAGGCGAGCTCGTCGAGCGCCATGAAGCCGGCGTTGTGCCGGTTGCCCGCGTATTCGGGGCCCGGGTTGCCCAACCCGACGATGAGCCAGCGGTCCATGAGTTCCCCTTGTGCGGAAACGGGGCAGCCGACCGTGCCGGCTGCCCCGTCGGTGAAGACTTGCCCGTGACTACTCGGCGGCCTCGGCGGTCTCGCCCTCGGCGGCCTCGGCGGCCTCGCCCTCGGCGGCCTCCTCCTCGACCGGGGCCTCGGTCGGCTTGGCGATGACGTGGAGCACGACGGTCTCGGGGTCGGCGGCCAGCGTGGCGCCCCGCGGCAGGCTGAGGTCGCCGGCGGTGACGCTGGTGCCCACCTCCAGGCCGTCGACGTCGACCTCGACGCCGCTCGGGATCTGGGTGGCCTCGGCCTCGACCGAGATGGCCATGAGCTGCTGGTCGAGCAGGCCCTCGGGGTTGACGTCGCCGACCGCGACGACCGGGATCTCGACGGTGACCTTCTCGCCCCGCTTGACCAGGAGCAGGTCGACGTGCTCGACGAAGCCCTTGATCGGGTCGCGCTGGACGCCCTTGGGCAGGGCCAGCTCGTCGACGCCGTCGCCCTTGAGGCGGATCAGCACGTTGGGCGTGCGCAGGGCGAGCAGGACCTCGTGGCCGGGCAGGGTGAGGTGCTTGGGGTCGATGCCGTGGCCGTAGAGGACGGCCGGGATCTTGTCGGCGCGGCGGATCTTGCGCGCGGCGCCCTTGCCGAACGTGGTGCGCGGCTCGGCGGCGATACGTACTTCGGACACGACATCTCCTAGGGATGCTCGGGATCGGATCGTGCGGCGCTCACCCTCACCCGCCCTAGCGGAAGGCGTTACGAGCGCAACCAGCCCAGTTTACCGGCTCAGGTGTCACCCTCGAACATGCTTGTGACGGAGCCGTCGGTGAAGACCTCGGTGATCGCGCGGGCGATCAGCGGGGCGATGGACAGGACCGTCAGCTTGTCGAACCGGTTGGCGGCCGGCAGGGGCAGCGTGTTGGTGACGATGACCTCGCTGATGCGGGAGTTCTTCAGCCTGTCGACCGCGGGGTCGGAGAAGACGGCGTGCGTGGCCGCCACGATCACGTTGGTCGCGCCCTGGTCGTAGAGCGCGTCGGCCGCCTTGCAGATGGTGCCCGCGGTGTCGATCATGTCGTCGATCAGCACGCAGGTGCGGCCGCGCACCTTTCCGACGACCTCGTTGACCTTGACGGTGTTGGCGACGTCGAGGTCGCGCCGCTTGTGGATGAAGGCCATCGGCGTGCCGAGGGTGTCGGCCCACCGCTCCGACAGCCGCACGCGGCCGGTGTCGGGCGAGACGACGGTGGTGTTGGCCAGGTCGAGCTTGTTCTTCAGGTAGCTCTCCAGCACCGGCATCGCGAACAGGTGGTCGACGGGGCCGTCGAAGAAGCCCTGGATCTGCGAGGTGTGCAGGTCGATGGACATGAGCCGGTCGGCGCCCGCGGTCTTGAACATGTCGGCCATCAGCCTGGCGGTGATGGGCTCGCGGCCGCGGCCCTTCTTGTCCTGCCTGGCGTAGCCGAAGAACGGCATGACCACGGTGATGCGCTTGGCGGAGGCCCGCTTGAGCGCGTCGACCATGATGAGCTGCTCCATGATCCACTTGTTGATGGGGCTGGAGTGGCTCTGGATCACGAAGGCGTCGCAGCCGCGTACGGACTCGAGGTAGCGCGCGTAGATCTCACCGTTGGCGAAGTCGACCAGCTTGGTCGGGGTGAGCGAGACGCCGATGTGCTGGGCGACCTCCTCGGCCAGCTCGGGATAGGCCCGGCCGGAGAAGAGCATGAGGTTCTTCTCTCCGGGCTGTTTGATGCTGGTCATGACCCACTCTCCTGCTGCTCCTGCTCGGCCAGCGCCCGCTCGGCCGCCGCCGCCGACTTCGTGCCCGCGCGCCTGCGCAAGACCCATTTCTCGATGTTGCGCTGTCGCGCCCGCGCCACGCCGATCGCGCCCGGCGGCACGTCGCCGTCGATGACCGAGCCCGCCGCCGTGTAGGCGCCGTCGCCCACGGTCACGGGGGCGACGAGCATGGTGTCACACCCGACGAACGCGCCGTCGCCGACCACGCTGCGGTGCTTGCCGACGCCGTCGTAGTTGACGAAGACCACGGCCGCGCCGATGTTGACGTCGTCGCCGATCGTGGCGTCACCCGCGTAGGACAGGTGCGGCACCTTGGACCGCTCGCCGACCTGCGAGTTCTTCATCTCTACGAACGTACCCGCCTTGGAGTCGCGGCCGAGGACCGTGCCCGGCCGCAGGTAGGCGTACGGCCCGACGCTGGCGCCGGGGCCCACGACGGCGCCGTCGCAGACGGCGTTGCGCACGGCGGCGCCCGCGCCGACCCGGGTGTCGGTCAGCGTGGTCGCGGGGCCGACCTGCGCGCCGGCCTCGACGAGGGTACGGCCGTGGAGCTGCGTGCCCGGATGGACGACCGCGTCGGCCTCGATCTCCACGCCCACGTCGATCCAGGTGGAGGCCGGGTCGACGACCGTGACCCCGGCCCGCATGTGCCGCTCCAGCACGCGCTGGTTGAGCGCCTTGCGCGCCGTGGCGAGCTGCACCCGGTCGTTGACGCCCTCCACCTCGGCGAAGTCGGCCGCGACGTGCGCGCCCACCCGGTGGCCGTCCTCCCGCAGGATGGACAGCACGTCGGTGAGGTACTCCTCGCCCTGGGCGTTGTCGGTGGACACCCGCTTGACGGCGTCGGCGAGAAGCAGGCCGTCGAACGCGTAGATGCCGGAGTTCATCTCCTTGACGGCGCGCTGCCCTGGGTCGGCGTCCTTCTCCTCCACGATCTTGAGCACGGCGCCCGTGGAGTCGCGGATGATGCGGCCGTACCCCGTCGGATCGGGCACCTCGGCGGTGAGCACGGTCACCGCGTTGCCCTCGGCGGCGTGCCGCCGGAGCAGCTCGGCGAGGGTCTCGGCACGCAGCAGCGGGACGTCTCCGTAGGTGACGAGCACCGTGCCGGCGATCGTGCCCGCCTCCTCCAGCGCGGTGCGGACGGCGTGGCCGGTGCCCCGCTGCTCGCGCTGGACGACGGCGCGCGCGTCGGGGCTGGTCTCGGCCAGATGGGCGCCGACGCGCTCGCGGGCGTGGCCGATGACGACGATGAGGCGCTCGGGACCGAGGTCGCGGGCGGCTTGGAGCATGTGGTCGAGCAGGGCCCGACCGCACACCTCGTGAAGGACTTTCGGGGTCTGGCTCTTCATCCGGGTGCCCTCGCCGGCGGCGAGGACGATCACGGCGGCCGGGCGCGGCACACTCACGGACTGAGGCTCCCTGTGACTGGACGGATCTGGGGTGCGGCTACCGCACCGCTACCCTCCCGACACCGCGAGGATACCTGTAGCGGTCCGGCTCTCTCGCGCAGGCAACGCCCTAAGAGCTCCCGGAAGAGGACTCGAACCCCTACAAAGTGGACCAAAACCACTTGTCCTGCCGATTAGACGATCCGGGACCAATCGGGACACCTGGCGCGCCCGACCACACCTACGATACCGAGCCCGCCGCCTGCCGCGCGCCCGCAATACGGCCTGATCGGATCACCGTCACGTCACGACCGGAGGCTGGAGAGCCCGTTACCTATCACACACTCGCACCTGAGGTCTTACTTACTTACGATGGCGTAGGTTACGGTGGCGTAGGCCGGACATTCATCCTCATACACCCTGAAAGCTCATACACCCTGAAGCTCATACACCTGAAAGGCAGCGCATGACTGTTCTCGCCGAACGTCCCGCACCAGGACCGAAGCCTGACTTCGAACCCGAACCGCGCAGCAAGGCCGAGCTCGTCACGTTCGCACTGGTGGTGGGCCTGCCCCTGATCGCGATCGCGGCCGCCGTGCCGCTCGCCTGGGGATGGGGCCTCGGCTGGACGGACATCGCGATCGCGTTCGTCTTCTACATCGTCTCGGGACTCGGCGTCACCGTCGGGTTGCACCGCTACTTCACGCACGGCTCGTTCAAGGCCAAGAGGCCGCTGAAGATCGCGATGGGCATCGCGGGCAGCCTCTCGCTGGAGATGTCCGTGCTCGACTGGGTCGCCACTCACCGCAAGCACCACAAGTTCTCCGACAAGGAGGGCGACCCGCACTCCCCGTGGCGCTTCGGTCCGGGCTTCAGGTCGCTGTCCAAGGGCCTGCTCTACGCGCACATGGGCTGGCTGTTCGACGCCGAGCGCACCAACCGCGAGAAGTACGCCCCCGACCTGTGCAAGGACGAGGACGTCATGAAGCTGCACAGGTGGTTCGGCGCCATGGCCGTCACGTCGATCGTGCTGCCCGGCGTCCTCGGCGGTCTGATCACCTGGTCCTGGCAGGGCGCGCTGACCGCGTTCTTCTGGGGGACGCTGGTGCGCATCGGCCTGCTGCACCACGTGACCTGGTCGATCAACTCGATCTGCCACGTGTTCGGCGAGGAGGAGTTCCAGGTGCGCGACAAGTCGCGCAACGTGTGGTGGCTGGCGATCCCGTCCTTCGGCGAGTCCTGGCACAACCTGCACCACTCCGACCCGACCTGCGCGCGGCACGGCGCGCTGAAGGGGCAGATCGACCTGAGCGCCGGTCTCATCCGGATCTTCGAGCGGCTCGGCTGGGTCTACGACGTGCGCTGGCCGACGCCCGAGCGACTGGCGGCGAAGCGGCTTGCCTGACGCCAATCCGTTGGTGAGCGGTCCTTCATCCGGGACCGCCATTATGGAGACCGTGACCGAACCCCGATCTCGCAGGCGCATGTCCGGAAGCGAGCGAAGAGAGCAGCTGATCCACATCAGCCGCACGCTGTTCGCCGAGAAGGGGTTCGACGGGACCTCTATCGAGGAGATAGCGGCGACGGCGCAGGTGTCGAAACCGGTGGTCTACGAGCACTTCGGCGGCAAGGAGGGCGTCTACGCGGTCGTCGTGGACCGCGAGATGCAGAAGCTGCTGACCATGATCACCGAGGCGCTGTCCGCGTCCCACTCGCTGGTCAAGCTGGAGCGGGCGGCGCTGGCCCTGCTGCGCTACATCGAGGAGAGCAGCGAGGGGTTCCGCATCCTGGTGCGCGACTCCCACGCCGCGTCGGGCACGGGCACGTTCGCGAGCCTGATCAGCGAGATCGCCAGCCAGGTCGAGGACGTGCTCGCCGACGAGTTCGCGGCCCGGGGCTACGACCCGAAGCTCGCGCCCATGTACGCCCAGATGCTGGTGGGCATGGTGGCCCTGACCGGCCAGTGGTGGCTCGACGTGCGCAAGCCGGGCCGCGAGGAGGTCGCCGCCCACCTGGTCAACCTCGCCTGGAACGGCCTGACCGGGCTCAACCCGCAGCCGGCGATCACCGCCACCACGCGGGCGCACGAGCCGGGCGGCGCCAAGGCGCGCACGGGCGACAAGGAGCTGCGTGAGCTGGAGAAGGTCCGCGACAAGGAGCTCAAGGAGGCCGAGAAGGCCCGCGAGAAAGAGCTGCGGGAGGCCGAGAAGGCGCGCCAGCGCGAGCTGCGGGAGGCGGAGAAGGTCAGGGCCCGCGAGCTGAAGGAGCGCGAGCGCCTGCTCAAGGAGGCGGAGAAGGAACGCGAGCGGCAGTTGCGGGAGGCGGAGAAGGCCCGCGAGCGCGAGGACAAGCTGCGCCAGCGCGAGGCCAGGCTGGCCGAGCGGGTCGCCCGCCTCGGTCAGGGCGAGCAGCCCGAGTAGTCGTTGCCACTTAGTTAACGTTCCGTTCAGACTAATGGGGCATATTTCTCATATGTCCGCTGAAGTGCTGCAACCTGGAAGTGATCTGCCACTCCCTCAAGAAAGGTTCCTCAACCGCGAGGAGAGCTGGCTGCAGTTCAACGAGCGCGTGCTGGAGCTGGCGGAGGATCCCTCCCTCCCCCTCCTGGAACGCGTCCGCTTCCTGGCCATCTTCGCGAGCAACCTCGACGAGTTCTTCCGGGTACGGGTGGCGGGCCTCAAACGGCGCATGGCCACCGGCCTGCTGCTGCGGACGAAGAGCGGGCTCAAGCCACGTGAGGAGCTGGCCAGGATCGCCACCGTCGCCGAGGGGCTGGCCAAGCGGCATGCGGCGGCCTTCCACGAGCAGATCTGTCCGCAGCTGGGCGGCGAGGGCATCGAGATCGCCCGCTGGGACGACCTGGGCCGCGAGGAGCGCACGGAGCTGCGCAAGCTGTTCAGGGAGCGGATCAGGCCGGTCCTGACGCCGCTCGCCGTCGATCCCGCCCACCCGTTCCCGTACATCTCCGGCCTCAGCCTCAACCTGGCCGTCGTGGTGCGCAATCCCTCCACCGACCACACCGTGTTCGCGCGGGTGAAGGTCCCCTCGCAGCTCCCCAGGTTCGTGCCCGCGTCCAAGGACAGGTTCGTACCACTTGAGGACGTCATCGCGGCGCACCTCGGGCAGCTCTTCAAGGGCATGGAGATCGTCCAGCACCACGTCTTCCGCGTGACCAGGAACGAGGACCTCGACGTCGACGAGGACGTCACCGAGAACCTCATGCAGGCCCTGGAGAAGGAGCTGCTCAAGCGGCGCTTCGGTCCACCCGTCCGGCTGGAGGTCGAGGACACCATCTCGCCCGAGGTGCTGGACCTCCTGGTGGAGGAGCTGGGCGTCGCCCCGCACGAGATCTACCGCATCGCCGGGCCGCTGGACCTGACCGGCCTGCACGCCATCGCCGACCTCGACCGCGGCGAGCTCAGCTACCGCCCCTTCGTCCCGGCCGAGCGGGTGAACGCCGAGGACGACATCTTCGGCCTGCTGCGCGAGCGCGACGTGCTGCTCCACCACCCGTACGACTCGTTCGCGACCAGCGTGCAGCGCTTCATCGAGGTGGCCGCCGCCGACCCGAGGGTCCTGGCCATCAAGCAGACCCTCTACCGCACCAGCGGCGACTCCCCCATCGTGGACGCGCTGATCGACGCGGCCGAGGCGGGCAAGCAGGTCGTGGTCGTCGTGGAGATCAAGGCCCGCTTCGACGAGCACGCCAACATCTCCTGGGCCCGCAAGCTGGAGCGCGCCGGCTGCCACGTGGTGTACGGCGTGGTCGGGCTGAAGACCCACTGCAAGCTCGCCCTCGTCGTACGGCAGGAGCCGTCCGGCGAGCTGCGCCGCTACTGCCACATCGGCACCGGCAACTACAACCCCAAGACCGCCCGCCAGTACGAGGACTTCGGGCTGCTCACCGCGGACCCCCTGGTCGGCGAGGACGTCACGGACCTGTTCATCCACCTGACCGGCTACTCCAACCACTCGGCCTACCGCCGGCTGCTGGTCGCGCCGCACTCGCTGCGCGGCGGCCTGCTGGCCAGGATCGAACGGGAGATCGCGCACCAGGAGGCCGGCCGCCCGGCGCGTATCAGGATCAAGACCAACTCGCTGGTGGACGAGCCGCTCATCGACGCGCTCTACCGCGCCTCCAGGGCCGGCGTGCCGGTGGACCTCTGGGTGCGGGGCGTCTGCATCCTGCGTCCTGGCATCCCCGGCCTGTCCGAGAACATCCGGGTCCGGTCGGTGCTGGGACGCTTCCTGGAGCACTCCCGGGTCTACGAGTTCGGCCTGGGCAGGCGGCCGGAGGTGTGGATCGGCAGCGCCGACCTGATGCGCCGCAACCTGGACCGCCGGGTGGAGGCCCTGGTCAAGGTCACCTCCCAGCCGCACAAGGCGTACCTGATCGAGCTGATGGACATCGCCATGGCCGACATGACGAACGCGTGGGTGCTCAACTCCGACGGCACCTGGGTCCGCCACCCCGGCCAGGACCTGCAGAGCCACCTCATCGGCACGCGCCGCTGGAGGACCGTTGATGACTGACCCGCTCCTCGCCGCCGGAGCCGTCGTGTGGCGGGGCGACGAGAGCCGCCCCGAGGTGGTCGTCATCCACCGCCCCGCGTACGACGACTGGACCTTCCCCAAGGGCAAGCTCAAGCCCGGCGAGCACTCCATCGCCGCCGCGCTGCGCGAGGTGCGCGAGGAGACGGGCATGACCGTGGCGCTCGGCCGCGCCCTGCCGCCCGTCCACTACCTGCGCCAGGAACGGCTGAAGCGGGTGGACTACTGGTCGGCCCGGGTGCTGGAGCGGGAGGAGTTCGTCCCCGGGGAGGAGGTCGACGAGCTGCGCTGGCTGCCGGTGGACGAGGCGCGCGGGCTGCTCACCTACGAATGGGACGCGGGCCTGCTGCGCGCGCTGCTCGGCGCGCCGCTCGACACCGTCCCCCTCGTCCTGATCCGGCACGGCTCCGCCGGCTCCCGCCAGGACTGGCGGGGCGACGACGCGCTGCGGCCGCTCGACGCGGAGGGCGAGGCGCAGGCGGCGACCCTGGCGACCGTGCTGCCCGCCTACCGGCCGGAGGTGCTGATGAGCTCGCCGAGCCTCCGGTGCGTCCAGACGCTGGAGCCGTACGCCGCAGCCGTCGGGGCCGACATCAGGCTGGACCCGCTGCTCAGCGAGGAGGACCGGGACCCGGACAAGACCCCGGCCCTGGTCGCCGACCTGCGCGTGCCCGCGGCGGTGTGCAGCCACGGCAAGGTGCTGCCCGACCTGATCGGGGCGCTGAGCGGCAAGGAGGTCCACCTGCGCAAGGGCACGTTCGCCGTGCTCCACCGCACCGGCGATCGCGTGATCAGCGTGGAGCGCTACGCCACCTGACGTCCCGGCCCGGCTAGAGGATCTTGCCGGCCTTCTTCACCGTGTCTGCCCAGACCTCGGGGAACCGGTCGTGCGCCCGCTCCGCCTCCGCGCGTTCCAGTCCGATCAGCAGGCCGTAGGTGAAGGTGTCCTCGCCCGACTGGCGGGCGCTCTCCGCCTCCTTGGCCAGCGTCTCCTGCGCGACCACGCCGTCCTGGTGCGCGCCGAGCACCTCCTGGACGGCCTCGGCCAGCCCGGCCAGCTTGCCCATCCCCGAGCCGATCGCCGGCCGGAGCGCCTCGGCGGTGTAGCGGGCGCGCTTGGCCGCCTTGCGCACGTCGTGCATGGCGATCTCGCGGCGCTCGGGGTCGTCGATCGCCTGGGCGGTGTCGTACGCCTTCGTGACGCGACGCCAGTTCGCGCCCGCCACGTTGACGAGCCTGTCCTTCGCCGGATCGGCCGCCGCCTTGGTCAGCTCCGGCATCCTCACCAGCGTGTCGAGCGCGTCGAGCAGCGCGTAGTAGCGGTCGCCGCTCAGCGTCTCGCGGATCCGGGCGTACGCCTCGTTCTCGCGCTCGCCCAGGTCCGCGCCGAGCCTGGCCTGGATCGGGCCCGAGACCAGCTCGGGGGCCAGCTCGGCCAGCCTGCCGGCGAACCTGGCTCTGATCACCTCCAGGTCGCGGACCTCGCCGAGCACGGTGCCCAGCCACTTCAGCTCGTCCTGGACCTGCCCGGTCCCGGTCACGATGGTCTTGAACGCCTTGAGCGCGCTGCGCAGCCTGCGAGAGGCGACGCGCATCTGGTGCACGGCGTCCTCCTCGGCCCGCCGTACCCGGGGGTCCTGCGAGAGGAGAGCGGCCACCTGGCCGGCGAGATAGCCGACGACCACCTCGCCCGCGCTCCCTGGCGCCGTCTCGGCCTCGGGGACGGGGGCGGGGGCGAGCAGCCTGGCGAGCTTGCTGGCCGACCCGGACGGGGCGGCGCCCGCCTTGCGCAGGCGCTTGCCGACCTTGCCCAGCAGCTTCTCGTCCCCGGCCAGCAGCTCCGCCTCCACCTCGCGCCAGCGGACGATCCTCGGCTCCTCGCCGAACGCGGTGCCCTTGACGCGGTCGTCGGCGACCTCGACCAGCTTCGTCTCGCCGTCGCAGACGAAGGTGACGCTCCTGCGGGTGTCCAGCTCGGCCACCGGCTGGAGCTCCGCGCCGCGCGTATAGGCACGTACGAGCTCGGCCAGCTCCTGGGGCACCACCTTCGTGCTTCGGGTCAGCGGGCGGGTGATCTCCTGCCGTACCCCCTTGGCCTTGGGCAGCTTCAGATGCCAGCCGGCATCGTCACCCCCGCGCCTGCGCCGGAGCGTGACGCCCCGGGCCGCCAGGCGCAGATCGGGAGTGTCGTAGTACAGGGCCACGAGCTGGTAGCTCTTGGGCCCCACCACCTGCCCCAGCTTGCCCAGGTCCGGGACAGCGTATTCGGGAGGTACGTCGAACTTGTCCTCGATCTCGATGCCCACTGCACCTCGCAAAGTCCGATTTCCACCAATAATGCCACCGTTGGGCGAACGCCTGGCAGCCCCCGCCCTCTGGAGACGGTAGCCCGGCCCCCACCCTCACCCAACCCCCATCACTCCCCGATCTCAGTCACCCGCCGTAACCCCATCCCCGGCCGCCAAATGAGAGCGGCCCATACGGCTCACCGGCCCGCCGGGCACCGTCACTCCGCCACGGGCGCGGGCTCCTTCCTCCCCACCACGAAGACCCGCCGGAACGGGAACGGCGTGCCGTACTCCTTGGCCGGGTAGGCCCGCCCGAGCAGCGGCGCGAGGTCGGCGACGAACCTCCGGCGCTCGTCGTCGTCCAGCCGGTCGAAGATCGGCCGCAGGGCGGTGCCGGAGATCCAGTTCAGCACCGCGTTCTCGCCCTGGAGAACGTGCGTGTACGTGGTCTCCCAGGCGTCGACCCGGCAGCCGTTGCCGATCAGCAGGTCGAGGTAGTCGCCCGGGTCGCCCACGGGGCTGGACCGGTCGAAGTCGCCGAGCCGTTCCGACCACGCCGGCGACCCGCACAGCTCGCGGATCGCCAGGTGGCTCGGGGCGTCGAAGTTGCCCGGCACCTGGAACGCCAGCCACCCTCCCGGCACGAGCGTCTCCACCCAGTGCTCAAGCACGTCGCGGTGGGACGGCACCCACTGCAGCACGGCGTTGGACACCAGCATGTCGACCCCCCGGTCGGGCCGCCACATCGTCACGTCCGCTACCGTGAACCTCGGTGCGGCGCGCAGCTCCCTCGCCTTGGCGATCATCGCGGGCGAGGAGTCGAAGCCCTCCACCGTCGCCTCCGGCCAGCGGCGGGCGAGCTCCAGCGTGAGCTCTCCGCTGCCGCAACCGGCGTCGACGACATAGGCAGGTTTGTCGGCCCCCACTCTGGCGATCAGATCGTAGAACGGTCGCGACCGCTCATCGGCGAACCTGGCGTAGGTCGCGGGATCCCAGATATCTCTCGACATAAAGATTATTGGTACCGAGACATATATCTCGATGTCAAGATAGTAGACTCGAGCCATGACGCAGGATGCCCAGGACGAGGTCGATCGGCTCGTAGCCGCTTGGCGGACGGAGCGCCCCGACCTCGATGTCGAGCCGCTCCAGGTGCTGTCCCGGGTGTCACGGCTGGCCAAACACCTCGACCGGGCCCGGCGCGCCGCCTTCGCCGAGCACGATCTGGAGCCGTGGGAGTTCGACGTCCTCACGGCCCTGCGGCGGGCCGGCAAGCCGTACGAGCTGAGTCCGGGCGCACTGCTCCGCGCCACGCTCGTCACGTCCGGCACCATGACCAACCGCATCGACCGCCTCGCCCAGGCCGGCCTCGTCGTCCGCCGCCCCGACCCGGAGGACCGGCGCGGCGTGCTGGTGTCGCTGACGGTGACGGGGCTGGAGCGCGTCGACGCGGCCTTCGCCGACCTGCTGCGCAGGGAGCGGGAGCTCCTCTCCGGCCTGGGCCCCCACGACCGGCACACCCTCGCCGGCCACCTCCGCACTCTCCTCGCCCCGTTCGACAAGTAGCCGGGCCACAGCCGGGCCGGGGCCGGGCCACAGCCGGACCCCACTCGGACAGCCCCACACCACTGGCCCACTCGCACAGGGCCCATCCGCACGGCCCCGGTCGCACAGGGCCCATCCGCACGGCCCCGGTCGCACAGCCGGCCCGCCTGCCCAGGGCCCGCCCGCACCCGCGAGCGCCGGGGGCGCAAGAGTCGGGTGGCCCGAAACCGATCAGTCGCCCAGGCGGTCGGCGACCTCCAGCCACTCGGCCTCGATCGCGTCCTTCTGACCCAGGAGGTCGCGCAGCTCGGCGTCCAGGGAGCCGAGCCTGGCGTAGTCGCTCGCCGCCTCCGCCATCGCGGTGTGGAGACGGGATTCCTGGTCGCCGAGCTTGTCGAGCTGGCGTTCCAGGCGGTTGAGCTCCTTGCGCAGCTCCCGCTCCTCCTTGGCAGACAGCCCGGTCGGCTCCGACTGGCGCTGTAGCTCCGCCCCTGCCCCGGACTGCGACCGCGGTGCGGGCTGGCCCGCTCCCGGCCGATCCGGCACGCTGGGCGCGGCCGACCCGAGCCGGGCCGTGACGGCGGAGCCCGCCGCCCGGCGTTCCAGGTATTCGTCGACGCCACCCGGCAGCAGGGACAGCCTGCCATCGCCGAGCAGCGCCACCGAACGGTCGGTCACCCGCTCCAGGAAGTAGCGGTCGTGGCTCACCAGGAGCAGCGTGCCCGGCCACCCGTCCAGCAGGTCTTCGAGCTCGTTGAGCGTCTCGATGTCGAGGTCGTTGGTCGGCTCGTCGAGCAGCAGCACGTTCGGGTCGTCCATGAGCAGCCGCAGCAACTGCAACCGCCGCCGCTCGCCGCCCGACAGGTCGCCGACCACCTTCCACTGCGCGTCACCCTTGAAGCCCAGGCGTTCGAGCAGCTGGGAAGCGGACCACTCCTTCTTGCCGACCTGGATGTACTTGCGGATCTCCTCGACCGTCTCCAGCACACGCCGGGCCGGGTCGAGCTCGGCAAGTTCCTGCGACAGGTGCGCCAGGCGTACCGTCCTGCCCCTGACCACGCGCCCCGAGTCGGGCGAGACCGTACCGGCGAGCAGGCGGAGCACCGACGACTTGCCGGAGCCGTTGACGCCGATGAGCCCGATGCGGTCGCCCGGCCCGAACTGCCAGGTGATCCGGTCGAGCACCAGCGGCCCGCTGCCGGGGCCGCCGGCGTGGAGGGTGACGTCCTCCAGGTCGTAGACGGTCTTGCCGAGGCGTGCCGTGGCGAACTTCACGAGCTCGACGCTCTCGCGGGGCGGCGGCTCGTCCGCGATCAGAGCCTGCGCGGCCTCGATCCGGAACTTCGGCTTGGACGTACGGGCGGGAGGCCCGCGCCGCAGCCAGGCGATCTCCTTGCGCATGAGGTTCTGGCGGCGTTCCTCGGCTGCCTGGGCGATGCGTGCCCGCTCCGCCTTGGCAAGCACATAGGCGGCATATCCCCCCTCGTACCGCTCGATCCTGCCGTCCACGACCTCCCAGGTCCGGGTGGACACGGCGTCGAGGAACCACCGGTCGTGCGTCACCACCACGAGCGCGCTCTTCCGCGCGGCGAGGTGCCCCGCCAGCCAGGCGATCGCCTCGATGTCGAGGTGGTTGGTGGGCTCGTCGAGCATGATCAGGTCGTGCTCGTCGATGAGCAGGCGGGCCAGCGCCGCGCGCCGGCGTTCGCCACCGGACAGGTCGCCGGCCTTGGCGTCGAGGTCGAGGTCCCCGATCAGGCTGGCCAGGATCTCCCGTACGGCCTGGTCTCCGGCCCACTCGTGCTCCGCCCGTCCACCCAGCACGAGCTCCCGGACGGGGATCCCGGGATCGAGCTCATCCTGCTGCGACAGGAACCCGACCCGCAGGCCCCGGGTGTGCGTCACCCGCCCGCCGTGGGGCCTTACCTGCCCTGCGATCACCGACAACAGCGTGGTCTTGCCACCGCCGTTGCGCCCCACGACACCGATCCGCTCGCCGGCGGCCACGCCGAGGGAGACGTCAGTGAGCAGCGGCTTGGGCCCGTAGGCATGGGAGACAGACTCGAGATTGACCAGATTCATGGCCTTCCAAGGGTATCGGCAGCAGGGAGCTCGTGGGGTTGCCCACGTATCGCTCCCCTGCGGGGGTCCGGATACGCCCGTCATGACCCATCCCCGGTCGGGAGTGATCTGTGTCCCGCCTGCGGCCGATCAGCCGGCCTGCGTTGTCAGCAGCCCGCCAGCGGTACGGGCGGCCCGAGCGGCGACTCCGAGGATGCCCGAGGTGATGAACGTGCTGCCCGCGGCGAGGTCGCCCACCACATGCAGGCGCGGGTCGGCAGGGGCGAGTCCGCCTGATGGGTACAGCGCGGCCAGCCCGTCGGCGAGGAGGGACGTGACCAGTTGCTCGGCCGCGCGGGGTACCGTCTGGGGAGGCGGGTTCAGGGCGTTGACGACGACGTCGGCGTTCAGGTCGCCGCCGTCGCCTCGCACCCGGAATCCTCTCTCCACCGCCTCGATCTTGCGTACACCCGGGGCCGTGGTGAGCTGCCCGGAATCGAACAGTCCCAGTAGGGCCGCGGCGTTCACCGGCACCATCGGCGCGGCCACGCTGGTGGCCAGACGGAGGTGGCGGCGAAGCCATCCGCGGTCGGACTCGGGCAGCAGCCGCCACGCGTACGGGGCGACGGTGTATGCGCTCTGCTGCAGCACGCGCCGCCCGATCCTGGGATCGTCGACGGCGGCCAGTTGCGCCCGCAGCCATTGTACGGGCTCCTCGGACCTGGCCATCAGCAGCTCGGCGGTGAAGCCCGCGAAGTCCTCGCCCTTCTCCGCCAGTTCGGCGCGGAGCAGCCCGACGAGGTCGTCGAGGGTGACGCCGCCGTGCTCGCGGCCCAGCGCCTCCACCCGCTCGACGGTCACGTGCCTGGGCCGGTAGTCGAGGGGGCGCTGGTAGACGTGGGGGAGCATGCCGGTTCGCGACACCAGCGCGATCCGCCCGGCATGGCCGCGCGCCGCGAGCGACACGGCCACATCCACAGCGGTCAGCCCGCTGCCGATCACCGCGACGTCGGCCCCAGGCTGGACCTGGTCGAGCGTGGACGCCAGGGGATAAGGATCGCCCACGAACCCGGGGGCACCGCCCAGGCCGTAGTGGTCCTGCGGCGTCCCCCCGCCCACGCACAAGACCACCTGGTCGGCCATGTGCTCGTGCCCGTCCTCGGTGTACACCGCCAGCCGGAGGCCGCGGGAACGGGTCACCGCGACAATCCGGGCGGCGACGACGCGGGTCCGCCAGCCCCGCCCACGCAGTGTGGCCAGGGCGGTCTCGGCGGTGCCGGCCAGGTACTCGCCGTAGAGCCCGCGGGGCACCAGTGGCTGTCCGAACAGGTCGTCCATGTGGGTGGCGGCACGCTCGGCACCCAGCCAGGAGGAGTAGTGCCCGGAGTCCAGGTGGCGGATCGACATGGCTGCGGGCGGGACGTTGACCAGCACTCTGTCCAGATCCGGCCCATACGGGCGCCCCCGCCACAGGTGCGTGGACGGCTCGAACACGGTGACCTCTCCCGTCTCCTCTTCGCTGACGGCCAGCGCGTCCAGTAGGCCGACCGCAGCGGCGCCGGCTCCGACGATCGCGATACGCATGACGTTCTCCCGTGTTTCGTCAAATAGGGCCTTTCGAGTCTCGTGAGGGCTGGAACGATGCTCCATCCCCCGCTTGCGGGGGAACGCGAGGAATGACCCCCTCAAACGAGGGGTTGGCGAGGGAGGAGAACGCGGGCAGGCTGACCGGCGTGCAGCCTTCTGAGGAGCCCATGAGAACGGCTGCACACGCCAGGAGGCTCGATGATCCACCCGCACCGCCACACCGAGATCCTTTCGGCCGCCGAGCGAGCCAACAACGCGCTGGACCTCTTCAGCCGCGCCTCGGCCAAGCTGAGGCGGCAGATGCCGTTCGACTCGGCCGTGTGGGCCGCCACCGACCCGGAGACGGGTCTGGTCACCGCGCCCATGCTGGTGGAGAACCTCGGCTCCGGCGAAGGGTGCGCCGACTACTGGGAGAGCGAGCTCCTGGAGGAGAACGTCCTGCCGTTCCGTGACCTCGCCCGCGCCGCCGTCCCCGTGGCCGGCCTGCGCGCGGCCACCGGCGACCTGCCCGAGCGCAGCGCCCGCTTCCGCCGCCTGCTCGGCGGTCAGGGCGTGGACGACGAGTTGCGGGCCGTGCTGCGGACCGGCGACCGGCCGTGGGGCGTGGTGAGCCTTTTCCGCATGCGGGGAGGCCCGGCGTTCGGCCCGCACGAGGTCGCGCTGCTCGCCGACCTGTCCGGCCCGCTCGCCGATCGGCTGCGCCGTTTCGCCCGTCCGTCCGAATCGGACGGCGGGCCGGGCCCCTCCGCACCCGGCCTGCTGCTGTTCGACGTGTACGGCGAGGCGACGTCGATCAACGAGGAGGCCCGGCGGTATCTCGCGCTGCTGCCGGACGGACCGTCCATTCCGTCGACGCTCGGGCTGAGGCTGCCCATCTGGCTGATCGGCACGGCTCTGCAGGCGCGGGCCATCGCCCGAGGTCGCGATCGCGGCAGCGCCCGGATTCGCATCCGAACCCTCGACAGGCAGTGGCTGACCTGCCACGCCTCATGCCTGAACGGTCCCGGTGGGCAGCCGGGTCCGATCGCGCTCGTCATCGAGCCCGCCGCCCCCGGCGACCTGGCGGTCATGATCGCCCAGGCATACGGCCTGACGCCGCGCGAGTTCGAGGTCGCTCAGCTCGTGGCACGGGGCCTGCCCACCACAGAGATCGCAGCGGCCCTGTTCATCTCCCCGCACACCGTTCGCGGTCACCTCAAGGCCGTCTTCGGCAAGGCGGAGATCTCCAGCCGTGGTGAGCTCGTCGGACGGCTGTTTGCCGAACCCTACCGGCCGCCGCCGCGCCAATGACAGCGCCCGGGCGCGCGATGACCAGTTGCGCCGCCGGGCCAGCGCCAACTGCTCGGCCTGACCGACCCCACCACCCCACCCCCGCAACGCACCGCCGCCCCTCCACCCCCCAGCAGGGCGGCCACAGCGTTATCGCGGCTTGTTGACCTCTTTTCGCAGGTCAGAGCGAGGTGATCTCTTCTGGCAGATGAGGCATCTGGCCCGGCCTTCTAGGCATGTTGCATCGAAAGTGTGTCCAAGTGTTTCGGCCGAGACGCCTTTCTGTCGCCGAACGTCTAGAGGTGGTGGTGCTGTGGGCGCCGATCAGCCGATGACAGCGACTGCACGACAGGCCCTGACACGGCTCAGAGGCAGGTGATACGTCCACTGCTCTCACCTCTTGCGAGCGGGACGGATCTGGCACAACCGCACCACCGGCCGACCCATCACCCGGCCGCCCTTTCAGGAGGGGCGGGGGCCTGGGACGGGGCCGTGGGCTGCGAGGGCTGTGCGGCAGCTGGGCAGCTGGGACAGGGTCGTGGCCAGATGTCCGGCGTGGTCGGCGTCCGAAGCGAGGAACGCGCAGGTGGGGCCAGAGCCGGAGACGATGACGCCAAGCGCTCCTGCGGCCCGGCCTGCCTCCAGGGTGTGCGCCAGTTCTGGACGCAGGCTGAGGGCGGCGGGCTGGAGGTCGTTGGCGAGGCGGGCGCCGAGCGTGGGGGCGTCACCGGTGCGCAGGGCCGCCAGCAGGGCGTCGTCCACCTGCGGCCACGGCACCTCCGCGCCTTCGGCCTCTCTGAGACGATCGCACTGGGCGTAGACGTCGGCCGTGGACAGCCCGCCCTCGGCCACCGCGAACACCCAGTGGAAGACACCGCCCGTCGCGAGCTCGCTCAACTGCTCGCCACGTCCCGTGCCTATGGCGGTGCCGCCCATCAGGGAGAACGGCACGTCGCTGCCCAGGTCACCGGCGATCTCCAACAGGTCCTCGAACGGCAGCCCGAGGCCCCAAAGCTCGTTGCAGGCCACGAGCGCACCCGCCGCGTCGGCGCTGCCCCCGGCCATGCCGCCCGCCACCGGGATCGATTTTTCGATGACGAGATGGGCCCCATAGGTGCGACCGGCATGCTTGGCCAGTGCCCTGGCGGCCTGGATCGCCAGGTTGCCGTCGTCGACCGGCACCTGGTCGGCCCACTCGCCCACGACCGAGACCGTGATGGAGTCGGACTCCTTGGCGACCACCTCGTCGAAGATCGACACGGCGTGGAAGACATTGACCAGATCGTGGTAGCCGTCGTCTCGGAGCGGTCCCACGGACAACTGCACGTTGACCTTTGCGGGCACCTGTACGGTCACCGAACTCATCGCTCTTCTGCCACTTTCATTGCCGCGGGGGTCGAGGACACCCGATGCTATACGGGCCCCGCTTCCCCGCCACGCAATTCCCGGAGAAGTGGTGGACTGTGGTGGCTCCGCCCGCTGGAGTGATGCCCGTCTACCCGGAAATCCCCAGGTTGGACGCAATCTACCCGTATACGTGAGTCTGCGAGCTTCGGCTTGAGGCGGCGCAGGGCTTTGTCGGCCTGCGCGATGTTGCGGGTATGTGGGTGGTCTACGCTGCCCACCGCCCAAGAGGCTCAGGGCCCTCCTGCTGAACGTCGCGGGGGGGTGCCAGTGAGTCTGTCAGGTGACAGGTGCTCGAGAGGCTGAGTGCTTACGCGCGCATGCGCCCTTTGCAGGCTTTCCGTGTAGGGAGTGGGCAGCGAAGGACCGTGGCTCGTTGGGGGGCGCGGGGGCGGAGGGTTGGGTTATCCGGGGCGGACGGCGCCGCGGTAGAGCGGGCGATAGTACGCCGAGTCGATGAAGCGGGTCGTCTTGACCACGTCACCGGTCTTCGGGGCGTGGACCATGATGCCGTCGCCCAGATAGAGGCCAACGTGGGTGGGGTCGCCGGTGCCGCCGCCGAAGAAGACGAGGTCGCCCTTGCGCAACTCGCTCACCGGAATCCGACGGCCGTGGCGGAACTGCGAGCCCGTGTAGTGGCCTAGCTTCACTCCTGCCTTGGACCAGGCGTAGAGGGTCAGGCCGCTGCAGTCGAAGCCTGTGGTGGACGCGCCCCGGCCTATGCCTCTGGTGGGGCCCGCAGGGGAGCCACCGCCCCAGGAGAACGGGGTGCCGAGATGGTCGAGGGCGGCGGTTGCCGCGAGGTCGCCTTTGGAGGTGAGGTCCGTCGGTTTTCCTTCGGGGGCGGGACTCTCCTTCGTGGTGGAGCCCTTAGGAGTGCGGTCGCCTCTGGAAGCACGGTCGCCCTTGGGAACCCGGTCGCCCTTAGGAGTCCGGTCGCCCTTGGGAGTCCGGTCGCCCTTGGGAGTCCGGTCGCGGTTGAGAGGGCGGTTGGGGGTGGGGTGTGGGTGCTTTGGGTTGCGGTCCTTGGGCTCGGCCTCAGGGGCCGTGGGGTGCAGGGGTGTGGGGTCAAAGGTTGGGGTGGTCGAGGGGGCGTCCGTGTGGCGGGGATCCGTGTTTGCCTGGCTGAGGGTGGTGTCTGCCTGGTCCTGCCCTGTTGGAACGATCGCGTGGGTCCATACGTGGTGTAGGAGCGTGGAGACAGTGGGGTGAGAGTTGATGTCCCGGACGCCTGCTCGGAAGAGGGCCGCGGCCAGAGGTGAGGCGTCCGCGCAGGCCTCCTGAGGCAGGGACACGTGGATCCGGATCAAGGGCCGGCGTCTCTTGGCGGTGCCGGTGACGGGCGACGTGTGCCAGCCGTCCAGTTGCACGGCGTATGCGCGGGGGAGCGTCAGCGTGCCGCGGCAGGGACCGGGGACGGGGTGATGGCCGCGTGGTTCTGCCGCTTCGGCCGTGCCGGGGAGGGCTGTGAATCCTGCCAATAGGCCGCCGCCGATCGTGATGGACATGCGGGACAGCCGGGAGAGGGAGCGTGGGCTCATGGGGGCCTCCAGTGCCGGTGAAGGAACGGAGGCCCCAGAATCGTCCGGCGGGCCAGGTGGCCGGGGCGCCGAGCGCGGTTCTGTGGAGGAGGTTGAGTTTTCCACAGCCAAACGGGTGACCTGGGGCTTTAGGGCTGGGCCGCTCACTGCCGCCCGCTGTCGTTCCCGCTCACCCCAGGCCGGGCCGCCGACAGCCTCGGCTTGATCGCCGTCCTGGCCGCCATCAAGGTCCGCATCCCCATCGGCCGACCCCGTACCCGACCGACTCACGCGGAGGTCGCCCCAACCGCCACGACGCAGCCTTGTGCAAGGAACGCAACGCGGCCGAACGCTGCATCAACCGGATGAAAGAGTGGCGAGGGCTGGCCTTCGGCTTCGACAAGACCCCTGAAAGCCACCTCGCCGGCCTTCACCTGTGAGGAGCAATCTCATGGTCCCGCCAGAGCAGGCCGTGAACCGTCCCGCGAAAGCGGTCGCCGCCTCGTGAACGCGCGTCAGATCGTCAGAGTCCGTCCGTGAGCAGATGACGTTGTCCGCGCGCGGATCCTGCCCCGCCGGGGTGACCAGCACCCAGGGAGACTCCTCATAGGGGTCGGGCTCCCAGCTGTACACGTGCTCCTACAGCCAGTCACCAGTGGCATCATCCATGTCTGAGTACGCGATCCCCGTCTCATCCAGGTGCCGTCCGACGGCATCCTCCCCGGCGCTGCCCTTCACCGCACTCAGGGTGTAGGTGAGCGGGCCGAGGTACGCGTTCGCGGCCTCGTTGAGAGAGCTTTAGGGGTTGCGCAGGCGTATCTCCTCGCCGGTCCATTCCACGGCCCGGATGCAGCTTTCGTCGATGCGGGTCCTGGCCTGGCCGCCGCGCTCACTGGGCCGCCAGGTGTCGTCGAGCCAGGCTCGCGCGTCGGCGGCGAAGGTTCCGTGGGGGGTGCCGGTGGGCGGCCTCACCGTCCAGGCGCTGCCGCCTCGTGCGATGACCAGGTCGCCGTCGCCGGTCTGGTGGAGCGTCACGGTCGGCACGCGTTCCTGGAGGAGGCTGAGAGGGACGACGGCGGCGACGCGCCGTCCGTCCCGGACGACATAGGTGATCTCCCCAGCGTTCACCGCTCGGTCGACAAGATCGTCAAACTCGCCGCGCCCCTCGCGGGAAATCCGGGTCTCGCCCACTCACGATCAAGAGCGTATCGGCCGCACACCTGGTTGCCGGTGAGCGTGCTCCGGTCGTGTGCTTGGTGCTCGACGGGGTGAGCGTGCTCCGGTCGTGTGCTTGGTGCTCGACGGGGTGGGGGCGCTGCGGCGGCTCGGAGGGCGGGGTGGGGTGGGGTGTCAGGGTTTGTTCTCGGCGATTCGGGCGAACGTGGTCACGTCCAGTTGCTCGCCGCGGGCCGAGGGGTCCACTCCGGCCGCCCGCAGCGCCTCCTCCGCTTGTGTGGGGCTGCCCGCCCAGGAGGCCAGGGCGGCTCGGAGGGTCTTGCGCCGCTGGGCGAACGCCGCGTCGATCACCGTGAAGACCTCTTCCCGGGACGCGCTGGTGGGTGGTGGGTCGCGGCGCGTCAGCGAGACGAGGCCGGAGTCGACGTTGGGCACCGGCCAGAAGACGGTACGGCCGACGGGTCCGGCCCGGCGCACGTCCGCGTACCAGGCGGCCTTCACCGACGGCACCCCGTACACCTTGGAACCCGGACCGGCCGCCAGCCGGTCGGCCACCTCCGACTGCACCATGACGAGGCCCTTCCGCAGCGAGGGCAGCGCCTCCAGCAGGTGCAGCACCACCGGAACCGCCACGTTGTACGGCAGGTTGGCCACCAGGGCGGTGGGCTCGGAACCCCCAAGGTCCGACGGGGAGATCCTCATGGCGTCGGCCCCGATCACGGTCAGCCTGTCGCCGAGGCCGCGTTCCTCCACGGTCAAGGGGAGCTGGGCGGCCAGCACCGGGTCGATCTCGACGGCCACCACGTGCCTGGCCGACGACAGCAACGCCAGGGTGAGCGACCCGAGACCGGGCCCCACTTCGATCACGACGTCTTCCGAGGACAGGTCGGCAACCCGTACGATTCGGCGGACGGTTCCCCCGTCGATCACGAAGTTCTGTCCTAGTCTTTTCGTTGGACGAAGATCTAGCTTGTCCGCCAAAATACGTATTTCTGCCGGGCCCAACAGCCTCATCATCCAACCAGTCTCCCGCATCGAAGAACGTGCGATGGCGAACGGGGGGAGCAGAGGGGAGGATGGCGTGGAACAGGAAGGGACATCCCTGATGGAGCCAACGGGCGCCGCGCCGCTCCGCCCGACGGACCTGCGGGAAATCGGTCCATACCGGTTGCTCGGACGCCTGGGAGAGGGCGGCATGGGCACGGTGTTCCTGGCGCGGGCGCCCACGGGACGGTTCGTGGCGGTCAAGGTGGTGAAGGTGGAGTTCGCGAACCAGGAGGGGTTCGCGGCGCGATTCCACGGCGAGGTGGAGAACGCCCGGAAGGTGGCGTCCTTCTGTACGGCACAGGTGCTCGACAACGGCAACACCGGCGACGGCCGGCCCTACATGGTGACCGAGTACATCGCGGGCCTCCCGCTGTCCGGGCAGATCACACAGCACGGGGCGCTGGATCCAGGGCCGCTGCACGGCGTCGCGCTGGGGGTCGCCGCCGCGCTGGCCGCCATCCACGTCGCCGGGTTAGTTCACCGCGACCTCAAACCGGCCAATGTCATCCTCTCCCTCTCCGGGCCACGGGTGATCGACTTCGGCATCGCGCGGGCGCTGGACAGGGAGACCGGGTTCACCATGTCCGGTGAGCTGCTCGGCAGTCCGGGCTGGTGGGCGCCCGAGCAGGTACGCGGCGAGACGGTCACCCCCGCCGCCGACATCTTCGCCTGGGGCTGCCTGGTGGCCTACGCGGGCAACGGGCGCCACCCGTTCGGCCGCGGCGACGCCATCACGCTGGCCTCCAGGGTGCTGCACACGCCGCCGGAGCTGGGCGTGCTGCCCGCGCCGCTGAACGAGCTGGTACGGCTGGCGACGTCGATGGACCCCGCCCAGCGGCCCACGGCACAGGACCTGCTGATCGCGCTCGTGGGAGGCACCTCCCCGGCCCGCACCGCCGCGGCGGACCCGCCCACGCTGGTGGCGAACGACCTGCTGGGCGACTGGGAGCCCCCGCAGAGCGTGGTGGACGAGCCCGACATCACGGCCACGTTCGCCACGCCTCCGCCCGGCGACATGGTGACCAGGAGTCCTGGACCAGAGCCTGCCACGGGTGACGCGCCTGATCACAACACGCTGCCGGACGGGAGGGCGCTGCGGCAGACGCAGCCGCCCGGGCAGACCGACTCGACGCGGCGGGCAGGGGCGAGCGGCGCGGCGCCCCAGCAGGAGCGGGCCGCTGCGCAGGACAGCTCGGCGCAGGTCCCTGCGACTGCGGTGAGCGAGGAACAGGGCAACCGCGGACCGACCGGCAGGCAGGGGCCGACCAGCAAGAAGGAGGAACTGGCGCGTAGGGAGGAGCTGGCTCGAAGGGAGGAGCTGGCCGCCAGGGAAGAGCTGGCCCGCCTGGACGCCGAGGCACAGGCGATCGTCCAGGCACAGGCCCAGGCGCACGCGGAGGCTCAGGCGCAGGCCGAGGCGCGGACACAGGCCCAGGCGCAACCCCAGGCACAACCCCAGGCGCAGGCCGAGGGGCGAACACGGGCCCAGGCACAACCCCAGCCACAACAACCACAGGCACAGGCGCGGGCACAGGGCCACGCAGAGGCACTGGCGCAAGGACAAGCGCGGGCACGGCGGGAGAATGCCCAGTCCGGCCCACAAGGGCAACCGATCCAGCAGGACCGTGACGCCCTCTCCACCGTCCCACCCCAGCCCGAGCGCCCGCGCGGCACCCGCTGGCTGATCGCGGCCGCCGCCGCGGTGCTGGCCATCGCCGTCACCGCCGGGGTTCTGATCATCACCTCTGGCCGCGGCGTGACGCCGTCCCCCCGTGGCCAGACCGTCTCCCCGGTGGCCCGGCAGCCGAACGACCTCGGCCGCAGGTTCCCCCTCGGCGGCGCCTTCGACGACCCGCAACTGATCGTGGCGGCGGCTCCCCAGTGCGGCCTCAAGGAGTTCGAGGGCACGCGGCAGACCCAGGGCCAGCTCTGCGCGGTCCGCTGGTCGATGATCAACCCGGGCGGTGTGCCTCGGGAGATCGGCCGCCCCGTCGTGACCCTCCAGGACGACCGGGGCGGACGCCACGACCCCTCACCGGTGACACTCCCCGACGTCATCGTCCCCGGGGGCCGCATAGACCGCGTCTTCGTCTTCGACCTGCCCCTCTACCGCAAACCCATTCAACTCACCGCGACCCTTCTCCAAGGTGGTCGCCAGGTCGAGGTGAGGTTGTCATGATCCGGGCGACGCTCCTGGCGCTCCTGCTGGCGGCGGGAACACTGGTCCACGGGACCGGCGCGACGGCCGCCGCCTGCGCGGGACCCGCCGACTTCGACGGTGACGGCGTGGAGGACGTGGCGGTCGGCGACCCGTTCGCCGACGACGACAAGGGCGCCGTGCACGTGGTCTCCGGCGGGAAGGTCGTGCCCGTCACGGTGCCCGGCCTGGCGCAGGGCGACGGTTTCGGCTGGTCGGTACGGCTGGCGAAGGTCGACGGCGACGCCTGCGCCGACCTGGTCGTCGGCGCGCCGTTCACGGACGTGCGGGGCAGTCAGGACGCGGGCGCCGTCTACGTGGTGTACGGCGGGAGCAGCGCGCCTCCGAAGCAGCTGTACGCCATCGAGCCGCAGCGGGACGCCCACTTCGGCTGGTCGCTGGCGGCCAAGGGCAGCCTGGTGGCGATCGGCGCGCCGTACGAGGACGAGGCGCAGCGGTCCGACACCGGCGCCCTGTACATCCGCGAGGGCGACGGCCCGCTGCGCAGGATCAGCCAGGATTCGACGGAGGTTCCCGGCAACGGCGAGGTCGGCGACCAGTTCGGCTGGTCGCTGGCGATGGGCGCGGGCAACCAGCTGATCGTCGGCGTGCCGTACGAGAACGACGACGGCGCGGGCCGCCAGGTCGGCGCGGGCAAGATCGACTCGGGCTCCGTCGTCTCCATCAAGGACGTGCTGGCGCCGAGGCTCGAGGGCGTGAAGGTCGACTCCCCCACCGCCGCGTCGGGCGACAGGTACGGGTACGCGCTCGCCTACGCCGAGGGCGCGGGGCTCGCGGTCGGCGCGCCCGGTGCCGGCTACGTGGATCTGCTCGACGCGAAGCTGGCCTCGAAGAGGAAGGTACAGCAGGGCGGCAAGCAGGCGTTCGGCTTCTCGCTGGCCGCCTCCCCCGACGGCAGGCTGGCCATCGGCGCCCCGTACGGCGGCGGCGTGCGACTGGTGTCGTTCCGGGACTCCGGCGAGGACCGCACGCTCCCGTCCCAGGGAGACCTGTTCGGTTACGCCGTGGCGTTCAGCGGCAACAAGATCTACGTGGGCCGTCCGGACGCGGCGCCGTACGGGCAGGTCGCGGTCGCCGGCCGAAACGCCGACGACCTGCGGCCCGTCCAGCCGCCCAAGGGCGCGGACTTCGGCATGTCGCTGAGCGGATAGCCCAGGTGGTTGTTCGCGCCCCGTGGGTAGGGGGTGCGCATGGCATCGCTCATGGATCGGGTGCGCGCGTACCTGCGCAGCCCTCACGGCAGGCAGACGGTCGACAAGGCCAAGAGGATGGCCGGCGACCCGGACAACCAGCGGAAGGCCCGGCAGTTCCTGGACAAGCTCCGCTCACGGCGTCACCACCACTGACCAGCGCCCCCGACGGGGCTACCAGGCGCCGAAGACCGTGACGCCGTTGGCGTCGATGGCCTCGCAGAGGCTCTCCGGGCGGATGCCCTTGACCTCCGCCAGGCAGCGCAGCGTGAGCGGGATCAGGTAGGGGGCGTTGGGCCTGCCCCGGTGGGGCACCGGCGGGAGGTAGGGGGCGTCGGTCTCCACCAGCATCAGCTCGGCCGGCGCCACCCTGGCCGCCTCGCGCAGGTAGGAGGCGTTCTTGTAGGTGACGGGGCCAGAGAATGACATGAAATATCCGGCGTCGGTGCATTTCTTGGCCAGCTCGGCGTCCCCGGAGAAGCTGTGGAACACCACGACCGGCGGCGCCCCCTCGGCGGCGAGCACCTTCAGCACGTCGTCGTGGGCGTCGCGGTCGTGGACGACCAGCGCCTTCCCCGCGCGCTTGGCGATCTCGATGTGCGCCCGGAAGCTGGCGTGCTGGTCGTCCCTGCTCGCCCAGTCACGGTAGTAGTCGAGCCCCGTCTCCCCCACAGCCCGCACCTCCGGCCGCCCGGCCAGCGCCTCGATCTCGGCCAGCGTCTCGGGGCTGGCGGCGTGCGCCTCGTTGGGGTGCACGGCCACCCCGGCGTGGACGCGGTCGTGGACCGCCGCCACCTCGGCCCCCCACGTGGACGACGGCAGGTCGTAGCCGATCGTGACGAGCCCGGTCACGCCGACGGCGCGGGCGTCGTCGAGGATGCCGCGCACGGTCGTGGACGCGGCCTGGGCGGCGAGCGCCACCGGGTCACCCGATGACGCCTGCCGGTCGCCCACCATGATGTCGAGATGGCAGTGGCTGTCGAACACCGGGGCCGCGAGCGGCTCCGGGGCGGCGGGAAGCTTGGTCATGTGCGGTCACTCGCCCAGCCGGGCCAGCTCCTCGTCCACGACCTTCGGGTCGAGCTTCTTGAACAGCGGCACCGGCGGCGCGAGCGGGGTGCCCGGCCGGACCGGCCGGTGCTCCCAGCGGGCGGCCCCGTCGTACTGGCCGGTGATCACCGGGTAGGACTCGCCGCCGTCCTCGTCGACCTCCTGGATCTCCGGCATGCCCGACCAGACGCCCTCGCCGCCGAGCATGGTGTGGACCTTGTTGGACGAGCTCGGCAGGAACGGCGTGAGCATCGTCTTGCAGTCGTCGACGACCTGGAGCGCGACGTGCAGGATCGACTTCTGCCGCTCGGGGTCGTCCTTGAGCTTCCACGGCTCCTGCTCGGCGAGGTAGCGGTTGGCGTCGCGGACCACGTCGAACGCCTCGTTGATGGCGTTCTTGAACCGGGAGCGGCCCAGCTCGGCGCCCACCGGGCCGAAGGCGGCGCGCGAGCGCTCCAGCAGCCGCCGGTCGGCGTCGGTCAGGTCGCCGGGCTCGGGCACCTGCCCGAAGTTCTTCGCCGCCATCGAGATGGACCTGTTGACCAGGTTGCCCCAGGCGGCGACCAGCTCGCCGTTGTTGCGGTTGACGAACTCCTGCCAGGTGAAGTCGGTGTCCTGGTTTTCGGGGCCGGCCACGGCGATGTAGTAGCGCAGCGCGTCGGCGTCGTAGCGCTCCAGGAAGTCGCGCACGTAGATGACGACCTGGCGCGAGGAGGAGAACTTGCGGCCCTCCATCGTGAGGAACTCGCTGGAGACCACCTCGGACGGCACGTTGAGCGCGCCGAGGGAGCCCGGCCGCCCGTCGCGCGAGCCCTGGCCGTTGTAGCCGAACAGCATCGCCGGCCAGATCTCGGCGTGGAAGACGATGTTGTCCTTGCCCATGAAGTAGTAGCTGCGGGCGTCGGGATTCTGCCACCACTGCCGCCACGCGTCGGGGTCGCCGGAGCGCCTGGCCCACTCGATGGACGACGACAGGTAGCCGATGACCGCGTCGAACCACACGTACAGCCGCTTGTTGGGCTGGTCGCGCCAGCCGTCGAGCGGGATGGGCACGCCCCAGTCGAGGTCGCGGCTGATCGCCCGCGGCTGCAGGTCGCCGAGCAGGTTGAGGGCGAACTTGAGCACGTTGGGCCGCCACTCGCCCTGCTTGGACTGCAGGTAGGAGCCCAGCACCTCGGCGAAGGCGGGCAGGTCGAGCATGAAGTGCTCGGTCTCGACGAAGACCGGGGTCTCGCCGTTGATGCGGCTCCGGGGGTTGATCAGCTGGATCGGGTCGAGCTGGTTGCCGCAGTTGTCGCACTGGTCGCCGCGGGCGCCGTCGTAGCCGCAGATGGGGCAGGTGCCCTCGATGTAGCGGTCGGGCAGGGTGCGCCCGGTGGACGGGGAGATCGCCCCCATCGTGGTCTTGGGGAAGACGTAGCCGTTGGCGATGAGCCCCTTGAAGATCTCCTGCGTGACCGCGTAGTGGTTGCGGGTGGTCGTCCGCGTGAACAGGTCGTAGGAGAGCCCGAGCCCGGTCAGGTCCTCGGCGATCACCCGGTTGTAGCGGTCGGCGAGCTCCTTGGCGCTCACGCCCTCCTTGTCGGCCTGCACCTGGATGGGCGTGCCGTGCTCGTCGGTGCCGGAGATCATCAGCACCTTGTTGCCCGCCATCCGCTGGTAGCGGCTGAAGACGTCGGACGGCACGCCGAAACCTGAGACGTGCCCGATGTGGCGGGGGCCGTTGGCGTACGGCCACGCGACGGCGGTCAAGATGTGCTGGGACATAGCCCCAAGCCTACGGCGCGCGACCGGCCACCTCGAACCGATTAGATCAGTGCGTCCGCGACTCTTCGCGCGAGACCGCCTCGGCGGCCTCCTCCGCGGCCTTGGCGGCGACGTCCACGGACGACTCGCGGGTGCGGCGGATGCCCAGGATGCTGATGAACAGCGACGCGAAGATGGTCTGGAAGCTCATGATGAGCGCGGTGGCGGCGGGCACCACGATGCGCAGCGACTCGCGCGGGTCGAGCTCGCCGAAGCTGCGGATCTGCCAGTGGACCAGCGACATCACCAGGCCGACCAGACCGGCCACGGCCAGCAGGCCGCCGACCACGAGCCCCTTCTCCAGGGTCACGATGTCGATCAGCTTGCGGACGCGCGCCGACTCGGGCAGGAACCCCTCCTCGGCCGCGTAGACCTTGGTGAACAGCGCGAACAGCGCCGCCTGGAAGCCGATCACCACCGCCGCCGAGGCGCCGACCAGCGTGTCGACGTCGAAGGCCAGCTCGCCGATCTCCACCGGCCCGAAGGTCAGGGCGGTGCCCGCGACCAGGCCCAGCACCATCAGCAGGATGCCGGGATAGAAGAACAGCCACTTGGGGCTGTAGAGAAGCAGGAAGCGCAGGTGGCGCCAGCCGTCGCGCCAGGAGCGCAGGTGCGGCGGGCGGGAGCGGCCGTCGGGCGACAGCGTCGTGGGCACCTCGCGCACGTCGAGACCCGACAGCGTGGAGCGGACCACCATCTCGGAGGCGAACTCCATGCCGCCCGTCTGGAGGTGCAGGCGCAGGATCGAGTCGCGCCGGAAACCACGCAGGCCGCAGTGGAAGTCGCCGATGGCCGAGGGGAAGAACAGCCGGCCGACGAACGACAGCACCGGGTTGCCGAGGTAGCGGTGGAGCGGGGGCATGGCGCCGGGCGCGATGCCGCCCTTGAAGCGGTTGCCCATCACCAGGTCGGCCCCGTCGCGCAACTGCTCCACGAAGGGCAGCAGCGCGGTGAAGTCGTAGGAGTCGTCGGCGTCGCCCATGATGACGTACTTGCCGCGCGCGGCGCGGATGCCGCCGATGAGCGCGTTGCCGTAGCCCTTCTCGTCGATGTGGACGACCCGGGCGCCGGCGTCGCGGGCGAGTTGCTGCGAGCCGTCCGTGCTGCCGTTGTCGGCGATCAGCACTTCGCCGTCGATGCCGTACTCATCCATGCAGGCCAGCGCCTTGCGGACACAGACTTCCACGGTCTCGGCCTCGTTGAGGCAGGGCATGACCACCGTCAGTTCCACGTCTCAACCCTTCCGTCAGGACACTTCCAGCACACCATCATGCCCTGTGCCCAGACTCGGTCGCGTCAAGACCATGAAACGGCTGGCATTCTTTACAGCATGGTGAGTGTCGCGGAGATTACCCGTGTGGACCACTCCGCCCCTGGCCGGACGGCACGCGTGCTGTCCTTCCTGCGCCGTCATCGGGTGTTCGCCGCGGCCTTCGCCCTGGGCGGGGTGCTGCGGCTGATCGCCATGCTCGGTTACGGCCCGGCGATGTGGTTCAACGACTCGTACGAGTACGTCTCCGTCGCGCTGCACCCGAGGCCGCATCCGATCCGGCCCGACGGCTACGGCTTCTGGCTGCTGACGCTCAAGCCGTTCCACAGTTTCACGCTGGTCGTGTTCACCCAGCACCTGATGGGCCTGGCCACGGCCGTGCTGATCTACGCGCTGCTGCGGCGGAAGTTCGCGCTGCCGAAGTGGGGGGCGACGCTGGCGGCGGCGCCGGTGCTGTTCGACGCCTACCAGATCCAGCTCGAGCAGATGATCATGTCCGACACGATGTTCACGCTGCTGGTCGTGGGCGTGATCACACTGGTGCTGTGGCACCGGCGCATGTCGTGGCGGGTGGGCGCGGTGGTCGGCCTGCTGCTCTCGCTGACCTGGCTGACCCGGTCGATCGGCCTGCCGATCCTCGCGCTCGTGGTGCTCTACCTGCTCGTCAAGCGCACCGGGTGGAAGCCGATCGCGGCCGTGGTGGTGGCCTGCGCGGTGCCGATCACGGCCTACATGAGCTGGTTCGCGTCGAGCGTGGGCAAGTTCGCGATGACCAACAGCGACGGGCTGATCCTCTACATGCGCACGGCGATCTTCGCCGACTGCAACAAGATGAACATCGACAAGTACAAGGAGATCCACCTCCTCCTGCTGTGCATCAACGACCCCGTGGACCAGCGCAAGGACTACGCGCAGTGGTATCTGTGGGGCCAGGGCGGCGGCGGCACCGGCACGGGCGAGGTCCTCCACCGCTGGGGCACCGGCAAGAAGTTCACCGACATCACCAACGAGGCCGCCAGCGCGTTCGCCACGCGGGCGATCATGTCGCAGCCTGGCGACTATCTGCGCGTCGTGGGGCGCGACTTCCTCCGCTCGTTCCACTGGGGCCGGCCGCGCTTCCCCGACGAGCAGACCTACAACATGTACCAGTTCAGGCCCTACTACGACCTGG
Source organism: Nonomuraea lactucae (assembly GCF_003313395.1). Lineage (GTDB taxonomy): Bacteria > Actinomycetota > Actinomycetes > Streptosporangiales > Streptosporangiaceae > Nonomuraea > Nonomuraea lactucae. The sequence goes on along the minus strand of NZ_QNFZ01000292.1, from coordinate 538 downwards.
ACGCCTACGGCCGCCCCAAGCGGCTGCCCAACTGGCCCGCCTACCAGGGCCGCACCGACACCGACGCCTTCGCCTACGAGCAGGGGCCGCCGGAGACGCGCATCGTCTCCCCGTGGGCCGACATCATGAGCGCCTACCAGAAGGTGTTCTACCTGCGCGGGATCATGCTGGGCGGCATCCTGCTCATCGGCCTGTACGGCATCGCGGTCCGCTGGCGCACCCTGGGCGGGCCGGTGGCGCTGCCGTGGCTGGCGGCGTTCGGGCTGCTCCTGGCCCCGGCGGCGACGGCCGAGTTCGACTACCGCTACGTGCTGCCGGCGGTGCCGCTGGCCTGTGTCGCGGCGGCCATCACGCTGCGCCGCGGCGTCACTTGGGCGCGCCCTCTACCCAGGAGCGCATCAGCATCCGGGCCCACCACCCGGCGTGCGTCAACTGCTCGCCCACCAGCACCGGATGCAACCACCAGAAGTTGACCAGCACGACGAGCGCGAGCGCGCCCACGGCCGCGGCCCCCGCCGCCCGCCGGGCGGGCGGGGCG
>NZ_QNFZ01000284.1 GCF_003313395.1 Nonomuraea lactucae | reverse complement strand
CGCCCGGGCGGGTCCCCGGCCTCCGGCTCGGGCGGGCCCCCGGCCTCCGGCTCGGGCGCGGACGCCGCCTGGAGGGGTGCGTCGCCGGCTCCCGTCCGGACGATGTCCAGCGAGCGGAAGGCCCGGCCGGCCACGGTCGAGTCGATGCGGACGCGTTCGAGGGGCCGGCCGTCGTGCTGCTGGCCGGGCAGGGGAACGAGGTACGTCTGCTGCAGGTCGGCCACGTACAGCACGGTGTCCGTGAAGCCGGCCAGCCTGGCGTGCCCGGAGACCAGGCCGGGCAGGTCCTCCAGAGAGGCGAGATGGTGGGCGGCGATCAGGCCCCCCAGCATCCGCTCGCCGTCACCGTCCACTGGCCCCGCTCCCTCGCCGTTCCTGAGGTCCTTTCTACCCGTCCGCGGGAGGTCCTGCCCAGGCCGCCGGCCGCCTGTCCCGGCGGGTCCGCCATCCGAAAGAAGCGGCAAAGAATGGACGTCGCTCGGTGGCGCCGGGGTCGGGTCGGTGCCGATGATGAAGCCGGGGGGTGATTCTCATGGAGAGTCACGAGCTTCGATGGGGTGGCATAGCCGGCGCCGCGTCCATGGTCGTGGGCATCGGCGGGCGGCTGGTGATGGGCAACGTGCCGAGCATCACCGAGTCCTCGACGACCATCGCCGGATACCTGGTCGCGTTCCGCACCCAGATCCTGCTGGCCGCGCTGCTGTACGCCATCGCCACGGTCCTGTTCCTGTGGTTCGGGGTGGCGCTGGCCACGGCCTTCCGGCGGGCCGACGAGTCCAGCGACCTGCCGGTGCTGGTGCTGGCCGGGTACGTGCTCGTCTCCGTGCTGGGTTTCGTCGGGATCTCGGTCTTCGCCGGCCTGACGTACGCCATGACCGAGCACCGGCCGCTGCAGGCCATCGCCGCGGGTCCGTACACGGCGCTGACCGCCATGAACGTGGTCGCCAACATCGCCGTGGCGGCGACGTTCGCGGCGACGGCGGTGGCGATCATGCGCACGCACGTGTTCCCGATGTGGCTGGGCTGGTTCGCCGCCGTCGTGGCGGTGGTGCGGCTGCTGGCCGCGTTCGCGATGGTCAACAGGGCGGGCGCGCTGGCGCCCGACGCGCCGCTGATGATCATCTTGCCGGGTGTGCTCACGATCGTGTGGGTGCTGGCGGCGAGCTGGCTGCTCATCCGCGAGCACCTGCCCGTCAAGGCGACCGGCGCGCGCCCCGTGCTCGGCCACTAGAGGCGAGGGGGTTCGTTCGGGGCGGCGGCCCTCCTCCGGTCCACGGCGACTACGGTGAACGGGAGAAGGTCATCATGCCGTGGAGATGGGGTGCCACATGTCGGATCTCGGAGGGCTCGGACGCCGGATCGCCGGGCGGCGCGAGGCGCTGGGCCTGACCCGCGAGGAGCTCGCCCAGCGTGCCGGCGTGGCCGAGGCGTACCTCGGCCACCTGGAGGATCAGTCCGAGAGCACGCTGCGGGAGGCCGCCGCCAAGCTGGCGCAGGCGCTGGACACGACGGTGGCGGAGCTGCTCGGGGAGGCGCCCTCCGGAGCGGGCGGCGCGGCGCCCGGCGCGGAGCTCGCGGAGCTCGATGAGGGTGAGGCCCTGGGCCTGATCGCCCCCGGCGGGGTGGGCCGGATCGCCTACGAGGGGCGCTTCGGCCCGACCGTGCTGCCCGTCAACTACCGCGTGGCCGGCGGCGCCATCGTCTTCCGCACCACCCTGGGCGGCTCCACGGACGCCGACCTGCGCACCGGGCTGGCGGGCGTCGAGTACAAGGTGGCGTTCGAGGTGGACCGGATCGAGGAGGACACCCGGACCGGGTGGAGCGTGCTCGTCCAGGGGGCGCTGCACCACGTCACCGACGAGGAGCTGGCCGAGGCGCGGGCGACGGGCGTCGAGCCGTGGGCCGGTGGCGACCGCAGGCAGTATCTCCGCATCACCCCGTCGCGCGTCACGGGACGCCGCATCGCCACCGGCTGAGCACCGCCCACCGCCACGGCGCGGACACCCGGCGAGCGCCGATCACCAGGCCGTTCGCCGAGCCATTCGGTCAGGGAAGCGAGGACCAAAGACCCTTTCTGGGCAAGGCGGAAGTCAAGGAGCCTGGCAGGGCGGACATGAAGGTCTCCTGAAGGGAAGGAACCTCGGATGGCTCCCGCTCCGCCCGCCCTGACAGGCACGCGCACCGCCTCGGCAATCATGGCGCTGATCCTCGCCACGACGGCGTTCGCCGTGAACTTCTGGGCCTGGGCGCTCCTGAGCCCGTTGGGGCCGGTCTACAAGGACCTGCTCGGGCTCAGCGCCTTCGCGGTGTCCGTCCTGGTCGCCGTGCCCGTGATCGTCGGGGCGCTGGGCCGCATGCTGCTCGGCGCGCTGACCGACCGGTACGGCGGGCGGCTGGTCTTCGGCGTCACCAGCCTGCTGGGCGTCCTCCCCGTCCTGTTCCTGGCCTTCGCTGAGAGCTACCCGGCGCTGCTGGCCGGTGGCCTGCTGCTGGGCATGACGGGCGCCACCTTCGCCATCGGCGTGCCGTTCGTCAACGCCTGGTTCCCGCCCGAGCGGCGCGGCCTGGCACTGGGGATCTTCGGCATGGGCAACATCGGCACCGCGATCTCCGGGTTCGTCACCCCCTGGCTGGCCGCCGAGTTCGGCCGTTCGGTGCCGTTCGTCATGGTCGCCCTGGCACTGGTGGCGGTCGGGCTGGCCTTCCTCACGCTGGGCCGGGACGCGCCCGGCGCGAAGGCGCCCGCCGAGCCGTTCCTGACGAGGTTCGCCGCCGCGGCCCGGCTGCGCGTCACCCGTGAGATGGCCGGGATGTACGCGCTGACGTTCGGCGGGTTCGTCGCGTTCGGCGTCTACCTGCCGCTGTACCTGAAGGCCGTCTACGGGCTGAGCGTCGCCGACGCGGCGGCGCGCGCCGCCGGGTTCGTGGTGCTGGCCACGCTGACCCGGCCGGTGGGCGGCTGGCTCGCCGACCGGCTGGGCGGCGAGCGGGTGCTGTGCTGGGTGCTGCTCGGGGTGTTCTGCTGCGCGATCGTCGTCTCGTTCGCGCCCGGCATGCCCCTCGCCACGGTCGGGTTCCTGGCCATGGCGGCGGCGCTGGGGCTGGGCAACGGCGCGGTCTTCGCGATCCTCGGCCGGGGTGTGCCCGTGCCGATGGTGGGCAGTGCCACAGGCGTGGTGGGGGCGGCCGGTGGCCTGGGCGGGTTCCTGCCCCCCATCGTGATGGGCCTGATCTACCAGGCCACCGGGTCGTACGCCATCGGCCTCATGCTGCTGGCGGCCATGGCGTTCGGCGCGTTCGTCTACTGCTGGTTCGTCCTGCGCCCCGCGGCCGGGACGGGCGAGCGGCCGTAGGGGGGATCGATGACCGCGTCCAAGGCCGTGACCGACGGGCCTCTCAGCGAGGCCCTGCTCAGGCTGGGCCGCCATCTGCGTCCCGGCCAGGTCTCCGGGGACCTCAGGGCGGTGTACCAGATCGGCGGGCGCGAGGGTGACGTCTTCTACCGCGACCGATGGAGCCACGACAAGGTGGTGCGCTCCACCCACGGGGTCAACTGCACCGGCTCGTGCTCCTGGAAGGTGTACGTCAAGGACGGCGTGATCACCTGGGAGGCGCAGCAGACCGACTACCCGAGCGTGGGCGGCGACCGCCCCGAGTACGAGCCGCGCGGCTGCCCGCGAGGGGCCGCGTTCTCCTGGTACACCTACTCGCCCACGCGGGTCCGCTTCCCGTACGCCCGCGGCGTGCTGGTGGAGATGTACCGGGAGGCCAGGGCGCGGCTCGGCGACCCGGTCGCGGCCTGGGCCGAGATCACCTCCGACCCGGCCAGGCGCCGCCGCTACCAGTCGGCCCGGGGCAAGGGCGGGCTCGTCCGCGTCACCTGGGACGAGGCCACCGAGATCATCGCGGCGGCGCACGTGCACACGATCAAGGAGTACGGGCCCGACCGGGTGGCCGGCTTCTCGCCGATCCCGGCCATGTCGATGGCCTCCCACGCCGTGGGCGCGCGGTTCGTCTCGCTGCTCGGCGGGGCGATGCTGTCGTTCTACGACTGGTACGCGGACCTGCCGGTGGCCTCGCCGCAGGTGTTCGGCGACCAGACGGACGTCCCGGAGTCGGCGGACTGGTGGGACGCCGCCTACCTCATGCTGTGGGGCTCGAACGTGCCGGTCACCCGCACGCCCGACGCCCACTACATGGCCGAGGCCCGCTACCGCGGCCAGAAGGTCGTCGTGCTCGCGCCCGACTACAACGACGCCGCCAAGTTCGCCGACGAGTGGCTGGCCCCGCATCCGGGCACCGACGGCGCGCTGGCCATGGCCATGGGGCACGTGATCCTCAAGGAGTTCTTCGCCGGGCGCGCGGTCCCCTACTTCACCGACTACGCCAAGCGCTACACCGACCTGCCGTTCCTGGTCCGGCTGCGCGAGCACGGCGACGCGTACGTGCCCGACAAGTTCCTCACGGCAGCCGATCTCGCGGCCGATCTCGCGGCCGATCTCGCGGCCGATCCCGGGCGGGACGGGGAGGAGGAGGCGGCGTTCGAGACGGTCCTGCTGGACGCGCGGACCGGTGAGCCGGTGGTGCCCAACGGCTCCCTCGGCTTCCGCTACTCCGAGCGCGGCGTGGGCCGCTGGAACCTCGACCTCGGCGACGTGGACCCGCTCCTCACCGTCCTCGGAGCCGGGCCCGGATCCGGAGAGGCCGTGACGGTCGCGCTGCCCCGCTTCGACGGGCACGCCGGGGGCGGCGAGGGCGGTGTGCTGGAGCGTGGCGTCCCGGTGCGGCGGGTCGGCGGCCACCTGGTCACCACCGTGTACGACCTCATGCTCGCCCAGTACGGCGTCGCCCGCGACGGGCTGCCCGGCCGCTGGCCGTCCGGCTACGACGACGCCGCCGAGCCGTACACTCCGGCCTGGCAGGAGGCGATCACGTCCGTCCCTGCCGCCGCGGCCGCGCGCATCGCCCGGGAGTTCGCCCGCAACGCCGAGGAGTCCCGCGGCCGATCCATGATCATCATGGGGGCGGGGACGAACCACTGGTTCCACTCCGACACCATCTACCGGTCGTTCCTGGCGCTCACCACGCTGACCGGCTGCCAGGGCGTCAACGGCGGCGGCTGGGCCCACTACGTCGGCCAGGAGAAGTGCCGGCCGATCACCGGCTGGGCGCAGCTCGCCTTCGGCCTGGACTGGTCGCGCCCGCCCCGGCAGATGATCGGCACCGCCTACTGGTACCTGCACACCGACCAGTGGCGCTACGACACCTACTCGGCCGACGTCGTCTCCTCGCCGCTCGGCCGGGGCACGTTCGCCGGCAGGGCCACCGCTGATCTGCTGGCGCAGTCGGCACGCCTCGGCTGGATGCCGTCCTACCCGACGTTCGACCGCAACCCGCTCGACCTGGCCGACGAGGCCGCGGCCGAGGGCGGGGAGGCGGGGCCGTACGTCGCCGAGCAGGTCGCCTCCGGCCGTCTCGGGTTCGCCTGCGAGGACCCCGACGCGCCCGCGAACTGGCCGCGCGTGCTGACCGTGTGGCGGGCCAACCTGCTCGGTTCCTCCGCCAAGGGCAACGAGTACTTCCTGCGCCACCTCCTGGGCACCGACTCGGCCGTGCGCGCCGAGGAGGCCGGCCCCGGGCAGCGGCCGGAGAGCCTCGCCTGGCCGGAGGAGGCGCCCAGGGGCAAGCTCGACCTGCTGCTCTCGCTGGACTTCCGGATGACCTCCACCACGCTGTTCTCCGACATCGTGCTGCCCGCCGCCACCTGGTACGAGAAGCACGACCTGTCGTCCACCGACATGCACCCGTTCGTGCACGCCTTCACCCCGGCGATCGACCCGCCCTGGCAGACCCGCACGGACTTCGCCGCCTTCCACGCCATCGCCCGCGCCTTCAGCGCCCTGGCCGCCACCCACCTGGGCACCCGTACGGACATCGTGGCCGTGCCGCTGCTGCACGACACGCCCGACGAGCTGGCCACCCCGCACGGCAGGGTCAGCGACTGGCGGGAGACGGGACGCCGCCCCACGCCGGGGCGCGACTTCCCCAAGCTGGTCACGGTCGAACGCGACTACGGGGCGGTCGCCGACAAGATGGCCGCCCTCGGCCCGCTGGCGGACCGGCTCGGCGCCACCACCAAGGGGCTGACGTTCGACGTCTCCGGCGAGATCGACCGGCTCGCCCGGACGAACGGCACGGCCAGGGACGGGCGGCCCTCGCTGGCCACGGACGTCGCCATGTGCGAGACCATCCTCGCTCTGTCCGGCACCACCAACGGGCGCCTGGCCGCCCAGGGTTTCGAGACGCTCGCCCGCCGTACCGGGACGTCCTTCGAGGGCCTGGCCGACGGGCACCGCCGCATCACGTTCGCCGACACCCAGACCCGGCCGGTCCCCGTGATCACCTCACCCGAGTGGTCGGGCAGCGAGACCGGCGGGCGGCGCTACTCCGCGTTCACCATCAACGTCGAGCACCGCAAACCCTGGCACACCCTCACCGGGCGCCAGCACTTCTACCTCGACCACGACTGGATCCACGAGGCCGGTGAGGCGCTGCCCGTCTACCGCCCGCCGCTGAACATGACCGCGATGTTCGGCGAACCCGGCGTGGGGGAGGGCGGCGCGAACGGCATCACCGTCCGCTACCTCACTCCGCACTCCAAGTGGTCCATCCACTCCGAGTATCAGGACAACCTGCTCATGCTCACCCTGTCGCGCGGCGGGCCGACCATCTGGATGAGCCCCGCCGACGCCACCAGGGCGGACATCCGCGACAACGACTGGGTGGAGGCGGTCAACCGCAACGGCGTCGTCGTCGCCCGCGCCGTCGTCTCCCACCGCATGCCCGAGGGGACCGTGTACATGTACCACGCCCAGGAGCGCGTCGTGGACGTGCCGAAGAGCGAGACCTCGGGGCGCCGCGGCGGCATCCACAACTCGCTCACCCGGCTGCTGGTCAAGCCCACGCACCTCATCGGCGGCTACGCCCAGCTCAGCTTCGCCTTCAACTACCTGGGGCCCACCGGCAACCAGCGAGACGAGGTGACGGTCATCCGCCGCCGCTCCCAGGAGGTGGACTACTGATGCGCGTCATGGCCCAGCTCGCCATGGTGATGAACCTGGACAAGTGCATCGGCTGCCACACCTGCTCGGTCACCTGCAAGCAGGCCTGGACCAACCGGTCCGGCACCGAGTACGTCTGGTTCAACAACGTCGAGACCCGCCCCGGGCAGGGCTATCCCCGCACCTACCAGGACCAGGACAAGTGGAAGGGCGGCTGGGAGCTCAACCGGCGCGGCCGGCTCCGGCTCAGGGCCGGCGGGCGGCTGCGCAAGCTGCTGACCATTTTCGCCAACCCGCTGATGCCGTCCATCCAGGACTACTACGAGCCCTGGACGTACGACTACGACCGGCTGTTCTCCGCCCCCCAGACCGAGGACACGCCCGTGGCCCGGCCCAGGTCGCTGATCAGCGGCCAGGACACGAAGATCACCTGGAGTGCCAACTGGGACGACAACCTCGCGGGCGCCCCCGAGCTGGCCCCCGCCGACCCGGTGCTGCGCAAGGTGTCGGACCAGGTGAGGCTGGAGTTCGAGCGTGCGTTCATGTTCTACCTGCCGCGCATCTGCGAGCACTGCCTCAACCCGTCGTGCGTGGCCTCCTGCCCGTCGGGCGCGATGTACAAGCGCGCCGAGGACGGGATCGTGCTCGTGGACCAGGAGCGCTGCCGCGGCTGGCGGATGTGCGTGACCGGGTGCCCGTACAAGAAGGTGTACTTCAACCACCGCACCGGCAAGGCCGAGAAGTGCACGTTCTGCTATCCGCGAGTCGAGGTGGGCATCCCCACCGTCTGCTCCGAGACCTGCGTGGGCCGCCTGCGCTACATCGGCCTCGTCCTGTACGACGCCGACCGCGTCGCCGAGGCCGCCGCCGTGCCCGATGAGCGGGAGCTGTACGAGGCGCAGCGCGGCGTGCTGCTGGACCCGCACGACCCCGGCGTGATCGCCGCGGCCCGCGCCGAGGGCGTCCCGGACGACTGGCTCGACGCGGCGCGCCGCTCCCCGATCCACAAGCTGATCTTCGAGTACGGCGTGGCGCTGCCCCTGCACCCCGAGTACCGCACGATGCCGATGGTCTGGTACATCCCCCCGCTGTCGCCCGTGGTGGACGTGCTGACCGGCACCGGCAACGACGGCGAGGACGCGGGCAACCTCTTCGGCGCGATCGACGCGCTGCGCATCCCGGTCGGCTACCTGGCCGAGCTGTTCACCGCGGGCGACCCCGAGCCCGTGCGCGCCGCTCTGCGCCGCCTGGCCGCCATGCGCTCCTACATGCGCCGCCTCAACCTCGGCCAGAGCCCCGACGAGTCGATCGCCACCGCCGCCGGGCTGACCGGCGAGCGGATCGAGGCCATGCACCGGCTGCTGGCCCTGGCCCCGTACGGCGAGCGCTACGTCATCCCGAAGGCCCACGCCGAGCAGGGCGCCCTCCTGGAGGAGGCGGCCACCGGGTGCAGCCTCGACTACGAGGGCGGCCCCGGCATGGGCGGCCCGTTCGGCGAGGCGTCCGGGACCCCCGCGCCCGTGGCCGTGGAGAACTTCCACGCGCTCAAGGACCGCCAGGAGACCGGCTCCCTGGTCGATCCGGCCGACCGGGAAGGCCGCGTCAACCTGCTCAACTGGGACGGCAAGGGACTGCCCGACGGGCTGTTCCCCCGCAAGCGCAAGGAGGACTCGTGAACGAGCGTGCCATCCACATGACGGCGTCGGTGCTGCTCAGCTACCCGGACGAACGGCTGGTCGACGCGCTGCCGCTGCTCACCATGACCGTGGACAGCATGCCGCCCGGCGAGGCGGTGACCCGCCTGCGAGCCTTCCTCGGGCACCTGGCCGCGACGCCGCTGCCGCGGCTGGCCGAGCAGTACGTGGGGACCTTCGACCTCGAACGCCGCTGCTGCCCGTACCTCACCTACTACACCTACGGCGACACCCGCAGGCGCGGCATGGCACTGCTGCGCTTCAAGCACGCCTTCCGCGAGGCCGGGTTCGAGCCCGCCGACGGGGAGCTGCCCGACCACCTCGCCGTCGTGTGCGAACTGTCCGCCCGCGGCGGCCTGGTGCAGGCCCGGCGGCTGCTGCGCGAGCACCGCCCGGGGCTGGAGACGCTCCACCAGGCGCTGCGCGCCAAGGGCTCGCCGTACGCCGACGTCGTCGCCGCCGTGCTCGCCACCCTTCCGCCCGCGACCTCGCGCGAGCGCGACCTCGCCTCGCGGCTGGCGCAGGAGGGGCCGCCGGCCGAGGCGGTCGGCCTCGAACCCTACGGCGGCGGTCCCCGGTGAACCCGCTGGACCTGCTGCTGTGGGTGGTCGCCCCGTACGTCGCTCTCACGATCTTCGTGCTCGGCCACGTCTGGCGCTACCGCTACGACAAGTTCGGCTGGACCACCCGTTCGTCCCAGCTGTACGAGTCGCGGCTGCTCCGGATCGGCAGCCCGCTGTTCCACTTCGGGATCCTCGTGGTGATCCTCGGCCACGTCGGCGGGCTGGTCATCCCCAAGGCGTGGACGGAGGCGGTGGGCGTCAGCGAGGACGCCTACCACGGGATGGCCGTCGTGCTGGGCACCATCGCCGGCGTGTGCACGCTCACCGGGCTGGCCATCCTGATCTACCGCCGCCGCACCGTGGGGCCGGTCTTCTCCGCCACCACCCGCAACGACAAGCTGATGTACGCCGTCCTCACCCTGGTCATCGTGCTCGGCCTGGCGGCGACGGTCGCCGCCAACGTGATCGGCGGGGGCTACGACTACCGCACGACCGTCTCGCCGTGGTTCCGGTCGATCTTCCTGCTGCGGCCGGAGCCCTCGCTGATGGCCGGGGCGCCGCCACTCTTCCAGCTGCACGCGCTGAGCGCGCTCGTGCTGTTCGCGATCTGGCCGTTCACCAGGCTGGTCCACATGCTCACGGCCCCGATCGGCTACCTCACGCGGCCGTACATCGTCTACCGGAGCAGGGATGCCGCGGCACGCCCGACCTCCTCCGGCCGGGGCGGTTTCTGACCCGGCAGCTTGTGATCGGGCAGCTTGTGATCGGGCAGCTTGTGATCGGGCCGCTTGTGATCGGGCCGCTTGTGATCGGGCCGCTTGTGATCCGGTCGCGCGGGGCCACGGAAAGGGACCAACGGCCCCCGCCTCGGGGACTTCCTGCTCGGGCGTCCGACCGGCCGGTCGGCCAGGCTGAAGGTGGAAGCCCCGAGAGGTGGAGGCGGTGGCGTGATGGCCGGAGTGATCGTGGTCGGAGTGGACGGATCCGTGTCCGCGGGCGCGGCGGTCGACTGGGCCGCGGCCGACGCGCGGCGACGCGGGCTCGGCCTGCGGCTCGTCCACGTGTGCGAGCAGTGGGCGAGCACCGTCGGCGGGACGGAATACTGCGCCGGGACGCTGGAGGCCGCCGCCGACCGGGCGCGCGAGCTCGCGCCCGGTGCCGAGGTGACCACCCGGATCCTCGCCGGCGGCGTCGTGGACACGCTGGTGGGCGAGTCGGTGACGGCCGACAGCGTGGTGGTGGGCAGCAGGGGGCTGGGCGGGTTCGCCGGGATGGTGGTCGGGTCGGTCGGGCTGGCCCTGGCCGGGCACGCCGCCGGGCCGGTCGTGGTCGTGCGCGGGACGTCCGTGGTGCAGCACGGCCAGATCGTCGTCGGCTACGACGGGTCGGAGCACTCGCGGGCCGCCATGGAGTACGCCATCGAGCAGGCCCGTGCCCGCGACGCTCAGCTGTACGTGGCCTACGCCTATCAGATGCCGCTGTTCTCGCCGTACGCGGCGGCCTACGGCAGCCTGCTCCAGGAGGCGTACGAGCAGGAGGTGCGCGTGGCCCGCGAGCGCGTCGTGCCCTGGCGCGAGCGGAACCCGGACGTGCGCATCGTGGACGAGCAGGTGTGCGAGCACCCGGTGTCGGCGCTGATGAAGGCGTCCGGATCGGCGGATCTGGTGGTGGTCGGCTCGCGCGGGCGGGGCGGGTTCGCCTCGGCGGTCCTGGGATCGGTCAGCCACGGGGTGCTGCACCACGTGACCTGCCCGGTCGCGGTGGTACGGCCACGAGGCGTCCGTCCGGAGCCGTCCGGAGAGCGGGCCGGCGCGGAGGAGTCGAGGAGGTCGTCATGAACGCCGAGTCCATGAACGCCGAGTCCATGAACGCCGAGTCCATGAACGCCGAGTCCATGAACGCCGGGTCAAACGCCGGGTCCCAAGCCGGGTCCCAAGCGGGGTCCACGAGCATCGGGTCGCTGACGGCCGAGCACGTCATGAGCCGGATCGTGGTGGCGGTCAGGCCGGAGGAGTCGCCCCTGATGGCCTGGGAGCTGATGCGCCGCGCCGGGGTGCACCACCTGCCGATCGTCGAGGGGCGGCACGTGCTGGGCGTCCTGTCCAGGGAGGACGTCGCGGCGTCCTGGTCGGGCGGGCCGCAGGAGCAGTCGTCGCGCCAGGTCCGCTCGCTCCTCGGCAACGAGCCGCGGCCCCGGGTACGGCCCGAGGACCCCCTGGCGAGGGTCGCGGGCGTGATGGTGGACACCGGGCGCGACGCCGTACCGGTGGTCTCCTGCCACGGCCTCGTCGGGCTCATCACCGCCCGGGACGTGCTGGGCGCCGTCGCCGGCCGTACACCCCATCACGACAGGCCGGGCGAGGTGGTCACCGGCATGTTCCACCTGGAGCCTGTCCTGCCCCCGGAGACCTGACCGTCCGCAGCGTTCCCCTGTTCCCTCCCAGGTCCGTCCGTCCCCGCGGGCCCGGGGCGGAGCCGGGGTCCGGGCCGAAGGTCCCGGCGCGAAGGGCCGTTCGGCTCGCGCGTGCCCACGCCTGTGGGTGATCTGGTTGGGATGTGGACGCCCCCATGTACGCCCCTCCCGGGCTCAGCGACGCCGACGCCGCCCGCCTGCTCGCCGGGAACCTGGCCGAGATCTTCCTCGTGCTGGTGGGCCTGTTCGCCTGGCCGGACCTGGTCATCCCCCTGCTCCCGGTGCAACTGCTCTGGATCAACCTGGTGCTCGACGGCATCCCGGCCATCGCCCTCGGCGTCGACAAGGCCCCAGGCGATCCCTCGCCACCCGGCCCGCCCGCAACGGGCTGCTGTCGAGCCGGGTGCTGGGCCGCATCGCGGTCCGGTCGCTGATCGTCGGGCTGCTCGTGTTCGCGGCCGTGGAGGTGGCCAGGCGGCTCGGGTGGGACGAGACCCAGGTACGGACGCAGGCCGTGCTCTCCCTGGTCTTCGCCCGGCTGACGCTGGCGTACGTGGCGCGGGCCCGGCGGTGGACGTTCGAGCGGGGCTGGTGGCGCGGCCGGGCGGTGATGGTGGCCGTGGCGGGCACGGCGGCGCTGCAGGCCCTGGTGACGCTGGTGCCGCCGCTCGGCCTGCTCCTCTCCATGGCGCCGATCCCGCCGGTGGGCTGGGCCATGGCGCTGGGGGCCGTCCTGCTGACGCCGTTCCTGTGCGACCTGGCGAGCTGGGCCGCCCGCACGCCCACGGGCGGCGGTGGTGGCGAGCAGGAAGGGATGGGCGCCGCCGGGCGGGGCCACGATGGTGGGAGGTGAGGTCCCTCCGGAGCGGGCGGGGCGGAACGGCGGGGCCGGAGTGGCGAGGGGTGTTACGGAGGGCCTGGATGGGGTGGTCAGGGATGTTCTGGGTGACCTGGATGGGGTGGTCTGGGATGTTCTGGGGTGGCTGTTTCCGGGGTGGAGGGGTACGGCCGGGCGGTGGATGTGGGGTCGCGCGACGTCCGGAATTCCCCGGGGCCGAGCAGCCGGTCCGGGAGGAAGACCATGGCGGTCAGCCCGGCCGGGCCGTGCCGGCGCAGCCGTACCCGGATGCCGTGCCGCTGGGCCAGCCTGGCCACCACGAACAGGCCCATGCGCCGCGAGACCGACACGTCCACGCTGGGCGCGTCGGCCAGCCGCTCGTTGGCCCGTTCCAGTTCCTCCGGCGTCATGCCGATGCCGGTGTCGGTGACCGACAGCAGCACGCCGCTGCCGCCGGGGATCGTGCTGCAGGATACGGTGACGCGGGAGTCGCGCGGCGAGAACGACAGCGCGTTCTCGATCAGCTCGGCGAGCAAGTGGACGACGTCGTTGACGGCCTCCCCGGCGATCGAGGCGTTGTCGGCGACGAAGGGCACGACGCGTTCGAAGTCCTCGACCTCGGACACGGCGGCGCGCGCGACGTCCAGCAGGTTCACGGGCCGGTGCCAGCGCCTGGACGGCTCCTGCCCGGCCAGGACCAGCAGGCTCTCGCTGTTGCGCCGCATCCGGGTGGCGAGGTGGTCGAGCCTGAACAGGTCGCCGAGCCGCCGATCGTCGCACTCGCCGCGCTCCAGACCGTCGATGAGCCTGATCTGGCGCTCGACCAGCGCCTGGCTACGGCGTGACAGGTTCACGAACATGGCGTTGACGTTGGCGCGCAACTTCGACTCCTCGCCCGCCAGCCGTACCGCCTCGCGGTGGACCTCGTCGAACGCCCGCGCCACCTCGCCCACCTCGTCCCGCGAGTCGACGCCGATCGGCGGCACGTCGAGCGCCGACTCGTCGCCGCTCTCGCGCAGCGCGCGGACGGTCTCCGGCAGGCGTTCCCAGGCGATCCGCAGCGCCTCGGTGCGCAGCCTGCGCAGCGGCCCGACCAGCGAGCGGGCCATCACGACGGTGACGTAGAGGACCAGGAGGAGCAGCAGGGCGCTGCCGACGGCGGCCAGCAGGGCGTCGCGGCAGGCCGCGTCCTGCAGTGCCCGGCTCCGCACGGTGATCGACTCCGTCATCCGCCTCTCCACCGTGCGCATCCCGTCGACGGTGCCGCTCATCGCCGCGAACCAGCGGTCGGCGTCCCCGCGGCCGTCCGGGTCGATGTCGAGCGGGGCGCCCTCCTTGTCCTGGGCGAGCGCGCGGAGCCGGAACGACTCGGCCCGGTCGACGAGTGTCCCCGTGACGGTGTCGTCGTAGAGCTGCGCCTCGTCCAGCGTCGCCACGGACTTGAACACCGCGACCTCGCTCTCCTGCTGGGCGCGGGAGGCCATGAACCTGTCGAGCTCGCCGGTCTGGAAGCGGCGCGCCGAGGCGGCGCCCGCGAGCAGGGCGCGCTGCCGCGAGGCGGCGTCCTTGGCCTTGGCCAGCGCGCTGAGCGAGCGGACGCCGTCGCCGATCGTCTCGTCCTCCACGCCCTGGCTGATGTGCACGTGGAACTGCTCGAAGGTGGTGGTGATCTGGGAGTACTTGGTCAGCGTGGGCAGCGCGAGCAGCTGGGAGCCGATCACGGTCTCGCGGATGGCGCCGATCTCGGGGAGGCGGCCGAGGAGTTGCTGGGTGACGTACCACGCGCCGTCGCCGTGCTCCGGGGTGATCGGCGCGGCCTTCAGCCTGACCGTCACCACCGCCGCGTCCACCGGGCCGAACCCCGCGCGCAGCGCCGCCTCGCGTCCGCGCTTCCGGCCGGCCGCCACGTAGAACACGGCCCGGTCCCGTTCGAGGGCGAGCCGGTGGGTCAGTTCGCTGATCGCGGCGCTCAGCTCCGCCTTCTCCAGTACGCGCTGGTAGTCGCCGGCCCGGCCGATCGACGCGACGATCTGCAGGGCGCCGACCATGACGCCGACGGAGGTGGGGATGACGATGAGAGCGAGCAGGCGCGATCTCACCCGCCAGTCGCGTAACCGGAATCGCCCACCATTAGCGGGTTTCGTCCTGTTGTGTGGCTTGTGTGGCGCATTTCCGAGAAATCGCGTGGATGGACGGAAGTCCGGGATGTCCATAGTGGGTCGTTTCCGCACTGGCTCCACTCTCTCGCGTAAATGCCTCGCATCATGCGAGGCAGGTATGCGCGCCTGGGGCAGAGGGAAATTTGAGCACATACTGAGCAGTGAGGCCAAACCGCGGAATTAGTTGGTGCGGTAACCGTCCAATTAAAGGCCGTCTCTATATAAATGGGGGTATTTGTGGCAATAGGCGCCGGAACTCAGGTACGATCACCGCCTGTCCGCGCGGGCGCCCGCTCCGCACAGGCTGGGTGCGCGGTCCCGATGCTTGAATCCCCGAGGAGACTCATGAAGTTGGGGCCGAACATCCGCGCGTCCTTGCCTGTCATCCTGGTGGCCGTGTCGCTCGCGGCATGCACGGGCACCGGCTCCGGCGTCGCGGGAGGGCCCGTCCCGGCCGGGGCGGGGGGACGGCTGGAGAAGACCACCCTGAACGTCGGCATCACCCCCACCCCGTCGTCGGCCCCGCTCTTCATCGCCATCAGGAGGGGCTTCTTCAGGGAGGAGGGCCTGACGGTCACCACGGAACTCATGCAGGCGCCGCAGTCCGTGATGCCGAAGATCAAGAACGGTAGCATGGACGTGTTCAAGGGCAGCTACGTCTCCCTGATCAACATCCAGGACAGCGGCGCGGAGAGAGTCAAAATCATCGCGGACACCCTGCAGGGAGCGCCCGGCATCGCCGGCGTGGTCGTCGCGAAGAACTCCCCCCTCCAGAGCCCCAAGGACCTCAAGGACCGGACGATCGCCGTCAACTCCCTCCACAACCTCGGCACCCTGTCCATGAGCGCGCACCTGCGGATCCACGGCCTGACCCCCCGGGACGTCAGGTTCGTCGCCATCGACTTCCAGGCCCAGTTCGCCGCTCTCACCGTCGGCCAGGTGGACGCCGCGTGGATGGTGGAGCCGTTCCTGTCGGCCGCGCAGCAGGCCGGAGCGCGGCTGCTCATCGACACCAACACCGGGCCGACGGACGCGTTGCCGATCGACGGCTGGGCCACCACCGAAGACTGGGTGCGCAGGCATCCCGCGACCACCGCCGCCTTCCAGCGCGCTGTGGCGAGGGCACAGCGCGTGATCGCGACCGACCGCGCCGCCCTGGCCGAGGTGGTCCACCTCTACACCCAGACCCGCAGGCAGACAGTCATGACCATGGCGATGGGGACCTTCCCCACCTCGCTCAACGCGACGCGCATCCAGCGGGTGGCCGACCTCATGAACGAGTTCGGCTACCTCAAGACGGAGGTCGACGTCGGCTCCATGGTGTTCACCGGCTCAGGTCAGTAGTCAGGGAGAGACAGGAACATGATGTTCACACGTGCCTTCGCCGCCGGGCTCGCGATCACGTTGGGCCTCGCCGCGTGCGGCGGCCCGGCCCCCGCCGGGAGCGCGGCGCCGGCCAGGAGCGGAGCGCTGGAGAAGACGGAGCTCACCGTCGGCGTGGTGCCCGTCCCGTCCTCCGCGCCGCTGTACATCGCGCAGAAGAGGGGCTTCTTCAAGGAGGAGGGCCTCACGGTCAAGCCCGAGATCATCCAGGCCCCGCAGGCGGTGCTGCCGAAGATCATCAACGGCAGCATCGACGCCTTCCTCACCAGCTACGTCTCGCTCCTGACGATCAACGACTCGGGCGCTGTCAAGCTCAAGCTGTTCCAGCACGGCCAGGAGGCCGCCCCCGGCATCGCCGGCGTGGTGGTGCCCAAGGGTTCGCCGGTCAAGACCGTCAAGGACCTCAAGGGCAAGACCATCGCCGTCAACGTGCTCAAGGCGCTCGGCCAGACCGTCACCAACGCCCACCTGGAGCAGGCCGGGCTCACGCCGCAGGACGTCAAGTTCGTCGCCGTGCCGTTCGCCGACCAGCTCGGCGCCCTGTCGTCGGGCAGGGTGGACGCGGCCTGGCTGGTGGAGCCGTTCCTCACCGCCGCCAGGACGCAGCTCGGAGCCACCGAGGTGATCGACACCATGAGCGGCCCGACCGCGGGCATCCCCGTGGACGGCTGGGGCGTGACCGAGACGTGGCTGAAGAAGTACCCCAACACCGCCAGGGCGTTCCACCGCGCGATGGCCAGGGCGCAGCTCCTCGCGGGCAGCGACCGGAGCGCCGTCAACGAGGTCATCCCCACCTACACGCAGATCCCCGCCGAGGCGGCGGCCGCGATGAAGCTGGGCGTCTTCTCGATGGAGGTCGACAAGGCCAAGCTGCAGAGACTGGCCGACATGCTGGCCGGCTACGGCTACCTGAAGGCCAAGCCCGACGTGACCCAGCAGATCTCGCCCACCCTCGGATGAGTCCCACCGCGATCCGGCGGGGAACCCTGGGCGCCGCCGGCGTCCTCGGGTTCCTCGCCCTCCTCGAGGCCGCGGGGCGCCTCGGGATCATCGACCGGAACGTGCTGCCGTACGTCTCGACGGTGCTCGCCACGGCGGCCGAACTGGCCGCCGACGACGAGTTCCGGCGGCACGTGCTCGCCACGCTGACCGCCTGCGCGGCCGGGCTGCTGATCGCCGTCGCCGTCGCCGTCCCGGCCGGGCTGCTGCTCGGCGCGGTGCCGGTCGTGGAAAGATCCGTGCGCCCGCTGGTGGAGTTCCTGCGCCCGATCCCCTCGGTGGCGCTGATCCCGCTGGCCCTGTTCCTGTTCTACGACAGCGCCGACGCCAAGACCGCGCTGATCGTCTACACCTGCGCGTGGCCACTGCTGATCCAGACCATGTACGGCCTGGCCGACGTCGATCCGCTGGCCAAGGAGACGCTGCGCGGCTTCGGTTTCGGCGCCACGGCCGTGCTGCTCCGGGTGTCGCTGCCCAGCGCCGCGCCGTTCATCGCGACCGGCGTACGGGTCGCCGTCGGCGTCACCCTGATCGTGGCCGTCAGCGTGGAGATCATCACGGGCGGAGGGGGCGGCATCGGCCACTACCTCGTCCAGGCGGGCAGCGCCAACCGGGCCGACCGGGTTCTCGCCGCCGTCGTGTGGGCGGGGCTGCTCGGGCTGGCCGCGAACCTGCTGTTCACGGCCGGGGAGCGGCGGCTGTTCCGCTGGCACCGGGAACGGACCGGGGAGGCGGCATGACGGCCTTCCTGAACAGGGCGCGCTGGTACTGGCTGCTGCCCGTGGCGGCCGTGCTGTGGGAGGCGGCGGCCCGTCGCGCCGGGACCCCCTACTTCCCGCCGCCGAGCGTGATCGTGGTCAAGCTGCACGAGCTGTGGTTCTCCGGGCCGCCCGGCAGCCTGTTCCTGACGCCGGCGGCCGTCGGCGACCTGCTGCCCAGCCTCGGCAGGCTGTTCGCCGGCTGGGCCGTGGCCTCGCTCGCGGGCGTCGCGCTCGGCCTGGCCATGGGCCGCTCGCGGTCGCTGTCGGCGCTGGTGGAGCCGCTGCTGCACTTCGGCCGCTCGGTGCCGCCCACGGCGCTGCTGCCGGTCTTCCTCCTGCTCTTCGAGATCGGCACGCCGTTGCAGCTCGCGGCGATCGTGTACGGCGTCGTCTGGCCGGTGCTGATCAACTCCATGGACGGCGGGCGGCACGTGGACCGCCAGTATCTGGAGACCGGGCAGGTGTTCCGGGTCGCCGCCGGGGTCCGGCTGGCCAGGATCATCCTGCCGGCCGCCGCGCCGAAGATCTTCGCCGGGCTGCGGATCAGCGTCTCGCTGGCGCTGATCATGATGGTCGTCTCCGAGCTGTACGGCAGCACCGAGGGCATCGGGCACCGCATGCTGGAGGCGCAGGGCCAGGTGGACATCCCGGTCATGTGGGCGGGCATCGTGCTGCTCGGCCTCCTGGGCGTGCTCCTGAACGTCGCCTTCGTGGCGGTGGAGCGCCGCCTGCTGAGCTGGCACGCGAGCGCCCGCCGGAGCGAGGCCTGACGTCCCGCCCCTCAGCCGTGCAGCCGCTCGATGGCCTCCGCCTGCCTGGCCGCGAACCAGGCCCTGTCCCGCACCGTCCCGTCCGCACCGCCGGTTCCGCCGGAGTCACGGGAGCCGCCGGAGCCGTCCGACCCGTCTGTCCCGCCCGCGGACGCGGCAAGGCCGCCGGGCCGGTCCACGTCGTGCCGCCCGTACTCCTCGGCCCACAGCCGGGTCTTGACCCGGCTCAGCAGGTTGCCCAGGCCGGGCCTGCGGCGCGCGCGGCGCAGCGCGGCCAGGTCCAGCTCGGCGG
>NZ_QNFZ01000285.1 GCF_003313395.1 Nonomuraea lactucae | reverse complement strand
CGCCCCTGCGCCGCCGCGACGGCCTCCCGCGCGGCGACAGTCGGCGCGGCCCGCTGGGCGAGGAGCCGACCGCCCGTGTCTCAGGCGCGTGGGCGACCGTCATGTGACGGGAGGCCGGTCCGGGGCTCCCGAGCGGGTCCTGCGGCTCGGTGACCGGTGCGCTCCCGACCGCGCCCGTCGGCGCCACTGCCGGCAGGTCGCCGGTGGTGCCCTCACCCCCGTGCGGCTCGCGTACGTGGAAGCCGCCCGGGTCGGTGAGCATGCTGAGGTCGGCGCCCCGATCGGCGCCGGCCAGCGAATCCCGCAGCACGTACGCCCGGTCGGCCAGCTCCAGCGCGGAGCCGGGCCGCTGCGCGGGGTCCTTGGCCAGCAGCGACATGACCAGCTCACGCGCCGGGCCGGGCACGTCCACGCCCAGGGGCGGCGGCAGCTCGTTCAGGTGGCGCAGCGCGATGGCCACCTGGCTGTCCCCCTGGAACGGCGTGCGCCCCGCCAGGCACTCGTAGACCACGACGCCCAGTGAGTAGAGGTCGGTCGCGGGCGTGAGCGGCAGCCCCTGGGCCTGCTCGGGGCTGACGTACTGGGCGGTGCCGAGCACGGTGCCGGCCTGCGTCACCGGCGCCGCCTCCAGGGCGCGGGCGATGCCGAAGTCGGTCACCTTGATTCGGCCCTCGGGGGTGACGAGCAGGTTGGCGGGCTTGATGTCGCGGTGGATCACCCCGGAGGAGTGGGCCGCGTGCAGGGCCCTGGCGGTCTGGTGCAGCACGTCGAGCGCCACCTCGGCCCCCAGGGAGCCGTTGCGGCCCAGGATGGCCGACAGCGGCTCGCCGTGCACCAGCTCCATCACGAGGTAGGCCAGGTCGTTCTGCTCGCCGTAGTCGTAGATCTGCGCGATGCCCTGGTCGGCCAGCGCCGCGGTGATGCGCGCCTCGTTGCGGAACCGCTCGCGGAACGACGGGTCGGCGTAGATGTGGCTGCGCAGCACCTTGACCGCCACCTCGCGGCCGAGCAGCTCGTCACGGGCGCGCCAGACCTCCCCCATACCGCCCGTGGCGATGCGGGAGAGCAGATGGTAGCGGTTACCGAGCCGCATGGGTCAGCACGTTACCGTCAATCATTTCAGCACCGCCTCCATCACGGCCTTTGCGATCGGCGCGGCGGTGTGGCCGCCCGTCGCCTCGGCCCCGACGTTGGCCGCGCCGGACTCGACGATGACCGCTACGGCGATCTTCGGGTTGTCGGCCGGGGCGAAGGAGATGAACCAGGCGTGCGGGGGCTTGCCGTCGCTCGTCTCCGCGGTGCCGGTCTTGCCGCCCACCTCCACGCCCGGGACCTGCGCCAGGGTGGCCGTGCCGTTGTTGACGACGCTGACCATCATCTGGCGCAGCTTGGCCGAGGTCTCGGAGCTGATCGCCTCGCTCAGCTCCTCGGGCTCGGCCTCCTCGACGTTGTCGCCCTTGCTGTCGGTGATCTTGTTGACGAGATAGGGCTTCATGACCTTGCCGTCGTTGGCGATGCCGGCGGCGATCATGGCCATCTGCAGCGGCGTCGTCCGGTTGCTGCGCTGGCCGATGGAGGCCATGGCGAGCGCCGCCTTGTCCTCCTCGGGGCCGAAGTCGCTCCTGGCCACCGACATCGGGACCGCGAGGTCCTGGCCCATGCCGAACTTCTCGGTCAGCTCGCGCATCTTGTCGTAGCCGAGCTTCATGCCCATGTCGCCGAACGGCGTGTTGCAGGACTTCTCCAGCGCGAAGACGAGTGTCACCTGCCCGGCGCCGCAGGCCGCGCCGCCGTAGTTGGGGAGGCTGATGTTGGTGCCGGGGAGGGGCAGCCGCTGCGGGGCGTCGACCGTGGTGTTGGGACCGCGGGAGGAGTCGTCCTCCAGGTAGGCCGCCATGGTCAGCGCCTTGAAGGTGGAGCCGGGCGCGTAGGTCTGGCCGATGGCGCGGTTGAGCAGCGGCTGGCTCTTGTCCTTGGCCAGCTCGTCATAGCGGCTGAACACCTGCCCCTTGTTGGTGCCCGACAGCTCCGCCGGTTCGTACGTGGGCAGCGAGACCATCGCCAGGATGCCGCCGGTCTTGGGGTTCAGCGCGACGACGGCGCCCCGCTTGCCGCTCTGCCGCAGCGCGTCGTAGGCGGCCTTCTGGGCCTTGGGGTCGATGGTGAGGTCGACGTTGGCGCCCCTGGTCGGCTCGCCGGTGAACAGGTCGATGCTCCGCCGCAGCAGCAGGTCGGAGCTGGAGCCGTCGAGCAGGTCGTTCCTCGCCGCCTCGATCGCGGACGCGCTCTCCGGCGAGAAGAAGCCGGTGACGTGGGCGTAGAGCTTGCCCTCGGGATACTCGCGGACGAACCGGAACCTCGTGCTGTCGGTCTCCTTGGACTGGGCGAGGATCACCTTGCCGCCCGCCGTGATGCGCCCGCGCTGCACCGAGTAGCGCTCGTAGAAGTTGCGCTGGTCCCGCGGGTCGCTGGACAGGTTGTCGGCCCGGAGCGCCTGGAGGTAGTTGGCGTTGAGCATGAGCAGCGCGAACATGGCCAGGCATGCGACGGCCACGCGCTTGAGAGTGCCGTTCATCGCTGGAACACCTGCGTCATTCCTTCGTTCTGGATCGCCTGGGGTGGCGGCTGGCGTGCCGCGTCCGAGGTGCGTACGAGGAGCGCGATCAGGATCCAGTTGGCCAGGAGGGCCGAACCGCCCTGGGACATGAAAGGAGTGACCAGACCGGTGAGCGGGATCAGGTTGGTCACACCGCCGACGATGATGAAGATCTGCCAGGCCAGCAGGAACGACAGGCCGCATGACAGGAGCTTGGAGAAGGGGTCGCGGGCCGCGAGCGAGGTGCGCAGGCCGCGCTCCACGATCAGCGCGTAGATCATGAGGATCGCCATCACGCCGGTGAGCCCCAGCTCCTCGCCGATGGCGGCGAAGATGAAGTCGGAGTAGGCGAGCGGGATCTCCTCGGGGTGACCCTGGCCGAGCCCGGTGCCGAGGATCTTGCCGTTGCCGAACCCGAAGAGGGCCTGCATGATCTGGTAGCTGCCACCGATCTCACGGTCGTAGAACTCCGGGCTCTCCGGGTGGAGCCAGATCTGGAACCGGTCGCCCACGTGGCTGAAGACCTGCCCGGCAAGGAACGCGCCCCCGACGAAGAGCAGGATGCCGATCAACACCCACGAGGTGCGCTGGGTGGCGACGTAGAGCATCACGATGAACGTGCCGAACAGCAGCAACGAGGAGCCGAGGTCCTTCTGCAGGACGAGCACGCCCAGGCTGATGCCCCAGGTGATGAGGATGGGGCCGAGGTCACGGGCCCGCGGGAGGTCGATGAAGAGCAGCCGCCGCCCGGCCAGCGCCAGCACGTCGCGCTTGGCCACCAGGTAGCCGGCGAAGAAGACGGCCAACGCCAGCTTGGCGAACTCGGCGGGCTGGATGGTGAAACCGAACAGGCTGATCCAGATGCGCGCGCCGAAGAACTCCCGGCCCAGACCCGGGATCAGCGGCGAGATGAGCAGGAGCAGACCGACCAGCCCGGCCGTGTAGGTGAGCCGCTGCAGCGACCTGTGGTCGCGCAGCACGACCAGCGTCACGGTGAAGAGCACGATGCCGACGCCGGTCATGAGGATCTGGTTGGTGGCCGAGGCCGCCTCGTCACGGCCGCTCAGCTCCAGCCGGTAGATCATCACCAGGCCGATCCCGTTGACCAGCGTGACGAGGGGAAGCAGGAGGGGGTCCGCCCACGGGGCGAACCTGGCGAGCACCAGGTAGGCGATGAGCATCAGCCCGCCCAGGCTCAAGCCGTACGTCAGCATGCCGGCGGGGATCTTGCCGTCCACGGCCAGACCCACGTTGGCGTAGGCCAGCATGATGATGCCGACCGCGAACGCGAGCATGCCGAGCTGGGCCACGCGCCGCTTGGCGGGCATGGGGACGGGGGAGGCGACCACTTCGCTCATCTATGGCTTCGTCTTCGTGGCGGTGGGGGACGGCGACGCGCTCATGGGCGGCGACGCCTTCTGCTCGCTCGAGAACTTCAAACCGTTGATCCTCGTGATGCCGTCGGCGACGCTCGTGACGTCGATGCCGTCTTTGATCAGCGCCTGGTCGGGGGCGGAGAGCTCGGAGAGGGGCTTGCCGGTGTGCTGCGCGACGGAGAAGAACTGGAAGGGGCCGACCTGCTGCCGGATCCCCTGGAACACGACCACCTCGTTGCCCTTGGCCCCGACGAAGAACTGCGCCTGCGTCCACTGCCAGCCGAAGTAGCCGCCCACGCCCACCACGACGGCCCCGATGCCGAGCACGGAGACCAGCATGGGCCACAGGCGACGGCGCCTGACGGGCCGCCGGGACGCCCGCGGGCCCGGCTCGTCGAAGTCGTCGTCGGTGATCGCCGGCTGGGGCGCGGTCACCGCGCTGGCTCGCCCCGGCGAGGTGTCCTGGGGGGCCGGCCGCAGGCGGTTCATGCCGGCCGCGCCGACGACGGCGGCCTCCACCGGCACCTGCTGCCCGTCGGTGATCTCCAGCACGTCGGCCAGCACGCAGGTGATGTTGTCGGGCCCGCCACCCCGGTTGGCCAGGTCGATGAGCTGCCGGACGACCTCTTCGGGGTCGTCGATGTTGGTCAGCGTGGCGTGCAGGGTCTCCGCGCTCACCACGCCCGACAGGCCGTCGGAGCACAGGAGGTAGCGGTCGCCCACCTGCGCCTCGCGCAGCGTGAGATCCGGATCGACCTCGCCGCTGCCGTCGAGCGCCCGCAGCAGGATCGAGCGCTGCGGGTGGGTCGCCGCCTCCTCGGGGGTGATCCGCCCGTCGTCGACCAGCTGCTGCACCAGCGTGTGGTCATGGGTGATCTGGTAGAGCTCCCCGCGCCTGAGCAGGTAGGCGCGCGAGTCGCCGACGTGCACCAGAGCCACCTGGGTGCCGTGCCAGAGCATGGCGGTGAGCGTCGTGCCCATGCCCTTGAGGCTGGGATCCCGCCCGACCATCTCGTGCAGCTTGCGGTTCGCGTCGCGTACTGCTGCCTCGATGGCGTTGAGCAGGTCACCGCCCTGTTGGACCTCTTCGAGAGAGGCCATTGCGGCGATGGCGACGGAGCTCGCCACCTCACCGTGTGCGTGCCCGCCCATGCCGTCGGCGACGGCGAGCAGGCGGCCGCTGGCGTACGCCGAGTCCTCGTTCCCTTCGCGGAGGAGGCCGACGTCCGAGCGGGCGGCGTAGCGGAGTGCGATGGTCATTTGCGCAATTCAATGACTGTCTTGCCGACGCGGATCGGAACACCGAGCGGCACCGGGGTCGGGCGGGTGACTTTTGAGCGGTCGAGATATGTGCCGTTGGTCGAGCCGAGATCTTCCACGATCCACTGACCGTCCTGAGGGAAGAGCCGGGCATGCCGGCTGGAAGCGTAGTCGTCGGTGACTACCAGCGTGGCGTCGTTAGCCCGGCCAATGGTGATGGGCGTCTCCGTGAGGTTAATGGTGGTGCCCTGCAACGGGCCACCTGTCACAACGAGCTGGCGTGGCTCGCTTTTCTTGCTCTTCGGTTTTGCCGCCGGTTTGGCGGGTTTCGCGGTTTTCCGTGGACCGGAGGGAGCCGTACGTGACCCGAACAAGTCTGTCCGGATCACGCCGACTGCGGCAATGACGAAAAACCACAGCACCGCCAGGAAGGCGAGCCGGATCAGCAGCAGCGTGAGCTCGGACATGGACCGCTTGTCTACCCCTAATCGCGCCGGAACACCAGAGTCGTTCGCCCCAGGGTCACTCGCGTGCCGTTCTGGAGCTCGATCCTGGGTACCGGCTGGCCGTTGACGAATGTGCCGTTCGTTGATCCCAGGTCGACCAGCACCACCTGCTGCCCCTCGACGCGCAGCTCCGCGTGGTGGCGGGAGACACCGGGATCGACAAGACGAAGATCGCAGTCGGTGCCCCTGCCGAGCAAGGTCACCGGAGTGGTGAGCTCGTAGGAACGGTCGCCCTGCGGGTCGTCCTGGGTGGAGACGAGCAGCCTGGGCCGCCCGCCGAAAGCGTGCGGACGGGACGGAGGCAGATCGCTCGCCGGCTGGCGAATCTCGTCCTGCTCGACCGTCGCGCCGCGGATGACGCCAGACCTGATGCGGAACAACCCCACGGCAAGGTCGGAGGCTGTCTCGAAACGGACCCGGACCGGTCCTACGAAGGAGTAGCCCTGTTCCTTGGCGTACTCCCTGGCGAGGTTGGCCAGCTCGTGGCTGATGCTGTCGGCGTAGACCTCGAGCCGTTCGCTGTCAGTCGTGGACAGCTCCACCACGAAGTCGTTGGGCACGAGCGTGCGACCCTGGGCGACGATCGCCGCCCGCTCGTCCATCTCACGCTGAACCGCGCTCGCGACCTCGACCGGCTGAAGGTCAGATTTGAACGCCCGCGCAAAGGCCCCCTCAACCAAGCCTTCGAGCCTTCGCTCGAAGCGCTGAAGGACTCCCACCGGGTACCTCCCTTCCTCCGTGCATATGATCGCGGGCTCCAGGCGCTCTCGAGCCTGGCCCGCTCGTCCCACGTCACGGCGGTCCCGGCGCTTGTTGATCTCGCGCCCAGCTCCTCCGCTCCCGTGTCTTATGCGATCGTATCCGGGTTCAGTACCAGCGGTTGTTCCGTGCTACTGTTTCTCCGCACCCACAAGGGCGGGTGGCGGAACGGCAGACGCGCACGGTTCAGGTCCGTGTGTCCGAAAGGACGTGAGGGTTCAAATCCCTCCTCGCCCACCACGCTTACCGCCGACGAAATCGGCAGACCCACACTGACGAAAGAGAGCCCCGGTTCGCAAGAGCCGGGGCTTCTTCTTTTCAAGAACCTGTGCACGGCTGACGTCGGCGTGCCCAGGGTACGTCCGGGCGGTTGCAGGCCGCTTTCGATCTGCCAACGGTCGGCGGGTGTGTTCTTGGCCACATTCCCGAACCGCGGTGGCGGGCCCGGCGCCTTCCCGGCACCGGGCCCGCCCCGAGACCGCCCGTCTCAGGCGGCCGTCGCGCGGGTGTCGAGGAGCTCGCCGATCAGGTCCGTCAGCGTGACCAGGCCGATGACCGCGCCGTCCTCCCCGGTGACCAGGGCCAGGTGCACCCGCGCCTCCTGAAGCGCCGTCACGGCCTCGGGCACCTGCGTGCCGCACGCCAGCCTCGGCGCCGGGCGCGCCAGCTCGCCGGCCGTACGGTCGGGGTGGAGCAGCGAGTCGCGGGCGTGGATGACCCCCTCGATGTCGCCGGGCACGCCGACGAGCAGCCGCATGTGGCCGCTGCGCCGGGCCGCCTGCCTGATGCGGGCCGCACCGGCTGACGGCGGCACCGTCACGGCCTCGCCGATCGGCGCCATCAGCCGTTCGATGCCCTCGGCCTGCAGCCGCAGCGCCCGCGTGAGCAGGTCGTGCTCCTCCCTGTCGAGCAGGCCCATCCGCCCCGACTCGCCCACCAGCATGGCGAGCTGGCGAGGGGTGCGGGTGGTGGCCAGCTCGTCGCGCGGCTGCACGCCGAACAGGCGCAGGATCACGTTCGTCAGGCCGTTCAGCGCCGACAGCAGCGGCCGCATGAGCGTCACGAAGCCGCGGAACGGCAGCGCCAGCAGCAGGGCCGCCCGCTCTGGACGGGTCAGCGCCCATGACTTCGGCGCCATCTCGCCGATCACCATGTGCAGGAACGTGACCAGCCCCAGCGCGAGCGCGAGCGCGATCGGCATCCTGAACTGCTCGGGCACGCCGACGGCGGCGAAGACCGGCTCCAGGAAGTGCTCGATCGCCGGCTCGGTGACCTGGCCCAGGACCAGCGTGCAGAGCGTGATGCCGAGCTGGGCGCCGGCCAGCATCAGCGAAAGCTGCCTGGAGCCGCCCACCGCCGACCTCGCGGCGATCCGCACCAGGTGGTTGCCGCCGCTCGCCGCCTCCTCGAGGCGGTGCCGCCTGGAGGAGACGAAGGCGAACTCGGCCGCCACGAACAGCGCGTTGAACACCAGCAACGCCAGGCTGAGCAGGATCAGCGTCATCGGACCGCCTCCGCGTGCCGCGCCGGCGCCAGCCGCACCCATTCGGGCACGCGGCGGTTGAGCGAGAGGACGGTCAGCTCGGCCAGGTGCTCGGGTTCGTCGTCGGCGAACGGATCGCTGTCGGGCGTGGTGGGCACGACGACCTTGTCACCCGGTTCGGGCATCCGGCCCAGCCTCGCCAGGACCAGCCCGGCGACCGTGTCGTAATCGTCGCTCTCGGGCAGCGCGATGCCGGTGGCCCGCTCGATCTCGTCGAGCCGGAGGCTGCCCGGCACCTCCCAGACGCCGTCCGGCCGCTCGACCACGCCGGCCGGCTCGGGGTCGTTCTCGTCGACGAGCTCGCCGACCAGCTCCTCGGCCAGGTCCTCGACGGTGATGACGCCGGCCAGGTCGCCGTACTCGTCGATCACGCAGACCATGTCGTCCCTGGAAGAGCGCATCTCGTCCAGGACCGCGGGCAGCGGCAGGGAGTCGGGCACCAGGCGGGCGGGCCGCATGATGTCGCGGACGAGCCCGCGCGCGAGGCGCGCCTCCCACTCGCCGTCCACGTCCTGCCGGCCCGCGTCCTCTCGGCCCGTGTTCTCGTCCGGGTCGTAGGACAGCAGCTCGCGCACGCCCGCGACGCCGACGACGTCGCCGTCCTCGCCGAGGACGGGATAGCGGGAGTGGCCGCGCTCGCGCATGACCCCGACGAGGTCGGAGATCGGCTGGGAGTGGCGCAGCGCGACGACCCGCGGTCGGGGGACCATGATCTCCTCGGCGATCCGATCGCCGAACTCCAGCGCCCGTTCCAGCAGCTCCGACAGGCGCGGCGGCAGCTCGCCCGCCAGCGTCGACTCCGCGATGATCCGCGACAGCTCCTCGGGGGTCGCGCCGTGCTCGACCTCCTCCACCGGCTCGATGCCGACGCGCCGCAGCAGGCCGGTGGCCGCCGAGTCGAACAAGCGCACCACCGGGCCGACCACCGCGAGATACACCAGCGTCGACCCGGCCAGGAACTTGGCCACGGGCTCGGGCCTGGCGATGCCCAGGTTCTTCGGCACGAGCTCGCCGAACACCATCTGGACGACCGTGGCGACGAACACGCCCGTCGCCACCGAGACCCCGGTGATCGCCGCCTCGGGCATCCCGGCGCCGGCCAGCCAGGGCCGTACGAGCGTGGCGATGGCGGGCTCGGCCAGGAAGCCGACGAGCAGCGCCGTCACGGTGATGCCCAACTGGGCGCCGGAGAGCATGAACGACAGGCGGGAGGTCACCTGCAGGGCCTTGACCGCGGCCTTGTCGCCGGCGGCGGCCTGCTCGCGCAGCACGCCCCGGTCGGCGGCCACGAAGGCGAACTCCTGCGCGACGAAGTAGCCGGTCGCCGCGGTGAGAACGAACAGGGCCAGCAAGCCCATATAGGCGCTCACCATGGTGAGCTCTCAGAGGAACCCGTGCCAGTGCACGGGCGACTACTCCAAGGGTCCGGAGTGGACACGATCGTCCCTTCGATAGAGGTGGTCCATAACGGTAACGACGCGGGCCCCAGCTATGTTTCCGGAGTGCCTCAAGGTTGGATGTGCGTACTTTTCCGTGGGAAAAGCTTGGCAACGAGTCTGCAATGGTGAGGGGTTGGACGTAGCGTTTAGGGCAACCGAGGGGAAGTAGAGGGAAGTGTCTGAGGACGACCGGACGAGGGCCATGCGCTCGCCAGGAGACGGCCGCCCGCTGCCTCCCAGGAACGACGGAGGAGTGCGATCCGGCGGCGCGCCGGCGCACCAGCGCCCGCCGGCGCCGGCCGTGGGGCCTACAGCCGTGGGGCCCACCGTGGGCTCCGGCGCCGACGACACGCCGCGGGCCAGCTCGCGCGTGTACGGCAAGCAGCGTTCCGGCAACAGCCCGATCAGGCCCCTCAAGCCGTCGGCCGAGCCCGGACCCTCGGGACCCCGTCCCCCCAAGCCCAAGGGCCCGCGGAGGCTGCCGTCAGGCCGCACGATCGCGAAGATCGTCGCCGCCCTCCTGGTGCTGCTCCTCGTGACGGCCGTGGGCCTGTTCTTCTGGATCGACTCGCGGCTCGCCGGCATCGACGGCGTGCTGGACGACTATGAGGGCCGCCCCGCCGACACCCCGGGCACCAACTGGCTGCTCGTCGGATCCGACAGCCGCAAGGGCCTGTCGGCCGCCCAGCGCAGGAAGCTCGCCACCGGCCGCTCGGCCGGCCAGCGCACCGACTCGATGATGCTGCTGCACATCCCCGAGGGCGGCGACAAGCCCACGCTCGTCAGCCTCCCCCGCGACTCGGCGGTCACCATCCCCGGCAAGGGACGCAACAAGCTCAACGCCGCCTACGCCATCGGCGGGCCGAAACTCCTGGTGCAGACGGTCGAAACCGTCACCGGCGTGCACGTCGACAACTACATGGAGATCGGCTTCGCCGGTTTCGTCGGCATCGTGGACGCGGTCGGCGGCGTCGAGATCGACGTACGCGCCGCCGTCGACGACCCCAAGGCGGGGCTCAATCTCAAGAAGGGCCGCCAGGTCCTCAACGGCGGACAGGCCCTCGGCTACGTGCGCACCCGCAAGGGCGGCGCGCTGCCCGACTTCGAGCGGACCAAGCGCCAGCGGCAGTTCCTCGGCGCCGTGGTGAAGAAGGCCGCCAGCCCCGGCGTCCTGATCAACCCCTTCACCTCGATCCCGCTGGCCATGAGCGCCACCGACGCGGTCACCGTCGACAGCACCACGGGGGCGTTCGACATGCTCTCGCTGGGCCTGGCGATGGGCGACAGCCCGGTCACCACGGTCGTGCCGTTCGGCGGCAACGAGATCGCGGGCGGTGGCACGGCGGTCAAGTGGGACAGGGCCAAGGCCCTGCGGCTGTTCGACGCCCTCAAGGCTGACAAGCCCGTCCCCAAGGACGTCCTCGACGCGACCTGACCCCGACCCGCGACCTGGCCCCGACCCGCGACCTGGCCCCGACCTGCGAGCACGGTCGTCCGGGGAGCACAGCTGTCCCCGGGCGCATGGGCCGTTCGGGGGCGGGGTCCGTGCCGGGGGACGGGGCGTCAGCCGCCGGCGCCGCCGTCGACGGCGGTCACGGTGGCCGACACCGCGGCGACCATGATGACCGAGTTGATCGCCGCGATGGTCTTGGCCACGGCGTCCGCCGCCCAGGCGCCCTCGGCGATCTCCCTGATCCGCTCCTTGCCGGCCCCAGGGAACGCCTTGCGGTCGAGCTTGGAGGCGTGCGCCAGCGCGATGAGCACCGCGGTGCGGGCGTCGGGGGTCGCGCCGGCCAGCGCTCCGGCCACGCGCTCCCTGACCTCCGCCTCGACGCTGCCATCGGCCTCCGGCCATCTGGTGGTGGGAAACACGCCGAGCACCTTGCCCCGCTGCTCGTTCAGCACCCCCGACTCGGTGAGCCTGGTGAGCAGGCGCCTTCGCAGTTTGCTCGAGTGGAGCTTCTGCACCCACCAGACGGGCCGGCGCTCCCTGCGCTCCTCCGCCATGCGGGCCAGTGCCGCGTCGAGCTCCTCGTCGCCGAGGGGGGTGGCGTCCCTGACGGACACCTTCTTCTCGGACAGCTCGATCCGTTCGTTGACGGCCAGTTCGGCCAGGATCGCGCCGCCGAGCGCGGGGTCGAGCTGCGTGGCGGAGATGAGCTGCTTGCCCTCGTCCTCGCTGTACGCCAGCAGCAGCAGCTCCTCGGCGATCGTCACAGTCATGCCTTCGACACTAACGTGCGGTCATGGCTATCTCCGAGAAGTTGCACGCCGTCGGCCGCCCGCTCCTGGAGGCGCAGCTCGCGCATCCCACGGTGGTGGGGATCGGGCGGGGTGACCTGCCCGAGCCGGTGTTCCGGTCGTGGCTGGAGCAGGACTACCTGTTCCTGCTCGACTACGTACGGGTGTTCGCGCGGCTGGCCTGGCAGGCGCCGGGGGAGCACCTGGGCGACCTGGTGGACCTGGCTCACACGACCTTCCATGACGAGCTGAGCCTGCACCGGACGATGTCCGCCGAGTTCGGGGCGGATCTGGACGGGGCACGCAAGGGGCCGGCGTGCGCGGCGTACACGTCGTTCCTGCTGGAGTCGGCGGGGAGCTACGCCGAAGGGCTGGCGGCGCTCTATCCATGCATGTGGGGCTATTCGATGCTGGGCCGGAAACTGGCGGAGAATCCTCCCGCCGAGCCGCGCTACCGGGCGTGGGTGGACACGTACGCGGATCCGGGGTTCGCGGCGCTGGCCGTACGGATCGCCGAGATGATCGACGAGGCCGGGCCGGAGCCCGCGCGGGCGGAGGCGCTCTTCGCCGAGGGGATGGCGCACGAGCTGGCCTTCTGGGACGTGCCCTGAAGCGGGAGCCCGCGATATCCACAGGCTGTGGACGGTCGGGGCCGCCCCGTACTCTGGTGGCATGCCGGAACTTCCCGAAGTCGAGTCGCTGGCCGGGTTCCTGCGCGAACGCGCGGTGGGCCGCGTCGTCCTGGGCGTCGACGTGGTCGCGATCCAGGCGCTCAAGACGTTCGATCCGCCCGTGAGCGCGCTCGGCGGGCTGGCCGTCACGGGGGTGGCGAGGCGTGGCAAGTTCCTCGACCTCGACTGCGACGGGCTGCACCTGGTCATCCATCTGGCGCGCGCCGGGTGGCTGCGCTGGCGTGACGACCTGTCGGGCGCGAAGCCGGTCCGCCCGGGGAAGGGGCCTCTCGCGGCGCGGGTACGGCTCGCGCCGGACGACGACGGCCTGGCGCCGGGGTTCGAGCTGACGGAGGCGGGGACGCAGAAGCGCCTCGCCGTCTATGTCACGAAAAATACGGACGACGTGCCGGGCGTCGCGGCACTCGGCCCGGACCCGCTCGACGACGCCTTCACCGTGGAGGCGCTCAAACGCATCCTGGGCGGCAGCCGCACGCAGATCAAGGGCCTGCTGCGCGACCAGAAGGTCATCGCGGGCATCGGCAACGCCTACTCCGACGAGGTGCTCCACGCCGCCAGGATGTCGCCGTTCAAGATCGCATCCACTCTCACCGACGCCCAGATCGCCGACCTCCACGAGGCCATCGTGACCACGCTGCGCGACGCGGTGGAGCGGGCGCACGGCCTGGCGGCCAAGGATCTCAAGGCGGAGAAGAAGTCGGGCCTGCGCGTGCACAACCGGGCCGGCCAGCCCTGCGACGTCTGCGGCGACACCATCCGCGAGGTGTCGTTCGCCGACTCCTCGCTGCAGTACTGCCCCACCTGCCAGACGGGAGGCAAGCCGCTCGCCGACCGCCGCCTGTCCCGCCTGCTGAAGTGACGGCTGAGTGGACGGCTGAGGGGACGGCTGAATTTGACGGTCGTGCCGCTCACCGCCGCGGACGCGAGATGATGGAGGCATGACGGTTCCTGAGATCGAGGCGCGCGACGTTCCCGCCGACGGCTTCCTGATCGACGTGCGCGAGCGGGAGGAGTGGGTGGCGGGGCACGCCCCCGACGCGGTGCACATCCCGATGTCGGAGATCCAGGGCAGGGTCGCCGAGGTGCCCGGAGACCGGAAGGTCTACGTCGTCTGCCGGGTCGGTGGCCGTTCGCTGCAGGTGGCCGCCTGGCTCAACCACCTGGGGCACGACGCGGTCAACGTGGGCGGCGGCATGCAGTCGTGGGAGTTCGCCAGCCGGCCGATGGTGAGTGAGACGGGACAGCCTCCCTTCGTCGCGTGATCACTGCGCAGGTCATTCTTCCTGTCGCCGTGAAGCTGGTCGGCTCCTCGTTGCCGAGGACGTGGCGAAGTGGTCGCCCACCTGCGGGACTGGGTCTCGGCGGCCGTGCTCACGGTCATCGTCGTCGCGTGGAGGCAGGACTGGAAGGCGTCTCGGGCCACGAGCTCCTCTTCAGCGTGGCCGTCTAGCAGCCTCCCCCCGCGCTGGCTGATGTCTGACCGATGGTGCATCATTGGCGCAAGCCGGATGATTTCCGGCTTCGTGTACCAAACCCCCGCGGGAGCTTGGGGCAACCAGGCTGAGAGGGCAGCTACCGCTGCTGCCGACCGCATGAACCTGTCCGGGTAATGCCGGCGTAGGGAGTGTGCGATGACGCATGTCGTCGACGAAGTTCCGCTGACTCTCGAAGGAGAGCCTCCCAAGATCCTCGGGCTGCTGGACCAGGGCGCGCTCTGGGCCAACCTGGGTGTCAGCCTGCTGGGCTTCTCCGGGGCGCTGTTCCTGATCAACCCCCTCGGGAACGCGCCGCTGAGCCTGGCCGCCGCGCTCACGGCCACGCTGGTGGGCAGCCTGATCGGCACGGCCATGGTGGGCCTGTCGGCGATCCCCGGCACGCGCACCGGGCAGCCGTCGATGGTGCTGCTCCGCGGCCTGTTCGGGGCCAGGCTCTCCTACATCCCGACCGTGCTCAACATCGTCCAGATGATCGGATGGGGCGCGTTCGAGCTCTGGGTGATCGCCATGGGGGCGACGGCGATCTTCGGCTCGGCGGTGCCGTACGCGGTGTGGGTGATCGCGGCGGGGGTTCTCACCACCACGCTGAGCATCTGGCCGCTCGGCTCGGTACGGCTGCTGCGCCGGTACGTGACGATCGCCGTCGTCATCGCGATGATCTGGTTCGCCGTCGACTTCCTGTCGAGGGCGCAGCCCGAGACCGGCGGCTCGTGGGCGGCGTTCGCGCCAGCGGTCGACTACGTGATCGCGCTGTCCGTGTCCTGGGTGCCGCTCGCCGCCGACTTCGCCCGGCACTCCAGGTCGAGCGCCGCCGCGTTCACCGGCGTGGTCGGCGGCTACACGCTGGCCCAGGTGGCCTGCCTCGGCCTCGGCGTCTACGCGGTGGCCATCGCCGGATCGGCGGCGGTGACGGCCGACGGCACGGCGGTGTTCGGGCCGTTCGTCGCGGCGCCGCTGGGCGCGCTGTTCTTCGCCGTGCTGGTGCTGCGTGAGGCGGACCAGTCGTTCGCGAACGTCTACTCCACCACGGTGTCGTTGCAGAACCTCATGCCGCGCGTGGACCGGCGGATCTTCTCCGTCGCGGTGGGCGTGCTGACGGTGGCCATCGCGCTCGTGGTGGACGTGTTTTCCTACGGGGCCTTCCTCGGCGTGATCGGCGCGGTGTTCGTGCCGATGTTCGCGGTGCTCGCCGTCGACTACTTCGTCCTCGGCGGGTCGCTGCGGTGGGACACCCGCGAGGACGCGCCCGCCCGCTGGTCCATGCTCGTGCCGTGGGTGCTGGGCTTCGCCGCCTACTGGCTGACCACCTCGACCCCGACCGTCGAGCGGTGGGACAACATGTGGAAGGACGTGCGCGACTCGATCGGCTTCACCAGGGAGCCGTGGATGAACGGCGCCCTCGGCGCGGCCCTCGTGGCGGCCCTCGTGACGCTCGCGATCGGCCTGGTCAGGCGGAGGGCTCGACGGTGAGGACCCTTACTGTCAGGCGCGCGATTCGACGGTGAGGTCCGGACTGGTCAGGCGCGCGATTCGACGGTGAGCAGGTGGCGCTTGGCGGCGGCGCCACCGGCGTACTCGCCGGGCGCGCCGTCGCCCGGCACGATGCGGTGGCACGGCACGACCACGCACACCGGGTTGGAGCCGAGCGCGTTGCCGACCGCGCGCAGCGCCCGTGGCCGCCCGATGCGCTCGGCGATCTCGTCGAGGGCCGTGGTCGTGCCGTAGGGCACCGCCATGGTCTTCTGCAGGACCGTCCGGGCGAACGGCGTGGCGATGGCCAGGTCGACCGGCGTGGCGAAGGCGCGCAGCCGGCCGGAGAAGTAGGCGTCGAGCTCCCGGCGCACCGGGTCGAGCCGCCCGGGGTCAGGCCCGACGAACGCGCCGACGTACTTCAGCACCCGCTCGAACACGGTGTGCTCGTCGTCGTAGCTGCAGGCCACGAGGCCCTTGCCGGACACCGCGAGCACCAGCCTGCCGACGGCGCCGTCGTAGGTGCCGAAGGCGATGTCTGGGGGCGTCTCCCCGCGGTAGGTGGGGGAGGTCACCCGCAGCAGGGCATCGATGTCGCCGCCCGTCATCCCCTCACCCACTTTCCACCTGCCGAAGACCGTGACCGCAGCGTATCGGACGGATCGCACGACGGCGGCACCCCGCCACGGGCACTATGGAGGAGTGGGTGACGAGTGGGCCGGAAGTGACGAGATCGCCCGCGCGGTGCTCGCCGGCTCGCCCAACGCACTGATCGCGCTCGACCGGGACCAGACCGTTCTGGTGTGGACCCCGGCGGCGGAGCGGCTCTTCGGCTGGACGGCCGACGAGATGCTGGGCCGCCGGGCGCCGATCGTGCCGGGCGAGCTGACGGCGGAGCACAACGCGGTGCTCGAGCGCGTCCGCACGGGCGGCCAGGTGACGCTGCAGACGAAACGGTTACGCAAGGACGGCGGCCTCGTCGACGTCAGGGTCGACACCGGCGCGCTGGTGATCGGCAGCTCGGTGGTGGGGTACGTCAGCGTGTACCACCCGGCCGAGGCCGACGAGGCGGCGCGCGACCGGATGGCGCGCAGGGCGAGGCTGGTGCGCAGGCTGACCGACGTGGTCGGCGACATCAACGCCGAGCTGGAGCTGCCCGCGGTGCTCGATCGGATAGCGGCCAGCCTGACCGAGCTGACCGGGGCCGACGCGGGCGGGTTCGTCCTCATCGAGGGCGAGCGGCTGCGCCTGGTGAGCACCCACCGGCTGCCCGAGACGCTCAGGGGCACGACGGCCGACCTGCGCACCAGCCTGGTCGGCAAGCTGCTGCGCACCGGCAAGACCGTACTACTGGAGTCGGCCGGGCTGGGCGAGCTGGTGTGGGCCGAGCTGTACGGACTGCACTCCATCGCGCTGGGCCTCGCGGCGGTCGGCGGGCGACCCTACGGCGCCCTCTACGCGCTGTTCGCCGAGCGGCGGCCGGGCCACCTGGAGCTGGAGCTGCTCGAACTGCTCGCCGGGCACGCCGGGATCGCCGTCGGCAACGCGATGGCCTACCAGGAGGCCGTACGCCAGCGGGCCCATGAGCGGGCGCTGTTCGACGCGAGCGCCGACGGCATCGCCGTGCTCGACCGCGAGGGCCGGGTGGTCCGGTGGAACCCGGCCGCGGCGGAGCTCACCGCCCTTCCCGCCGACACGGTCCTGGGCGGGCCGCCGCCGTTCGAGCTGCCCGAGCCCGGGGAGAAGCTGACGTTCCAGCTGGAGACCGGCCGCTGGCTCGACGTGGTGAGCGCCCAGATCGAGGAGACCGGCGAGGTGGTGGTCGACTTCCGCGACGTGACCAAGGCCAAGGAGCTGGAGGAGGCCAAGGATCTCTTCCTGGCCACGACGAGCCACGAGCTGCGCACCCCGATCACGATCGTGCGCGGCTTCGCCAGCACGCTCGACGCCCGCTGGGACAAGCTGACCGACCCCGAGCGGCGCTCCGCCGTCCACACGATCGCCGAGCGGTCCAGGTCGCTGGGGCAGCTCATGGACCACCTGCTGCTCGGCTCCAGGGCTGGCGCGGACGAGCTGCCGGTGCGGGTCGGGGGCTTCGACCTGGCCGACCGCATCCAGGCCGCGACGCTGGGTCTGCCCGTGCTGTCGGACCGCCACCGGGTCGAGGTGGTCATCCCCGAGGGGCTGCCACGGGTCTGGGGCGACGAGCTGGCGACCGACATCGTGCTCGGCCAGTTGTTGGAGAACGCGTTCAAGTACTCGCCGAAGGGCGGCCTGATCAGGGTCGAGGCGTGGCCGGAGGACGACACGGTGGTCGTGGTCGTCGATGACGAGGGCGTCGGCATCGCCCCGCCCGACCGCGAACGGATCTTCGAGCGCTTCGTCCAGGTGGACAGCGGTGATCGGAGAAGGTTCGGGGGGGTCGGCCTGGGTCTCTACATCGTGCGCAGCCTCGCCAGGGCGCAGGGCGGCGATGTGAGCGCGCATCCGAGAGCCGGTGGGGGCACCCGGATGAGGCTCGTCATGGGCACCGAGTCCCTTAGCCGATCCGACACACCGATGCGGTAACGAGGTGGTCACGGTTCCGCTGACCTACAGTCCAATGTGTACAAGCTGTGATCGAGATGCGGTTTCTGGGAACGAGTAACGGGGCATTTCGGTCGTACCGGGGAGTGTTCCACGGGGGGCACTGGTAGACGGGGAGGTGGGTGTGTCAAGCGTGGTGCTGCTGCCGTACGCGCCGTCCAGCGTCGCCGTTGCCCGCCAGCGTCTGAGCACTGACCTGCGGGATCTCGGCGTCTTCGGTGCGGCGATCGATGACGCCGTACTGGTGGTCAGCGAGCTGCTCAGCAACGCGCTCAGGCACGCGCATCCGCTGCCGTCGGGCATGGTCAAGGTGGCGTGGCTGCGCAATGGCGACCGGATCGAGGTCGCGGTGAGCGACGGGGGAGCCGCCACCGAGCCGCGCGCGGGCCGCCCCACCCTGTCCTCGCTGGGGGGCAGGGGGCTCGGCATCGTGGAGTACGTGGCCGAGAGCTGGGGCGTCCGCCACGACGGCGACATGACGACCGTGTGGGCCATCCTGTCCGCGCCCAACGGCAACGGCTCGATGAACGGGCACGTCGGGGCACTCAGAGAGGCCGGATAGCGGTCGTTCAGAGAGGCCGGGCGGCCAGGACGGCGCGCTCGCCCACGGTCCATGCCGCGGACACGAGCAGGTACAGACCGGCGGCCAGAGGGAGCACCGCGGCGGCGAGCACCGAGCCGAACGGCAGCAGCGGCAGGACTTTCCGGACGGCCTCGGGCTGCTCCGCGGTCAGCGTCGCCCTGATCTTGCGGGACGACAGCCACGCGACCAGTGTGATCAACGCGATCAACACAGCGAAGACCGAAAACGGCCAACTGATCAGACCGTAATTGGCTACCACTCCGGCGACCTGGTGTCCCAGCGGCGCCCCCAGCAGGTACTGGCCGGCGAGCGCGGTCGGATGCGTGGCGACCTGATACACCAGCCACATGAACGGCACCTGCGCCAGCCCCGGCATGATCCCGGCCAACGGCGACGTGCCCTCCTTGGCGTAGAGCGCGGAGATCTCCTTGCTCAGCCGCTGCGGATCGCGCTCGAAGCGCTTGCGCAACTGGCCGAGCCTCGGCGCCAGGCGCTCATTGACGCGGGCGCTGCGCGCCTGCCGGATGCTCAGCGGGAGCAACAGCACCCGTACGGCCAGCGTGAACAGCACGATGGCGAGCGCGGCGTGCCCCCCGGACAGGCCAACGACGAACGTGACAAGAGAGTCGATCATGAGCCCTTCAATCGGATCGAGTCGGAGAAGACGATCAGGGCTCGTCGGACAGAGCCCCGCCTAACCGGAAGCGGGGCAGGATGAAGGAGCTCGCGGACGCGGGCGGCCGGCCGCGTCGGGATCGCGCTGGCGCTGGAAGGCCGTGCGCCGGGCGTACACCAGCGGGGACGCCGACGGCTCCGCGCCGCCGACGGGCAGCAGTCTGGCGGCCCAGCTGACCAGCAGCAGGACCGCCACCATGGTCACGCCCACGAGCCAGGGGTCGAGCAGGAACAGGGTCACGGCGACGAGGAGCTCAGCGGGACGACGACTTGCCGACCACGGTCACCGCGATGAAGACGAGCAGGCCGATCACGCCGATGATCAGAGCCACCTTGAGCAGGCCCATCAGCATGGGAAGGATGAAGTTGAACAGCACGAAGAGCGCCAGAAGGGCGCCCAGCACGAGCATGACGACTCGACTCATGAGCCCACCGTACGTCCTGTGGCCATGATCCGCGCGTCTTACGGACCGATGACGCGGCTGTCGGTCCGGCGCCGCCCCGCCGTACCGTGAAAGCGTGAACACGCGCATCCTGGTGGTCGACGACGACCCGACCGTGGCCGAGGTGGTGGCGCGCTACCTGGAGCGCGACGGCCACGAGGTCGAGTGCGTCGGCGACGGCGCGGAGGCGCTGCGCCGGGCGCTGGCCCGCCCGCCCGACCTGATGGTGCTCGACCTGATGCTGCCCAAGGTCGACGGGCTGCAGGTGTGCAGGAAGCTCAGGGAGCGCTGGCCCGTCCCGGTGATCATGCTGACCGCGCTGGGCGAGGAGATCGACAGGGTGGTCGGCCTGGAGACGGGCGCCGACGACTACGTGACCAAGCCGTTCAGCCCGCGCGAGCTCGCGCTGCGCGTGCAGTCGGTGCTGCGGCGGGCGCGCGGCGCGTCCGTCACGGGCGGATCGGGCGTGCTGCGCGACGCCGACCTGGTGGTGGACGTCGGGGCGCACGAGGTACGGCTGGGCGGCGACGAGGTGATGCTGACGGCCAGGGAGTTCGACCTGCTCGCCTACCTGATGCGCAACCCCCGCCAGGCGTTCAGCCGGTCGGCGCTGCTCGACCAGGTGTGGGGCTGGTCGTTCGGCGACTCCTCCACGGTGACCGTGCACGTCAGGCGGCTACGCGAGAAGATCGAACCCGATCCGACCGAGCCGCGCAGGATCGTCACGGTGTGGGGCGTCGGATACCGCTACGAGCCTCTGGAGAGCGGGGGATGAACGGCGGGGTGCGCGCGGCGGCGGCCATGGGCGATCTGGGCATGATCGTGGCGGTCACCGCGGGGCTCGGGCTGATCGTGGCCGGGCTCGGCGTGTGGGCGATGTGGTCGCTGCGTACGCGCTCCATCGGCGTGATGCTGACGGTCGTGATGGTGGTCTCGATCGTCGCGACCCTGGCGGGCGTGGTGGCCATCACGCTGAAGATGATCATCGAAGGCTCGGTCCGCGACTTCGTGCTCAGCGTCGTCGCCGTGGGCGGGCTGGTCGGCCTGGGAGTGGCCTTCGTGCTGGCCAGGCGGGTGGTGGGCGAGAGCAGGCGGCTGGTCGCCGCCGTACGGCACCTGCCGTTCAGCGCGCCCCGCGGGCTGCCCGCCGAGCTCCAGACGATCGCCAACACCCTGGAGGAGGCGTACGAGCGCGAACGCGCCCTGGAGGAGGCGCGGCGCGAGCTGGTGGCGTGGGTGAGCCACGACCTGCGCACCCCGCTCGCCGGGATGCGCGCGATGGCGGAGGCGCTGGAGGACGGGGTCGTGTCGGACCCGGCGACGGTGGCGCGCTATCACGGGCAGATCAAGCACGAGGTGGAGCGCCTGTCGGTGATGGTGGACGACCTGTTCGAGCTGTCGCGCATCCACGCGGGCGCGCTGCGGCTGTCGCGGGCCCGCATCGGACTGGCCGATCTGGTGGCCGACACCGTCGCCGGGGCCGAGCCGCTGGCCCGCGCGAAGGGCGTGCGCCTGGCCGCCGAGGCGGCCGAGGCCG
>NZ_QNFZ01000283.1 GCF_003313395.1 Nonomuraea lactucae | reverse complement strand
GTCGCGCCGTGGGCGGCCAAGCGCCGCGCCGCGCTGGCGGCGCGCTTCCCGGGCGAGCGGCTCGTCGTCCCGGCGGGCACGCTCAAGGTGCGCAGCAACGACTGGGACTACCCCTTCCGGCCGCACAGCGCCCACTCCTACTTGACAGGGGCGGGCGAGCCCGACGACGTGCTGGTCGTCGAGCCGTCCGGCGAGGCGAGGCTGTACCTCAGGCCGCGCTCCCCGCGCCAGGAGGGCGAGGAGTTCTACCGCGACCGCCGCTACGGCGAGTTCTGGGTGGGCCGCAGGCCCGACCTGGCCGAGGCGGCCGAGCTGTACCAGGTGGAGTGCGCGCACATCCGCGACCTCGACGTGAAGGGCCCGGCCCGGGTGCTGCGCGGCGTGGACGCGAAGGTGGACGCCATGGTCGCCGCGGGTGAGGGCGACGCGGAGCTGGAGTGCTTCCTGTCGGAGACGCGGCTGGTGAAGGACGAGTGGGAGATCGGCGAGCTGCAGTCGGCGGTCGACTCGACGGTGCGAGGCTTCGAGGACGTGGTGCGCGCCCTGCCCGCGGCGCTCGGGCACCCGCGCGGCGAGCGCCACCTGGAGGGCGTGTTCGGGCTGCGCTCGCGGCTGGAGGGCAACACCGTCGGCTACGACAGCATCGTGGCCTCCGGCGCCCACGCGTGCGTGCTCCACTGGATCCGCAACGACGGCGGGCTGCGCCCGGGAGACCTGCTGCTGCTGGACGCGGGCGTCGAGACCGACACGCTCTACACGGCGGACGTCACGCGGACGATGCCGCTGTCCGGCCGGTTCGGACCGGTGCAGCGGCAGGTGTACGAGCTGGTGTACGAGGCGCAGACCGCCGCGATCGCGACGCTCAGGCCGGGCGCCCGCTTCCGCGACTTCCACCTGGCGGCGATGCGGGTGATCTGCGAGGGCCTGCACGAGTGGGGCCTGCTGAAGGACTCCCCCGACGCGCTCATGGAGACGGGCCTCTACCGCCGCTACACGCTGTGCAGCAGCGGCCACATGCTCGGACTCGACGTGCACGACTGCGCCCGCTCCCGTGCCGAGGCCTACCTCGACGGGGTGCTGGAGGAGGGCCAGGTGCTGACCGTCGAACCCGGCCTCTACCTCCAACCGGACGATCTCACGCTGCCGGAGGAGTTCCGGGGGCTGGGCGTGCGCATCGAGGACGACCTGGTGATCACGAAGGACGGGGCCCGCATGATGTCCTCCGCGCTCCCGCGCCACCCGGACGAGGTGGAGAGCTGGATGGCGGGCCTGCTCAGCTGATCTCCGGGCGGCCCGGTCGTGGGACCTGGGTATGACACGATTTTCATACTGGAGTCTGATGACGTTGTCGGGGAATCTGGTCGATGATCAAGTACCCGACGATTGGACTCGATGTGCGCAGACACGTCCTGATTCCCACCCTGCTGCTCTCCTTAGCCGTCCCTCTGCTGCCCGTGGCTC
This sequence comes from Nonomuraea lactucae, assembly GCF_003313395.1. Lineage (GTDB taxonomy): Bacteria > Actinomycetota > Actinomycetes > Streptosporangiales > Streptosporangiaceae > Nonomuraea > Nonomuraea lactucae. The sequence goes on along the minus strand of NZ_QNFZ01000283.1, from coordinate 17,981 downwards.
CGGCCGCGGCGAGCCCGGCGGACCCCGAGGGCGCCGCCCGTCCCCCGGCCATCTCCTGGGCGCCCTGCGAGGAGGACAAGACCGCCGAGTGCGGCAAGCTCACCGTGCCCGTCGACTGGAGCAAGCCCGGCGGGGAGACGTTCGAGCTGGCGCTGGCCCGGCGCAAGGCGACCGACCCCGCCGCCCGGATCGGCTCCCTGGTGATCAACCCCGGCGGGCCGGGCGGCTCCGGGGTGGGCGCCGTCCTGGGGGACTGGATCGGCTTCACGCCGGAGATCACCCGGCGCTTCGACGTCGTCGGGTTCGACCCGCGCGGCGTGGGGCTCAGCCACCCCATCCTGTGCTCGCTCGAACTGGCCAACCGGCCTCTCCCCGACGCGCTGTCGCTCAAGAGCCAGGCCGAGTTCGACGCGATCCTCGCCCACAACGCCGAGTACCGGAAGGACTGCAGAGCGCGTACTGGCCCGCTGTTCGACCACGTCGACACGGGCAGCGTCGTGCGCGACCTCGACGCCCTGCGCGCCGCGCTCGGCGACGACAAGCTCACCTACTACGGCGTCTCGTACGGCACCCTCATCGGGCAGCTGTACGCCGAGCGCTACCCGCAACGTGTCCGGGCCCTGACGCTCGACAGCAACATGGACCACAGCCTCGGTACGAAGGGGTTCCTGGACACCGAGTCGTGGACGGCGCAGGACTCCTTCAACGAGTTCGTGGCCTGGTGCGACCGCACCCCCTCGTGCGCGCTGCACGGCAAGGACGTCCGGGCCGTGTGGAGGGGCCTGCTGCCGCGGGCCGAACGCGGTGAGCTGACCTGGCCGGGGGAGCCCGACGTCAAGCTGTCCAGGCTGGACCTCATCTCGGAGGCGTTCGGCGCGTCCTACGGCCCCACGTACCAGTACCTGGCCGAGTCCCTGCTGGCGCTGGAAAGCGGCTCGGGGACGGCACGGCGCCTCGTCGCGCCACCGGCCGACGACCCACAGCCGGTGTTGAGGGACGCGACCCAGGTCTTCTGCCAGGACTACCTGCTGCCCGTCCGTGACTACCGCGAGTACGCCGGACTGCTGCGCAGGTCGGCCGCCATCGCGCCGGACATGCTGGTCAGCCCGCTGGCGCACTCGATGACACTGGCCTGCCTCGGACAGCCGGCCCCGATCCCCAACCCGCAGCACCGGCTCCGCGTGGACGGCACGCCGCCCCTGCTGCTCGTCAACGCCCTGCACGACCCGGCCACCGGCTACCCGTGGGCGGTCAACGCCGCCCGGCAGATCGGCCACGAGGCCACGCTGCTCACCTACGAGGGCTGGGGGCACGGCATCTACGGCCGGGGCGACTGCCCGACCCGGGCGATCGACGGCTACCTGATCTCGCTCGCCACACCGGCTCAGGGCACCAGGTGCCCGGCCGTGCCACCGGACGAGACCGCGGCCCAGAGCGCCCAGGTCCGCCCGATGCCTGGTCCGATTCCGGGCCTGCCCGGATACACGTACAACCTCCCCGCCCGCGGCTGACGTCACAGTCCACGACCGGGTGAGCACGACCGCGCCGTCCGGCTCTCCGTCCGGCTTTCCGTCCGGCTCTCCGTCCGGCTTCCGTGGGGCTTCCGTGCGGCGCGGTCAGGCCGGGGCGTCCAGGCGACGCCCCGACCTTCCGGCATCCGGCCCCACGACCGGGGAGCCGTCACCCTCCGGGCGTGATGTTGGCGTTGAGGTGGAACGTGTTGTCCGGGTCGTAGACGGCCTTGACGGCGGCCAGCCGCGCGTGCTTCTCCCGCCCGTAGGAGGCCCGCACCCGGTCCTCGTCCGGCTCGGTGATGAAGTTGACGTACGTGCCGGTGCCGTCGGCGTACGGGAGGAGCGCCTCCCAGGCGGCGTGGGCCCAGTCGCGGTCGGCGGACAGGCCGTCCGGTGAGGGGGCCATCGCGACGATGGACACCGTGTAGTGCGGCGCGCGGCTGCCCCCGAAGGCCGTCTCCTCCTCGCCGACCGCCGAGAACGCGCCGCCGAGATGGAACGCCGGCATGAACGACAGGGGCGACCGCTTGCGGCCCGCGTGCTCGCAGAGCGTGGCGATGGCGCCTGGGGTGAGCCGGGGCAGGTCCACCGCCCTCTCGTCGGCCAGGACGCCCCACGGCGCGCTCTCGTCCAGGAACGACTGGAGCCGTGTGTACGGCATCGCCGCGCCGAACTCGAACAGCGGCGCCAGGGCCGCCCTGATCGGCGACACCACCGCCTCGTGCTGCTCGGGTGAGGCGAACCCCGCCACGACGATCGCGTGACCGGGCCGCAGGCGGTGTTCCTCGGGCACGTACGGCGCGGGCGGCGCGCTCATGCCGAACGCCGCCAGCACGCCGACGTGCCGGGGCAGGTCGCGCACGGCCTCGTCGATCACCTGGACGGCCTCGGCCCCGCGCTCCGCCTCCCAGAACAGCAGCGAGACGTGCACGGCGGGCCCCACGGGGTGCAGCCGGTAGGCGAAGGAGGTGACGACGCCGAAGTTGCCGCCGCCGCCCCGGATGGCCCAGAACAGCTCGGGATGGTCGCGGGCCGAGGCGTGCACGTACTCGCCGCTGGCCAGGACCAGGTCGGCCGACTCCAGGTTGTCGGCGGTCAGCCCGTGCCGGCGGGTCAGCCACCCGAGCCCGCCGCCCAGAGTGTGCCCGCCGATGCCGGTGTGGCTGACCGTCGCGCCCGGCGTGGCCAGCCCGTACGCCTGGGTGGCCGCGTCGACGTCCGCCCAGGTGGCGCCGCCGCCGCAGACCGCCCTGCGGGCGCGCGGGTACACCTCGACGTGGCGGAGCGGGCCGAGGTCGAGCATGAGCCCGCCGGACGTCACGGCGGCGCCGCCGACGCCGTGACCGCCGCCGCGCACCGAGATCTCCAGGCCCTCCTCCCGGGCGAATCTGACGGCCGCCGAGACGTCGCCTGGCCCGCCGCAGCGTACGATCACGGCGGGACGGTGGTCGACGGCGCCGTTCCAGACCGACCGCATGGCGTCGTAGTCGATGTCGTCTTTCGTGACCACGCGCCCGGCGCACCTCTCGCGCAGCGACTCCAGCTCGCGTTTGAGCAGGTCAGCCATGTCCGCACCCCCAGGGTGCTCCTATGGGCAAATATTCACTCATGGTAGTTTTCGCCGGATTTCGCGGGAGTCGGCGGGCGGTGAAATCCTGGTCACGTCGCGGCACGCCCCGACGCCAGGCGCGTACCGGCCCCGGCCTGGCGTGTGACCGGGGCCGGATGACACCGGCACGTCAGTCGGCGCAGATGGCGAAGACGCTGATGCCGACGTCCCTGTAGGCGTTCTGGCGGCCGATGCCGATCCAGCCGCGCCCGTCATCGGTGGGGAACGAGCCGACCAGGATCGCGTCGTTGCCCGGGGCCTCGGCGCCACCGCCCAGGACCCTCTTCCACCCGGGGCAGTAGAGCGTGCGCCGCTGGAAGTTGGGCACGTTGGCGTTGGGCAGGGTGACAAGCTGGTAACCCTGGGGCAGGGCCGTCTGGCGCGCCGCGGACGCCGGTGCGGCCTGCGCGGGAGCGGGGACGGACGTGGCGTCGGCCGCGGCGGCGTCCGTCGGACGCATCGTTCTCCTTCTGCCGTTCCCCGGATCACCCCCGCCCGCGGGCAGCACAGGACCGCCGTGGCAGGTCGCGTCCGAGATTCCGGCGCACCGCCGCCAGGGCGTGGCCGGTGTCACAGAGGCGCCAGCCGTTGGAGTCCCGATTCCCGGATAATCTAGACGCATGTTCTATCGCAAGCCCATCGAGGAGCGGATCGCCGACCGCGTGGCGGCGCGCAAGCCGCTCGAGGAGGGCAGGACCTTCGAGCACGGGCCGGCGAAGTTCGTGTTCGTCTCGCTGATCGTCGCCGTCGTGGTCATGCACGTCGTGGGCGTGGCGATCGTGATGGCGTTCAGCTAGCGGAACCGTAGGCTCACGGAACGTGCGCTAGATTGGAGATCATGAGCGCGCCTCGCTGGCTATCCCCCGCGGAGCAGCGTGCCTGGCGAACCCACCTGGCCCTGCACAAACTCCTCATGCACCGGCTCGACCGCGAGCTCCAGGAGCACTCACTGTCGGTGAACGACTACGAGATCCTGGTCAACCTCTCCGAGAGCCCCGGCCGCCGGATGCGCATGAGCGACCTGGCCGACGCGACCATCCAGTCGCGCAGCCGCCTGTCGCACCAGATCTCCCGCATGGAGGCCAAGGGTCTGGTCACCCGGCAAGACTGCCGCGACGACCGGCGGGGCACGTTCGCGGTGCTGACGGAGGAGGGCTGGGAGACCATCCAGCGGGTGGCGCCCGATCACGTGGCGAGCGTGCGCGAGCACTTCATCGACCGGCTGACCGACGACCAGCTCCACACGATCGAGGCCGCCTACCAGCCCGTCGTCGACCACCTGAAGAAGTTGCGCTGACACCCAACCGATACCAGCCGCCGTTCACGGCGGTTCCGGCCGCTCGCTACGATCCGCTCATGTTAAGAAAGCTCCTGGCACTGCTCGTTGTCGCGGTGATCTCGGCCTGCTCGTCGGGCGGCGGCTCCGAGCTGCCCGCCGGCCCCGACCTCATGAAGAAGGCTTCGCAGGCCATGAAGTCGGTCAAGTCGGCCGCCTTCTCCATCTCCACCGACGGCAAGCCGAAGGTGCCGGTGAAGAAGGCCGACGGCAGGCTCACCGCCGCGGGCGACGCCGACGGCACGATCACGCTCGACGTGCTCGGCAGCCTTCAGGAGATCACCTTCTCGCTGATCGGCGACACGGTCCACTTCAAGGGCCCCACCGGCGGCTTCCAGAAGCTCACCCGAAAGGACCTGGCCCAGTTCTACGACCCGTCGGTGATCCTCGACCCGGCCAAGGGCATCTCCCAGCTCCTCGCCGGGGCCGGCGACCCGCGGGTCGAAGCCGCGGAGGGTGACGTCTACCGGGTCGCGACCTCGTTCTCCGGCCAGACACTCGGCAGGCTGGTGCCCGGCGTCACGGAGGGCGTCAACGGCAAGGTCTGGATCGACAAGGCGTCGAGCAGGCTCACCAAGATCGAGCTGCCGCTGCAGGGCGGCACCGTGACGGTGTCGTTCGCCGACTACGACGCGCCGGTCACGATCACGCCGCCGCCCTCCTCGTGATGAGGCCCGTGAAATGAAGGCCGGGAAAATGAAGGCCGGGAAATGAGGAGCGGGAAATGAGGGCCGCGCGCCGGGTCGCGCTCGGCGTCGGCGGCGCGGTGGTGCTGCTGGCCGCGCTGGACGCCTACGTGGTCGTGACCGTCCTGATCGACATCGCCGAGGACGTGGGCATCCCGATCAACCGCCTGGAACGGGCGACACCCGTCGTCACCGGGTTCCTGCTGGGGTACATCGCCGCGATGCCGCTGCTCGGCCAGCTGTCCGACCGGTACGGCAGGCGCCCGCTCATCCACGCCTGCCTGGCCGCGTTCGCGCTGGGCTCGGTGCTGACCGCGCTGGCGGCCGGCGAGGTCATGGTGGTGGCCGGGCGCACGATCCAGGGCGTCGCCGGCGGCGCCCTGCTGCCCATCACGATGGCGCTCATCGGCGACCTGTGGGACGAGCGGGAACGGCCGGTGGCCCTGGGGGCGGTCGGCGCGGCGCAGGAGCTGGGCAGCGCCCTCGGGCCGCTGTACGGGGGACTGCTGGCCCTCATGCCCGCCACCGCCTTCCTGGGGGTGGAGCTGGGCGGCTGGCATGCCATCTTCTGGCTCAACGTCCCCCTCGCCGCCCTGGCCGCCGTCGCCGTCCACTTCACCGTCCCTCCGCCTCGCCGCACCCCCACCTCCGCGCCCGCCACGGCGACCGCACCCGCACCCGCACCCGGGGAGCACGCGGTGCCCGGCACGGGCCCGGGCCACTCGATCGAGATGGCCGCGGTCGCGGAGCGCCCACCCGAGGGCGGTGGGCCGGACGGCACTGCCGCCGGGGCGGGCGGGCGGATCGACGGGGTGGGAGGCGGGCTGCTGGCGCTCGCCCTGAGCCTCCTGGTGGCCGGCCTGTACAATCCCGACCCGGCCGCGGCCGTTCTCCCGCCCTGGGGCCTGCCCCTGATCGGCGCGGGAGTGCTCGCCGGGGCCGCGTTCGTCTGGTGGGAGGTCCGCTCCCCCGTACGCCTGCTCGACCTGTCCGCCACCCGCAAGGGCCCCCTGCTGGCCACCCTCGCGGTGAGTTTCCTGACCGGGGCCGCGCTGCTGGTCACCATGGTCTTCGTCCAGTTCGCCGCGCAGACGCTGCTGGAGATTGAGGCGCTGGAGGCGTCCCTGGTGCTGGGCAGGTTCCTGATCGCGCTCCCGGTGGGCGCGGTGCTGGGCGGGCTGCTGGCCCGCAGGCTGGGCGACCGGGCCGTCTCCGTCACGGGCCTGCTGATCGCCGCCGTGGGCTACGTGCTGATGAGCCGCTGGCCACTCGACCTGGCCGGGGCGCGGCTCATGGTGGACGTGACGCTGCTGGTCGCCGGGTTCGGGCTGGGGCTGGTCATCGCGCCCGTCTCGGCGGCGGTGCTGCGGGTGACGCCGGCCGTCCAGCACGGCGTGGCCTCGGCCGCTGTGGTGGTGGCGAGGATGATGGGCATGCTGATCGGCATCGCGGCCGTGTCGGCGTGGGGGTTCTACCGCTTCCAGTCGCTGACCGCCCATCTCGACACGCCTCTGCCGTTCGGGGTGGATCCGGCGGTCCACGCGAGGGAGCTGGCCGCGTACCTGGCCAAGGTGGACGCGGCGCTGCACGTCGAGTACACGGAGATGTTCCTGGTCACGGCGGTCCTGTGCGCGATCGGGGCGGCCACCGCGCTGCTCATGCCCAAGCGCCCGGCCTAGCTCACCGCCCTGATGCCCGGCGATGCCCCGTCCGCTGGTTCGGCGGGCAGGCGCGCGCGGCACGTTCTACCGTTATCGCGGGCGAACGGAGCGTAAGGGGTGGCGCGTGGATCCGATCATGCCCGGCGTAACGACTGCCCGCCGCAGGGGGACCGCGTGATGGATCCGGACGAGCCGCCCCTGGAGACCTCCGCGCCCAGCTCCGGCGACGGGGGTGTCCACCTGGAGGCCCACGCCTCGGGCCAGGCCCTCGTCAACCAAGCGGGACGGGATCAGCACTTCCACTATGGCGGCGGGCAGCTCGGGCCACGGCGTGCCGCGCCTGGCTCCGTGGTGGGCGAATGCCCCTATCCAGCGCTGGCTGCATTCGGGCGTGAGCATGCGCGGTGGTTCTTCGGCCGGGACGCGTTGATCGCCGAGCTGGTCGCCCGCCTCGATGAGCGCCTGCTCACGGGTGGAATCCAGATGGTCGTGGCGTCGTCGGGTGCGGGAAAGTCCTCGCTGCTGCGCGCCGGCCTGCTGGCCAGACTGGAGCAGGGTGCCCTGCCGGGCTCGAACCGGTGGCCCGCGCTGGTGTTCACCCCCACCTCCGACCCAGTGCGAGCCCTGGCCGAACAGATCTGTTCACTCACAGGCGCCGATGCCGGACGGGTGGCTGATCGGATCGCGGCCGACCCGGAGCGGTGCGAGGAGCCGCTTCGCGAGGCGTTGCGCAGCCACATCGGCGGTGAGGATCCCGGGGCGCGGGTCGTGGTGGTGGCGGACCAGCTTGAGGAACTGTTCTCCCTGTGCTCCGACGACGGGCGGCGCCGTGTGTTCGTCGAGTCACTCACCCGGATGGCGGATCCGCGCAACCTCTCTCGGTCACCGCCCGTCGCGCTGGTCGTGGCGGGACTGCGGGCGGACTTCTACGCGGCCTGGGCCGGCCACGCGCTCCATCCCACGCGGGATGTGGGGCTGGACATCGAGCCAGGACTGGTCGAGCTGCTGCTGCGCGATCTGGGGGTCACGGCCGGCGCCGCCGGGGACGAGGCGACCGGTTACGAGGCCGGCCGGCTCACCCACCAGGATCTGGAAGAGGCCACGGCCGCGTGGGAGCGCGCAGGCCGCGACTCCGCCCTGCTGTACCGGGGGAGCCGCCTGACGATCGCGCACGCCTGGGCCACGACGCGGCCGATGACCTGAGCCCCGGCGCACACGCGTTCCTCGCCGCCTGCACTCGGCAGCACCGCCGTACCGCCCGGCTGCGCAGCGGCATCGTCGCCGTGCTGACCGTGCTGGCGGTGCTCGCGGCCGCTGCCGCCGTGGTCGCCGTCCAGCGGCAACGCCAGGCCGTTGCGGCTGCAACTCGAAGCCGTACGACAACGCGACCTGGCCGTCTACAACCGCGTCCTGGCCGAAGCCGACCGGGTTCAGGGCACCGATGTGACCCTGTCGGCCATGCTCCCCTCCTCCAAGCTCTGTTCGGCCTGCGGGGCGCTGGCCGAACAGATGCCGCTGGCCGTACGGGAGTGGGCCTGCCCGTGTGGGGCCACCCATGACCGGGATGTCAACGCCGCAATCAACATCCGGGCCGAGGGACGCCGGATCGTCGCCGCTGGACGGAAACCTGTGCCTGAGATGGGCGGGAAGCGGAGACGCAAAACGCCTGCGGAGACCGGTAAGACCCCTCCGCCCGCTCCTCGGGGCGAGCGCGGGGGCACGGTCGATGAAACAGGAAGCCACAGAAGTGCCGCGTGACACCACGCGGCACAGGCTGAATCCCCGGCGTTCACGCCGGGGAGCGCGTCAATTCTTCTGCTGGCCGCCGCCCTTCCGCTTCTCGCGGATCTTCATGGTCACCTCGATCGGTGACCCGGCGAAGCCGAACTCCTCCCGGATGCGGCGCTCGATGAACCGCCGGTAGGTCTCCTCCAGCCAGCCCGAGGTGAACAGCACGAACTTGGGCGGCTCCACCGACGCCTGCGTGGCGAAGAGGATCTTGGGCTGCTTGCCGCCCCGCACCGGCGGCGGCGTCTGCTGCACCAGCTCGGTCAGGAACGCGTTGAGCCTGGACGTCGGCACCCGCGTCGACCACGAGTCGAGCGCCTTCTCCAGAGCCGGGACCAGCCGGTCCATGTGGCGGCCGGTCTTGGCGGAGATGTTGACCCGCAGCGCCCACGGGGTGCGTACGAGCTGCCTGTCGATCTCCTTCTCCAGGTAGTAGCGGCGGTCCTCGTCGACGAGGTCCCACTTGTTGAACGCCACCACCATGGCGCGGCCCGACTCGGTCACCAGGCCGATGATCCGCAGGTCCTGCTCGGTGAGTGGCTCGCTGGCGTCGATCAGCACGATCGCCACCTCCGAGCGCTCCAGCGCGGCCCTGGTGCGCATGGCCGCGTAGAAGTCGGCCCCCTGCAGCTCGCGGTCGCGCCGCCTGATGCCCGCCGTGTCGACGAAGCGCCAGGTCCGGCCGCCCAGCTCGATCAGCTCGTCGACCGGGTCACGGGTGGTGCCCGCGATCGGGTCGACCAGCACGCGCTCCTCGCCGGCGAGCTTGTTGAGCAGCGACGACTTGCCGACGTTGGGCTTGCCGAGCAGCGCCACCCGGGCGGGCCCGCGCTCGGTGCCGAACGTCTGACGCGGCGTCTCGGGCAGCGCGTCGAGCACCTCGTCGAGCAGGTCGCCGCTGGAACGGCCGTGCAGGGCGGATACGGGACGCGGCTCGCCGAGGCCGAGCGACCAGAGCGAGGTGGCCTCCAGCTCCATCTGCTGGTTGTCGACCTTGTTGGCGGCAAGGATGACCGGCTTGCCGGCCTGGCGCAGCACCGAGCCCACGATCTCGTCGGCGTCGGTCGAGCCCACGGTCGCGTCCACGACGAACACGATCACGTCGGCCAGCTCAACGGCGACCTGGGCCTGCTCGGCGATGCGCAGGCCCATGCCGGTGGCGTCGGGGTCCCAGCCGCCGGTGTCGACGACGGTGAACCGCCGCCCGCGCCAGTTGGCCTCGTACGTGACACGGTCGCGGGTCACGCCCGGAACGTCTTCGACGACCGCCTCCCGGCGGCCGATGATGCGGTTGACCAGCGTGGACTTGCCCACGTTCGGCCGCCCGACGATGGCCACGACCGGCAGCGGCGTGCTGTCGGCGTGTTCTTCGGACACTTCGAGGTCGTCGAGCTCAGCCTCGACCCAGTCCCCCGTTGACACGATGTCTCTTCCTTAGTGAGTCCCGCACCGTCAGGTGCGCTCCTTGACCAGCCTCAGCACCTCCGCGATGACCTCGTCGAGGGTCAGCGCGGTGGTGTCGAGCTCGACGGCGCCAGCCGCCATCGAGAGTGGATCGGTCTTGCGTGTCGAGTCGGCCTCGTCACGCCTGGCCATCGCGGCCCGCTGCGCCTCCACCGTGGTGCCTGTCGGCGTGGTGCCGGACAGCTCCGCGTGGCGGCGCCGGGCGCGGGCCTCGGCACTGGCCGTCAGGTAGACCTTGAGCGTGGCGTCGGGAGCCACCACCGAGCCGATGTCGCGGCCCTCGACCACGATGTCGCCCGCGCCGATGATCTGCCGCTGCAGCGCCACCAGGCGCGTCCGCACCTCAGGCACCGCCGCGACCGCCGAGACGGCGGCGGTGACCACCGCCTCCCTGATCGGCCCGGCCACGTCGACTCCGTCGACGTGGATGGTGGGACCGTCGGGGTCGGTGCCGGAGGAGATGCCGGGCTCGGCGGCCCTGGCCGCGACCGTGGCGGCGTCGGCCGGGTCGATGCCGTGGTGGAGCACCCACCAGGTCATCGCGCGGTACATCGCCCCGGTGTCCAGGTAGCGCAGGCCGAGGGCCTTGGCGACCCCGCGCGACGCGCTCGACTTGCCCGACCCCGAGGGGCCGTCCATGGCGACGACCAGACCGGTCACAGCCTCTCCCTCTGCACGCTCTTTACCCAACCTGAAGAGGCTACCGCCTCGCGGCACCTCCCTCCGCCGCGACAAGCCCGTACGCCGCCGTTCGTCCGCACCCGCCGTCCCGGCCGGGCTTCGTACGGAGCCTCTCCCACCACGAATACTCTCCCATCAGGCGCACCACCCGCGCCCGCCGCCACGTCTCCCAATGCGGCAGGGAGACCGGTCAGGAGACCCTTGCCAGCCCCGCTCGCGCAACGCCCGGGAGACCCCCGCTCAGGGGACCTGCCAGCCCCGCTCGTGCAGCGCCCTGCTGAGCACGGCGGCGGCCTCCGGCCGCACCGACACCTCGGCGACACCCAGGGGCAGGCCGGGCGCGTGCTCCAGGCGAACGTCCTCCACGTTGACCCCGACCTCGTCGCAGACCTGGAACAGCTTGGCGAGCTGGCCGGGACGGTCGCCGATGACCACCTGGACGACCCCGTACGCCGGGGCGGGCCCGCCGTGCTTGCCGGGGATGCGGCCGTGACCGGCGACGCCGCGCTTGAGAAGGTGCGTGATGTCGTTGCCCGCCGTGCCGTCGCCGCCGGCCAGGGCGCGCAGCGCGTTCGCGGCCTCCGCCAGGTCGCGGGAGACGGCCTCGAGCACGTCGGCCACCGGGGCGGCGTTGCCGGACAGGATGCCGAGCCACAGCCCGGGGTCGCCACCCGCGATGCGCGTGACGTCCCTGACGCCCTGCCCGGCCAGGCCCAGCGCGACATCGGTCGCGTCGGCCAGGCGGGCGGCCACGGCGGAGGCGGCGACGTGGGGAGCGTGGGAGACCACGGCCACGGCCCGGTCGTGCTCGGCGGCGTCCACCTCGACGGGGTTGGCGCCGCAGAGCTCCACCAGCCGCAGAACGGCCGCCCGGGCCTCGGGCGAGCTCTCGGCCGTGGGGCACAGCGCCCAGGGCCGCCCCAGGAACAGCTCCGCCCTGGCGGCCCCAGGACCGGACCTCTCGCGCCCGGCCAGCGGGTGGGAGGCGACGTAGACGCTCAGGTCGCAGCCGAGCTGCCCGGCCTGCTGGATCGGCTCCGCCTTCACGCTGGCCACGTCGGTGTAGTAGGCGGCGGCGTCATGTCGCTGCAGGTCGAGCAGTTCGGAGGCGACGTGCGCGGGCGGCACCGCGATAACGGCCAGATCCGCCTTCTCGCCGTACGGCCCGCCGGATACCTGTCCCGCGACGGAGCTGCCGGACGTGGGGCCGGTGACCGGGCTGCCGGACGTGCGCGTTCCGGGCTTGGGGGCGGGCCGCCACTCCTCGCCCGCGCCGAGCTCCCGCGCCAGCCGTACCGCCGCCTGGTCGCGGTCGGCGAGCAGCACGCGGACGCCGCGCTGGCGCAGGGCCAGCGCCACGGAGGTGCCGATGAGACCGGTGCCGACGACCAGCACGGTGCGGAGTTCGGAGGCCATGTCGATGTCCTGATGTCCTGATTTATCTGGCTGCTCGGGTTGTTCTCGTACGATGCCCGCGGCCGGTTGACGGGCGCTTTACGGTGGCCGACTACTGGGCGATGTCCTGGCGGAGAGCGACGGCGCCCCGCAGATAGACGTGCTGGATCTCGGAACGCGGCCGGTCGGTCTCCACGTGCGCCATCAGCCGCACCACCCTGGGCAGCGCCCCCGGCACGTCGATCTCGGTGCAGCAGATCAACGGCACCTCGTGGAAGCCCAGCTTGCGGGCCGCCAGCGCCGGGAACTCGGCCGTCAGGTCGGGCGTGGCGGTGAACAGCACGCTGATCAGGTCGTCCGTGGTGAGCCGGTTGCGCTGCATCAGCTCGGAGACGAGCTCGGTCGTCCCCTCGATGATCGCGTCGCGGTCGTCGGCGTCCACCTGGATCGCCCCGCGGATGGCCCGCACCATGTGGTCCGTCCCCTCTCGTAGACCTGGAGCTCCATAAGACCTGGAGCCCGTGCGGACCTCCGCACGGGCTCCTGCGTTCTGGCCAGATTACAGCTTTACGACGGCGTAGAGCTCGCCGACCTCTTTGAGGGTCAACGCCCGGATCGTCCCAGGCTTGGTACGGCCCAGCTTGACCGGCCCGAACTCGATCCTGGCCAGGTCGATGACCCGGTGGCCGGACTCTTCGAGCATGCGCCGGACCACGTGCTTGCGGCCCTCGTGCAGCACGACCTCCACCAGCGCCTGCTGGCCGTGCTCCTGCACGACCTTGAAGTCGTCGGCCCTGGCGATGCCGTCCTCCAGCTCGACGCCCTGCTTGAGCCTGCGGCCGAGGTCGCGCGGGATCGGCCCGGGCACCTTGGCCCAGTATTTCTTCTGCACCCCGTAGCTGGGGTGGGTCAGCCGGTTGGCCAGCTCGCCGTCGTTGGTGAGCAGCAGCAGGCCCTCGGTCTCGGTGTCGAGCCTGCCCACGTGGAACAGCCTCGGCGCCAGCTCCTCCACGTAGTCGGCCAGGCACGGCCTGCCCTGCGGGTCCTCCATGGTGGACACGACGCCGATGGGCTTGTTGAGGGCGTAGTAGACCAGGTCGGGGGCGGTCGGGATGCGCTTGCCGTCGACGTGGATGACCTGGGTGGCGGGGTCGACCTTGGCCCCGAACCTCCGTACGACCTGGCCGTTCACGGTGACACGGCCGTCGCCGATCATCTCCTCGCACGCGCGGCGGCTGGCCACGCCCGCCTGGGCGAGCACCTTCTGCAGCCGCACGCCGCCGGGGACCTCGGTGGTGTCGCGCTCGTCGGTGTAGCCCTCGGGGTAGAAGTCGCGGTCGCGCTGCGGCTGGCGCGCGGTCTTGAACCGGTCCTGCGGCGCGCGCTCGTCCCGGCCGCGACCGTCGCCGTAGGCGTCGCGCCGTGACGCGCCACCCCGGGGGAACCCGCTGCCGGAAGACCTGCCGCCGGAGGGCCTGCCGCCGATCGTCCGCACATCGTCCCGGCCGCGGGTACGGCCGGAGCGGCCCGCGTCCCCGCGGGAGTCCGTCGCCCGGGACTCGTCGCGCCGGTAGTCGTCACGCCGGTAGTCGTCACGCCGGGTCTCGACGCGCCGGTGGTCGTCACGCGGGGCGCCGTCGCCGCCCCCGGCCTCGCGCCTGCCGTAGCGGGCGCGGGTCCCGGCGGTGTCCTCCCTGCGCCCGCTCCGGGAGGCACGGAACGTGGGACGGTCGCCGCCGAAGGTGGCGCGCTCCTCGCGCCGGTCGCCACCGTAGCGGTCGTCACGCCGGTCACCCCGGTAGCCGCTACGGTCGTCACGCCCGTAGCCGGCACGGTCATCGCGCCGGTAGCCGCCACGGTCGTCACGACGCCCGTCCCCGCGGTCGTCACGACGCCCGTCCCCGCGGTCGTCGCGACGGTCGTCACGGCGGTCGTCACGACGCTCATCCCTGCGATCGTTCCTGCGGTCGTCACGGCGGTCGTCGCGACGGTCGTCACGGCGGTCGTCACGGCGGTCGTCACGGGATCCGAAGCTGGAACCCTCGCGCCGCTCGGACCGGAAGCCGCCGCGGTCGTCGCGGGAGCCGGGCCTGCCGTACCGGGCGCGGGAGCCGCCCCGGTCGGCGCGGAGGGAGTCGCGGGCGGAGCCGTACTCGCTCCTGGAGTCGCGGCCGTAACCGCGCTCGCCGTCGTCGCGGCGGTATCCGCCGCGGTCGTCGTCTCGGTGGGAACCGCCTCGGAAGCCGTCGCGGCGTGAGCCGCCGCGCGTGTCGTCCGAGCGGTAGGCGGGACGCCCGCCGCCGCGGCTGCCGGAGCCGCCGGTGCGTCCACGACCGCGTCCATCACCGGACGGGGTGCTGCGCCTGTTGATCACTTTGTTGTCTCCTCGAGATTCTCCACGTCGTCGGGGAGGAAGGGGGCGAGCTCGGGGAGCTCGCTGATGTCCTTCAGTCCCAGACGTTCAAGGAAGTATGAGCTTGTCCGGTAGAGCACTGCCTGGCTCTCCGGGTCGGTGCCGGCCTCCTCGACCAGCCCCCTGGCGACGAGCGTCCGCATGACGCCGTCGCTGTTGACGCCGCGCACCGCGGCGACGCGGGCGCGGCTCACCGGCTGCCGGTAGGCCACCACCGCGAGGGTTTCGAGCGCGGCCTGGGTCAGCCGCGCCTGCTGGCCGTCGCGTACGAACCGCTCGACCAGCGGCGCGCAGTCGGCACGCGTGTAGTAGCGCCAGCCGCCCGCCACCTCTCTCAAGTCGAAACCCCGCCCGGCTCCGGTGTATTCCGCCGCGAGCGCCCTGAGCGCGGCGGCCACCTCGTGGGTGGGCCGCTCAAGCACCTGCGCCAGCGTCACTTCGGAGACCGGAACGTCCACCACCATGAGAATGGCCTCCAGCGCGGCGCTCAGGCCCGGCCCGCCGCCGCTGCCTTCACCACCGTCTTCACCGGTGACAGTGACTTCACCGATGCCTTCGCTGTCGCCCTCCCCGTCGCCGGAGGTCGCCTCCTCGGCCCAGACCGCCTGGTCGGCCTCCTCGGGCGCGGGAGCCTCGTCCGCGACCGGCGCGGGCACGTCGTCCGCAGGCAGCGCGGGCACATCGTCCGCAGGCGGCACGTCGTCCGCGGACGGCGCGAGCGGCGGCTGGGCGGCGGCCCCCTCCCCCTCACCTGCGCCGGGCGGTGGGCCGGCCAGGGAGCCGGGAAGGGTCATCCAGGCGGGCAGCGCCGCCTCAGGGGACCTCCTGGGCGGGGGCGGCGCATCGTCCGGGCGGTCAGTCATCAGCAGCCTTCTCCGCGCTCTCCTCGTAGTCGTCGCCCACCGCGACATCCCCGTCGTCGCTACCCGTCCAGGTGACGTGCAGGTCGCCCAGGGGCTCGACCTGTTCGAACGTGACCGCCGACTCCCTGAAGAGCTCCAGAACGGCCAGAAACCGGGCGATGACCTCGAAAGTGCCTTCGCAGTCGGCCACCAGGGCCCGGAAGGTGGCCCTGCGCATGCGCCGCAAGCGCTGGACAAGGATAGCGGCTTGTTCGCGGACGCTGGCCAGCGGTTGGTAGATGTGGCCGACGTTGACCGTCGGCGGCAGCTTGGGGGTGAAGGCGCGGGCGGCGATCCTGGCGAGCTGGTCGGGGCCGATGCCGAGGACGAGCTCCGGCAGGAGGTCGGCGAACCGCGGCTCCATGGACACGGCCCGGGGGAAGCGGAGCGCCTCCTCCGCCATGCGCCCCGCGAAGATCTTCGCGACCTCCTTGTACGCCCTGTACTGCAGCAGGCGGGCGAACAGCAGGTCGCGGGCCTCCAGGAGCGCGAGGTCCTCCTCGTCCTCGACCTCCCCGGACGGCAGCAGCCGGGCGGCCTTCAGGTCGAGCAGCGTGGCCGCGACCAGCAGGAAGTGGCTGGTCTGGTCGAGGTCCCACTCGGGACCGCGGGAGCGGATGTAGGAGATGAACTCGTCGGTGACCTTGGACAGGGACACCTCGGTGATGTCGAGCTTGTGCTTGGCGATCAGGCCCAGGAGCAGGTCGAACGGGCCCTCGAAGACGTCCAGGTGAACCTGGAAGCCCGTGGTCTGCTGCCGCGCCTCCGCTGTCACCTGGCCATTGTGGCAGGCGCGGGCCAGCGCGAGAGCACCTCGCGCGCCAGCTCGCGGTAAGCGTTGGCCCCAAGCGACGACGGGTCGAACGTGGTGATCGGCTCACCGGCGACCGTGGCGTCGGGGAAGCGCACCGTGCGGTTGATCACGGTGTGGAAGACCTTGTCGCCGAACGCCTCGACGACGCGGGCCAGCACCTCTCGGCCGTGCAGGGTGCGCGCGTCGTACATGGTGGCCAGCAGGCCCTCGATCTCGAGCTCGTCGTTGAGCCGCTCCTGCACCTTTGAGATGGTGTCCATGAGCAGGGCGACGCCGCGCAGCGCGAAGAACTCGCACTCCAGCGGCACCATGACGCCGTGGGCGCAGGTGAGCGCGTTGATCGTGAGCAGGCCGAGCGACGGCTGGCAGTCGATGAGGCAGACGTCGTAGTGCGGCAGCAGCGGCTTGAGCACGCGGCCGAGCACCTGCTCGCGGGCGACCTCGGTGACGAGCTGGACCTCGGCGGCCGACAGGTCGATGTTGCTCGGCAGCAGGTCGAGGCCCTCGACGCCGGTCTCCAGGAGGACGTCCTGGGCGGTGACGTTGCGCTCCATCAGCAGGTTGTAGACCGTCAGGTCGAGCTGGAGCGGGTTGATGCCGAGGCCGACGGAGAGCGCGCCCTGCGGGTCGAAGTCGACGAGCAGCACCTTCAGCCCGCATTCGACGAGCGCGGCGCCCAGGTTGATGGTGGTGGTGGTCTTGCCGACCCCGCCTTTCTGGTTGACCATCGCGACCACCCGGGCCGGGCCGTGCGTCTGCGGGGGCACGGGCTCGGGGAACACCGGGCGGGGGCGCCTGGTGGGGCCCAGATTCACGCCGGTGGAGGGCGCGTTGGTCTTCGTGTCACCCCAGGGGTTGTCGGGGGTCCCCGGGGTCGAACCGTTGGTCGTCACAGTCACCAGCTCGAACCTCCCTGACGATCCCGAACCGGACCGTCCGGACGGACACTATGGCGTCGCCACTAAAGGCGGCAAGGCGGCACGCCGGGGGCGCCGCGCGTCGCGATCGACTATAGATCACTGCCGGGCGCGGGGGTGCGCGGCGGCGTACACCTCACGGAGCCTGTCGACGGTGACCAGGGTGTAGACCTGGGTGGTCGTCACCGAGGCGTGGCCGAGCAGCTCCTGCACCACCCTAACGTCGGCGCCGCCGTCGAGGAGGTGGGTTGCGAAGGAATGGCGGAGAACGTGCGGAGATATCCCGGCGAGTCCGGCTCGTTCGGCGGCGGCCTGCAGCACCTCCCAGGCTCCCTGCCTGGTCAGACGCCCTCCCCGGGCGTTCAGGAACACCGCCGGGGTGCCCCGGCCGTGGGCGAGCAGGCCGGGCCTGGCCCTGACCAGGTAGGCGTCGAGCGCGGAGCGGGCGTAGCGGCCCAGCGGCACGACGCGGGTGCGACCGCCCTTGCCGCGCAGCCGTGCCTGGTCGTCCTCCAGGTCGTCGACCGCCAGGCCGACGGCTTCGGAGATGCGGGCGCCGGTGCCGTACAGGACCTCCAGCAGGGCGCGGTTGCGGAGGGTCAGCGGCGCGCCGTCGGGGCCGGAGGCGGCGATGAGCCGCTCGACCTCGTCGACCGCGATCGCCTTGGGGAGCCTGCGGAGCTGGCGCGGCGGCCGGACCTCGTGCGCGGGGTCGTGCGCGGTGACGCCCTCGCGCAGCGCGAAACGGTGCAGCCCCCGGACGGCGGACACCGCCCGCGCGGCCGAGCTGGCCACGAGGGC
>NZ_QNFZ01000281.1 GCF_003313395.1 Nonomuraea lactucae | reverse complement strand
CGCCGCGATGAAGGCGACCAGGCCGCGCACGCGCCGCCGCGGGCCGCCCCAGGCGCTCATCGCCAGGCCGCCGGCGAACAGGCCGGAGCCGCCGGCGAACATGAGCGCGCCCAGCAGGGCGGCCGAGCCGAAGGACAGGATCAGCGGCTGGACCAGCACGCCCGCCATGCCGAAGAACAGGTTGTAGGCGGCCAGCAGCCCGACCAGCCAGAGCAGCCCCCGCCTGGCCCGCAGGAACCTCAGCCCGAAGGCCAGGTCGCGCAGCCACGGCTCGACCGGCGTGCCCCCGCCCGGCCTGGTCACCTCGCGCGGCAGCGGCACGAGATGGAGCACGAGCCGGGAGACGGCGAACGTCACCAGGTCGATCACCACCACGCCGGTCAGGCCCACGCCCACCAGCAGGGCGCCGGCGAGCAGCGGCGCGGCGATGCGGACGGCGTCGGCCACCTGCAGCATGCCGTTGGCCCGGCCGAGCTGCTCCTTCGGCACGAGCAGCGGCACCATCGAGTGGTAGGCGGCCATCTGCGCCGTGCCGAACACCGCGCTGACCGCGGTGACCAGGTAGACGTGCCAGACCTGGAGCTCGCCCAGCGCGAGCAGCAGGGCCAGCGCTCCGGTGGCCAGCGCGGCCCCCAGGTCGGCCCCCATCATCAGCCTGCGCCGGTCCCAGCGGTCCGCCAGCGAGCCGGCGAGCGGCGAGAACAGCACCTCGGGCAGCACCGCGCAGAGCGTGATGGTCACGAACTGGGTGGCCGAGCCGGTCCGCTGGAAGACCCACACGCCGAGGACGAAGCCCGTGACGCTGGAGGTGACGATGGACAGCAGCTGGGACGACCAGATGGCGAGGAACGCTCTAGGCACGGCCGCCTCCCGGCAGGATTCCGGCGTCGATCAGGTGGGTCAGGCAGGCGCCGAGCAGGTCGGGGGCGGGTGGGCAGACGAGCCCGGCGCCGGCCAGCAGGGTCTCGGTGGCGCCGCAGTCGAAGCTCGGGCCGCGCTCGTCGCCGTACTCGGCCAGGAAGGCGGGGAACGGGGCGAGTGGGAGGCTCTCGCCCTCCGCGAGCCGGCGGCGCACCTCGGCGCGCCATTCGTGACCGGGCGCCAGCCGTACCGGGATCCCGTGCTCGGCGAGTCCGGCGGCGACGTCGGCCGAGCCGAGTGTGCGCGGGTTGTGGTAGTGGAAGTCGCCCTCCGCCCGGCACCTGGCGAGGTGGCCGATGGCGGCGGCCACGTGGTCGACGGGCGCCATGTCGAGGCGCTCCCCGTCGGGCACCGAGCCGAGCAGCGCGCAGGTGGCGAAGAACCTGGCGAGGAAGTCGTCCTCGGCCTGCCTGCCGGTGCGGCTGTGGCCGGAGATCCGCGCCGGGCGGTGGATCGCCACGGCCAGCCCGGCCTCGCGAGCCCCCGTGGCGAGCCGGTCGGCCACCCACTTGCTCTGGTCGTAGCCGAGGTGCAGGCGGTCCGGGTCGGGAAGCGGGTCGCCCTCCCGGACCAGCCGCTCGCCCGGCGTCAGGTACACGCCGAGGGTCGAGACCAGGTGGACGGGGGTGGCGGCGCGGGCGGCCAGCCGCAGCACCGCGAGCGTGCCGTCCACGTTGGCGGCCTTGAGCCTGCTGTACGGGCGGGTGAAGTCGACCAGGCCGCCGTTGTGCAGGATCAGGTCGAGGTCGGCGGGCGGCTCGGGCAGCGGCCTGGTCAGGTCGCCGGGCTCGGGGACGATGCGCGGGGCGAAGCCGTCCTGCCAGAGGCCGCGCGATTCGAGGGCGCGCCGGATGCGCTCGCCCGGCCGCTCGCCCCTGACCAGGCAGTGCACGGTGGCCTCGGAGTTCGCCAGGAGGTCGGCCAGCAGGTGGGCGCCGAGGAACCCCGTCGCGCCGGTGAGGAGGATCCGCCGCAGCGGCCCCCGCCTCGGGGTGCGCGTGACGGTGAAGTCGCCGGGCAGGGTGGCGTCCTCGCGCAGGTCCGGCCGTGCCGCGGGGGCACGGCCGTCGATGGCGGCGGCCAGCTCGGCCAGGTCCGCGCAGGCGAAGAACGCGGCGAGCGGAACGCTGACGCCCGTCTCCTCGGCCAGCCTGGCGACCGTGCGCGGCGTGAGCAGGGAGTGCCCGCCGAGGTCGAAGAAGTTGTCGCGCCGCCCGGCCCGCGCGCCCAGCACCTCCTCCCAGACGGCGGCGACCCGCCGCTCGGTCGGGGTCCGCGGGCCCTCGTACGGCGACGCCTCCGGCTCCGGCACCGGCAACGCCCGGTGGTCCACCTTGCCGTGCGGGGTCAGCGGCAGGGCGTCCAGCATGACGACGGCGGCGGGCGCCATGGCGAAGGGCAGCCGGTCCGCGAGGAAGGCCCTCAGCCCGGCCGCCGTCAGCGGCGTGCCGACGATGTAGGCGACCAGGCGGCCCGCGGACGCTGCGACCACCGCCTCCTTGACGCCGGGGTGGGCGAGGCAGGCGGCCTCCACCTCGCCGGGTTCGATCCGGACGCCGTTCACCTTGAGCTGCCTGTCGGCGCGGCCGAGGAAGTCCAGGGTTCCGTCGGCCCGGCGGCGCACCAGGTCGCCCGTGGCGTACATGGTGGAGCCCGGCGCGAACGGGTCGGGGCGGAAACGCGCGGCGGTCAGCTCGGGCTGCCCGAGATACCCCATGGCCACGCACTCACCGCCGAGGTGGAG
Source organism: Nonomuraea lactucae (assembly GCF_003313395.1). GTDB lineage: Bacteria > Actinomycetota > Actinomycetes > Streptosporangiales > Streptosporangiaceae > Nonomuraea > Nonomuraea lactucae. The sequence goes on along the minus strand of NZ_QNFZ01000281.1, from coordinate 14,866 downwards.
CTCGCCCGGCACCCCTATCGGCGCCGGGAGCCCCCGCCGGTCGGGGTGCCGGTCCAGCACGTACGCGCGCACGTGCGGCAGCGGCGTGCCGATCGGCAGGTGCGTGCGGTCCCCCAGCTCGGCCCCGTCCACCGTCCGGTACACGGTGGCGCAGACCGTGGCCTCGGTGGGGCCGTAGTGGTTGTAGAAGGCGACCCTGCCACCGGTGAGCCGGGCCCAGGTCCGCAGCCGGTCGGCGGGGACGCTCTCGCCGCCGACCATCATCGTGGTCAGCGGCCCCACGTCCACCCGGCCGTCCGCCGCGAGGTCCTCGACCCACTGCTGCCAGAGGGCGGAGGCGGTGTCGACCATGGTGACGCCGAGCTCGCGGCACAGGCTCAGGACTTCCCGGCCGTCCAGCGAGGCGGGGTCGGGGTGTAGGACGAGCGCGGCGCCGCTGATGAGCGCGGGGAAGATGTCGCCGGCCGAGGCGTCGAAGCTCAGCGGCGGCACCATGAGCACCCGCTCCCCCGGGCCGAACCCGTGGGCGTCGCGGAACGAGGCCGCCAGCCTCGCGACGGTCCGGTGGCCCACCACGACGCCCTTCGGCGTGCCGGTCGAACCCGAGGTGTAGATCACGTACGCGGCTCCGTCCACGACGGCGCCGCCGGGCAGCCGCGTGACGCCGTCCTCGTCGATGGCCGCGGCGCAGCCGTCCAGCATGGCCTGCCTCCTGGCGGGCGGCTGGGCCGGGTCGACGGGCACGTAGGCGGCGCCGGCCTTGAGGACGGCGAGCAGCGCGACCATGGCTTCCGGGCTCGCCTTCATGCAGAGGGCCACCAGGCTGCCGGGGGCCACATCCAGCTCGCGGGCCAGCTCGCCGGCGCGCCGGTCGAGCTCGGCGTAGGTGAGGACGCCGCCGCCGGTCACGACGGCGGGCGCGCCGGGCGTCCGCGCGGCCTGCTCCGCGATCAACCGGTCCAGCCAGTCCGGGGGCTCCTGGAGGTCCAGCGGGTCCGGCGGATCCGGCAGCACGATCGCCAGCTCGTCCGGCGGGAGCATCCGCAGCTCGGACAGGCGGGCGTGCGGCCGCTCCACCATCTCCTCCAGCAGCCGCCGCAGATGGCCGGCCATCCGCTCGGCGGTCGCCCGCTCGAACAGATCGGTGCTGTAGGTGACGATGAACTGCAGGTGCGTCTGGTAGACGACCACGTCCACCGCCAGGTCCGACTTGGCGGGCGCCAGCCCCGACACCACGGGGCTCCGCTCCAGCCCCGCCAGCCGCAGCGAGTCGGCCACCTCGTCCAGCCCCTCGCCCGGGTTGTCCAGGTTGAGGATGGCCTGGAACAGGGGCGCCTGGTCGCCGGTCACCCGGAGCCCGGCGACGACCTCGTCGAACGGCACCCCGCTGCGCATGAACGCCCGCAGCACCCGCCGGCGCACCCGCTTGACCAGCTCCCGCACCGAGGGGTCGCCGTCCAGGTCGGCGCGGACCGCGAGGGTGTTCACGAAGAGGCCGACGACCTGCTCGAACTCCTCCTCGTCGCGCCCTGCGACGGGCGTGCCCACGCAGAAGTCGTCCTGGCCCGTGTAGCGCGACAGCAGCGCCTGGTAGGCGGCCATCACGACCATGAACGGCGTGCACCGTTCGGCCCTGGCCAGTTCCTCGACCCGCCGCCACAGCTCATGCGGCATGCGGTGGATGACCAGGCCGCCTTCGCCGGTGGGCGTGGCGGGGCGCGGACGGTCGGCGGGCAGCTCCAGCGCGGGCACCCCGGCCAGCTCGGCCCGCCAGAAGTCGAGGTCGCCGGCGTGGTCCTGTTCGCGCGTGCTCAGCGCGTACGCCGAGTAGGCGGGGGCCTGGCCGGCCGGCGGCGCCGGCGTTCCGCCGGCGAAGGCGTCGTAGAGGGCCGAGAGCTCGGGGAAGACGATCCGCTCCAGCGACCACGCGTCGCAGACGATGTGGTGCACGACCATGAGCAGAACGTGCTCCAGCGGCCCGGCGCGCAGCAGGCTCACCCTCATGAGCGGCCCCTCCGCGAGGTCGAAGGGCCGGTTGGAGCGCTCGCCCAGCAGCTCCGGCAGGCGGTCCTCGGTGGTGTCGGCCCGTTCCAGGCGGACCGGGCCCGCCGGCCGTACGACGCCGGTGGGGACGCCGTCGATCTCCGGGAAGACCGTGCGCAGCGCCTCGTGGCGGGCGACCAGCTCGGTGAACGCCCGTTCCAGCGCGGCGGCGTCGAGCGGCCCGGTGAACCGCTCCGCGACCGCGATGTTGTACGAGGCGCCGCCCCCGGAGAGCCGGTCGACGAACCACAGGCGCTCCTGGGCTCTCGACATGACCGCGGTATCGCTCCGTGCCACCCGCATCCTGACCGTCCCCCTGGACCGCGGAACTTGACTGGGAGGTTGACAAAATAACTCTTAGGAAAGTTTCCTATTAATTAGGCGGTTTGATGCTATACACAGGTGCCGACCGCAGACAAGGACCTCGCGGCACAAGATCCGGCACGGACACGAGGAGCTGCCATGACCACCACGAACACCCCCAGTCCCGTGCTGGCCGCGCTCGCCGAGGCCGTGCTGCAACCGGGATTCAAGGGCACAACCCTTCCGGAATGGGTACGAAGACGCCTCGGGACCGGCCTTGGTGGCATCGCCCTCTACTCCCGGAACCTCGTACAAAAGAGTCAAATATCGGCCCTTACGGCTGCTATTCGGGCAGAGAATCCGGACGCCCTCATCGCGCTCGACGAGGAGGGCGGGGACGTCACCCGCCTGGAGGCCTTCACCGGCAGCTCCCGCCCCGGCAACCTGGCGCTCGGCGCCGCCGACGACCCGGCACTCACCCGCGTGGTCGCCGAGGGCATCGGCCGCGACCTGGCGGCGGCGGGGATCAACCTCAACTACGCGCCCGTCGTCGACATCGACTCCGACCTGGACAACCCCGTGGTCGGCACCCGGAGCTTCGGCGCCGACCCCGCGCTCGTCGCCCGCCACACGGCCGCGTGGGTGACGGGCCTCCAGTCGGCCGGCGTCGCGGGCTGCGCCAAGCACTTCCCGGGCCACGGGGCCACCGCCGTCGACTCGCACGACGAACTGCCGACCATCACCTGTTCGGCGGAGGAGCTCGCCGCCACCGCCCTGCTCCCCTACCGGGCCGCCATCGCCGCCGGCGTGCGGGCCGTCATGACCGGCCACCTGCTCGTGCCCGCGTACGACGCCTCTTCGCCGGCCACGACCAGCCACCGCCTCATGATCGGCCTGCTCCGCGAGGAGCTCGGCTTCGACGGCCTCATCGTCACCGACGGGATCGAGATGCCGGCCGTCTCACTGCGCTACGGGCTGGGCGGCACGGCCGTCCGCGCGCTCGCCGCCGGAGCCGACGCGATCTGCGTCGGCGGCGAGAACGCCACGCCCGGAGTCGTCGGCCTGATCCGCAACGCCATCGTCGCCGCCGTCGCGGACGGAACCCTCCCGGAGGAGCGCCTCGCGGAAGCCGCCGACCGCGTACGCGCCCTCGCCCGCTGGGCGGCCACCCGGCCCCCGGCCCCCACCACCCCCGTCCCGGAGGCCACTGACGCCGCGTGGCTCGCCGCCCGGCGGGCGTTGCGCGTGACCGTCAACCAGCAGCTCACGGCGATCGGGCCACCTCACGTGGTGGAGCTCGACGCCCCCACCAACCTGGCCGTCGACCCGGCCACCCCCTGGGGGCTCGCCACCCCGCTCGCGGCGCTCCTCCCCGGGACGACCTCCGTACGGCTGGCCGACCCCGGCGTGGGGGAGCTGGCGGAGGCCGCCGACGCGGGCGGGGACCGGCTCCTGGTGGTCGTCGCCCGCACGGCCTACCGGCACGCCTGGGTGCCCGCCGCCACCGACCTGCTGCTCGCCCGCCGCCCCGACGCCGTCGTGGTCGAGCTGGGCGTGCCGGGCAAGGAGCGTCCCGGTGCCGTGCACGTGGCGACGTCCGGCGGGAGCACGCTTTGCTGCCAGGTCGCCGCCGAGTCCATCGCCGAGCTCATCACAGGAGTCACATGAGTCACACTCATCACACACATCACAGGCTGAAGGACCTCAGGCCACCGGCCGTACACCTCAGGAGCTGAAGAGCCCCTCGCGGGCCATGTTCAGGGCGGCGAGGACGGCGCCGCGCAGCACCTGGTTGCCCTCCACGGTGCTGGTGGCCACCTGGGGCCGCACCGGGCAGATGCGGGCCACCGCCTCCTCCACCCGGGAGGTCAGCGCCCGGCCTCCCGCGTGCCCCACCTCGCCGCCGAGCACGACCAGGCCGGGGTCGAGGATCACGCAGACCGCGGCCACGCCCAGGGCCAGCCGGTGCGCGAGCTCGTCGAGCAGCGGCTCGCCCCGCGCGCCGGCGGCCACCGCGATCTCCACGCACTCCCCGGCGCTCGCGGCCTGGAAGCCGTGGTCCTGGGCGAGCTCCGCCACCGCCTCGGCGCTGACCAGCGACTGCAGGCCGCCCGCCAGCGAGGGCAGCCGCCCCGGTGTGGTGCGGATGTCCTCGGGCAGCGGCACGCCGGGCACGGCGAGGTAGCCGATCTCACCCGCGCTCCCCGAACGCCCGCGGTGCAGCTTGCCGCCCAGCATGACGGCCAGGCCGAGCCCGCGGCTCGCCCACAGCAGCACGAAGTCGTCGAGCCCGCTGGCGGCCCCGTCGACGCGTTCGGCGATGGCGGCCAGGTTGACGTCGTTCTCGATCGTCACCTCGCGCTTGAGCTCGCCGGCCAGCGCCTCGTGGCTGCCCTCGTGCCAGCCCGGCAGGTCGAAGGCGTAGCGGACGTCGCCGCTGCGCGGGTCGACCACGCCGGGCGTGCCGATCACCACTCCGCGCAGCTTGCCGACGCTCACCTTGGCGCTGCGGCAGGCTTTCATGATCGCGCCGTGGAGCACCGGGACCAGGTCGTCGTGGCCGTTCGGATCGAACGTCACCTCGGCCACCGTGCGGCCGTTGATGTCGGCGACCGCCGCCGAGACCAGCTCCGGCCCCACCTCCAGCCCGGCCACGTAGGCGCTGGACGGGATCACGGAATAGAGCGCGGCGTTGGGGCCGCGCCCACCGGCCTGCGTGCCCACCACCTCGACCAGCCCGCGCTCCTCCAGCCGCGCCAGCGTCTGAGAGGCGGTGACCTTGGACAGACCGGTCAGGTCGCCGATCTGCCCCCGAGTCATCGGACCGGTGGCGAGCAGCAACTCCAGCGCGGCCCGGTCGTTGATCTCCCTGAGAAGTCTGGGCACACCAGGGCGTCGCTCCACGCTCAATCCCACCGTCTAATCGAAAAGGTTGTTGGAAGTTTAGCGCTCCTCAGCGCCTAATCACCGCAGGTGAACCCGAGGATCTGCTTCGAATCCCGTCGCCTCGCCCTGCGGGACCGCCGGTTGGAGCGTCCACGTGGCCCGCGGGACCGCTCCCCCCGTCCAGCCATATGGATCCGCGTATGAAGCAGCACGGACAGTGACACCAGACATCGGCGCGAGAGGCGCACGAAACGTCACGAACAGCCATCCCCGCAGGCCCCGCCCTTGCCGGAGACCCGATGACCGGCATGTTGTGCCGCCCTCGCGCCTAACCACTGTTGACCAGGAGGGATAATCGACAACATGCGCCTTTCCGCTCGTGTCGACTACGCCCTCCGCGCGGCCGCCGAACTCGCCGCGGCCGGTACCGGCCCGACCACCGTGGGCGAGCTCGCCAAGGAGCAGGACATGCCGCCCAAATACCTTGAGAACATCCTGCTGCAGATGCGCCGGGCCGGCCTCGTGCGCGGTCAGCGAGGCCCAGAGGGCGGCTACGTGCTGGCCAGGCCCCCCGGTGAGATCTCCCTGGCCGACGTGATCAGGGCAGTCGACGGGCCGCTGGCGAACGTCCGGGGCGAACGCCCGGAGCACGTCGGCTACCGCGGCCCCGCGGAGTCGCTCCAGCAGGTGTGGATCGCCCTGCGCGCCACCGAACGGTCCATCCTGGAGGAGGTCACGCTGGAGCAGGTAGCGACAGGTTCGCTGCCCGACCGCATCCGGCAGCTCGCCTCCGACCCCGCCGCCTGGGACTGACCACCTCCGCCGGGCGCTACCGGCGTTTTCCTAGACTGGTTGGCATGCCGGAAGGCGACGCCGTCTACCGCACCGCCACCAGGCTGCGGCAGGCGCTCGACGGGCGCGTGCTCACGCGCTCCGACTTCCGCGTGCCCCGCCACGCCACGGCCGACCTCACCGGCCGGGTGGTCCTCACGACCGTGTCGCGGGGCAAGCACCTGCTCACGCGCGTGGAGGGCGGGCTGACGGTGCACACGCACCTGCGCATGGACGGAAGCTGGCGCGTCACGGCCGCGAGAGACGCCTCCGGCCGTCCCGCGGCCCCGCGCGACCCCCGTCACGCCCCCGCCGCCTCGGACGACGCGACACGCGGGCCCACCACCCCGGACGACACGACAGGCCGGTACGCCATCCCGGACGACACGACAGGCCGGTACGCCATCCCGGAGGGCGCGTGGCGGCGGTCCCGTGCTCGGGGAGGGGGGAGCCCCTACCGCGACGGGGGCGGGCGCTCGGTGGGGCCCGGTGACGTGGTCAGGCTCGTCCTGGCCAACGCGGACTGGGAGGCCGTGGGCGTGAGGCTGGGAATGGTCGACCTGCTCGAGACCGCCGACGAGGCCCGCGTGGTGGGTCACCTCGGGCCCGACCTGCTCGGCGAGGACTGGGACCCGGCCGAGGCCGTGCGGCGGCTGCGGGAGGATCCGGGCAGGACGATCGGCGACGCGCTGCTCGACCAGCGCAACCTGGCCGGCATCGGCACGATCTATCGCGCCGAGACCCTCTTTCTGCGCGGGATCTGGCCGTGGCGGAAGGTCGGGGACATCGAGGACCTGGAGGGCGTCGTCACGCTGGCGCACCGGCTCCTGGACGCCAACAAGACGTGGGCGGGCACCGTGACCACAGGAGATCGCCGTCCCGCCGCCCAGACCTGGGTCTACGGCAGGGCAGGCCGGCCATGTCGCCGATGCGGCACGCGCATCAGCCGAGGGGAGATGGGAGCGCGGTCACAGGAGCGGCTGGTCCTGTGGTGCGCGGGCTGTCAGCCGCCTTAGGCCGCCACCATGTCCTTGACTTCGGGGAACACGGAGTCAGAGATCGACCCCGGCACCGACTCGGCAAGGGGGATGCGCTCGTGCTCCGGCGCGTCGGCGAGCACAGGGGCCGCCTGCAGCTCGGCCAGCGCGAACTGGTCGGAGACCTCACGCAGCACCTGTGAGAGCGGCACTCCGAGCGCGCCGCAAATGGACGCCAGCAGCTCGGAGGACGCCTCTTTCTGCCCGCGCTCCACCTCGGACAGGTAGCCGAGTGAGACGCGCGCCAGCGTGGACACCTCGCGGAGAGTGCGCCCCTGCCGCACGCGCAACCGTCTCAGCACGTCACCGAGCAGCTGACGCAGCAAAATCATCTGTCGCTCCCTCCCCGGCGTGGATGTCTTCACCACGCTCCGCGCGATCGGGTCGTGCCGCCCATCCTTCTTCTTAGCTTCGTACATGCTCCTCGCCGTCATCATCGGGCGCCGCCGTCGCCCCTGGCCCGCCGCTCGTGGCTTCTCTCGCGACACATCAGGCCCGTCTGCCGGGCGCTCGCTGCTTGCAGTTGGCTCACGGACCTCACTCACAGCTCCACCGTACCTGCATCCACCGACACGGCGTCAGACCGTGCCTGGCATGTTCGCTCGGGACGTAACACGGTAATCACCCGAAATGTTCCCCCTTGTTCGCCTTCAGCACACCTGTCAGTAGATCGACTGCCTCGTCCACCGTCTTTACCCTGATACGTTCACGCGACCCCTGAAGTCTCAGATCACGCGCCCAAATTTCTCCGCCGGGCCCGCTGACCGCCACGTGCACGGTGCCGACCGGCTTGCCGTCCTGCGGCTCCGGCCCCGCCACCCCGGTCACGGCCAGCCCGTACGTCGCCTCGCACAGCCGCGCCACCCCGGCGGCCATCGCCGCCGCGACCTGCGGGTGCACGGCCCCCTCCCGCCGCAGGAGATCAACGGGTACGGCCAGCAGGGCCTGCTTGAGATCCGTGGCGTAGGCGATGACCCCGCCCCTGAACGCCTTCGACGAGCCCGAGACGGAGGTGAACGCCGCCCCGATCAGCCCGCCGGTCAGCGACTCGGCCACCGCGACCGTCGCAGACCGCCCGACCAGCAGGGAGATCGCCTCAGCGGCCCGCGCCATGTTCGCTCCCCCGCCACTCGTCGAATGTGTGTGAGATCTCTCTACTCCCCGCGCACCTGCCGCGCCACCTTCCGGAGCTTGACGGCTCGGACCACGTAGTCGACGCCCGTGCCCACGGTCACGACCAGGGCGGCGCCCATCATGATCCAGCGCAGCGGGTCGGGCACGCCGGGCAGGATGTAGAGGACGATGGCGGCGATCTGCAGCACGGTCTTGACCTTGCCGCCGTAGCTCGCCGGGATCACGGCGCGCCGGATCAGCATGAGCCGCAGCAGGGTGATGCCCAGTTCGCGGCCCAGGATCACGATCGTCACCCACCACGGCAGCTCGCCCAGGATCGACAGCGACACCAGGGCCGCGCCGGTGAGCGCCTTGTCGGCGATCGGGTCGGCGATCTTGCCGAAGTCGGTGATCAGCCCGTAGCGCCTGGCGAGCTCACCGTCGAGGTGGTCGGTGATCGACGCCACGGCGAACACCGCCAGGGCGGCCAGGCGCCAGCCCGTGCCCGGCAGGAAGAGGCAGACGACGAAGAACGGGACGAGCGCCAACCGGAGGACCGTGAGGATGTTGGCGACGTTCCACGGGCTCACCACACGACGCTCGTCCCTGGTCATGGACCGGCCTTGATGCGCGCGATCAGGTCGACGCCCTCGGCGTCGACCACGACGGCGCGCACGATCTGGCCCCGGACCAGGCCGATGCCCTGGACCGTGACGGACCCGTCGACCTCGGGACCCTGGTGCGCGGCCCGGCCCTCGTATCCGCCGTCGCCCAGGTCGTCGTCGACGAGCACGTCGACCTCGGTGCCGATGCGCTCCTCCGCGCGCTGCGCCGTCAGCTCCTCGGCCAGCTCGGTCAGGACGCGCACCCGCTCGTCGATGAGCTCCTGGTCGAGCTTGCCGTCGAAGCCGGCCGCCTCGGTGCCGTCCTCGTCGGAGTAGCCGAACACCCCGATCACGTCGAGCCTGGCCTGCTCCAGGAAGCCGACCAGCTCGCCGAACTCCTCCTCGCTCTCGCCGGGGAACCCGACGATGAAGTTGGAGCGCACGCCCGCCTCGGGAGCGCGCTCGCGGATGGACTCCAGCAGCCCCAGGAAGCGCTCCGGATCGCCGAAGCGGCGCATCCGGCGCAGCACGGGACCGCTGGCGTGCTGGAACGACAGGTCGAAGTAGGGGGCGACGCCCTCGCTGCCCGCGATCACGTCGATCAGGCCCGGCCTCAGCTCGGCCGGCTGGAGGTAGCTGGCGCGCACCCGGTCGATGCCCTCCACGGCGGCCAGCCGCGGCAGCAGCTTCTCCAGGGCCCGGAGGTCGCCCAGGTCCTTGCCGTAGGAGGTGGAGTTCTCGCTGACCAGGACGAGCTCGCGGACGCCCCTGGCGGCAAGCCAGTCGGCCTCCGCCAGCAGTTCCTCGGGATCTCGCGAGACATAGGCGCCGCGGAAGGCCGGGATCGCGCAGAACGTGCAGCGCCGGTCGCAGCCCGAGGCCAGCTTGAGCGAGGCGACGGGGCTCTCGTCGAGCCGTTTGCGCAGCACCCGCGGGCCGCTGGCGGGCGCCAGCCCCTCCGGCAGGTCGCCGTGGCCGGGGATGCTCGCCTTGGGGGCACCGGCACGGTCCACCGGCGAAATGGGGAGCAAGGTGCGGCGGTCGCGCGGCGTGTGCGGCTTGAGCGGCCGGCCAGCGAGCACGTCGTCGAGCCGGCCGCCGATCTCCGCGTAGTCGTCGAACGAGATGACCGCGCTGGCCTCGGGGAGCGCCTCGGCCAGCTCGTTGCCGTAGCGCTCGGCCATGCAGCCGGCGGCGACCACCTTGGCCCCGGAGTCGGCGGCGGCGAGCAGCGTGTCGATCGAGTCCTTCTTCGCCGAATCGATGAAGCCGCACGTGTTGACGACGACGACGTCGGGGTCGTCGTCGCCCAGCTGCCAACCGGCAGCCTCAAGTCGCGCGGCCAGCTCCTCGGAGTCGACCTCGTTACGGGCGCAGCCCAGCGTGATCAGCGATGCGGTTCGGCGGGATGACATGGTGCACACTACGGTACTGGGAGTTGGCCACCGCCGGACGCACCGGCTACCGCGCTTGGGGCTTTGGCGGCCCGAACGAGCGTCGCACGACCTCGCCGCTGCCGCCCGGCCGCCCCAGGTTCTTGCCGTTGACCTGCAGCGACACGGCGCTCCCGTCGCCGATCAGGAGATTGATCCGCTTCGGCGCCCGCCACGTGGAGCTCTTGCCCGCCTCCAGCGTGCCGGCGAACAACCTGTGGCCCTCGGCGTCGCGGACGTTGAGGTAGGCGGCGCGGTCGGCCGTGACCTTGACCACGACCTGGCCCTTGACGCGGGAGGCCGCCTTGCCGCGGGCCGCCCCCTGCGCCGGCGCGCTCGGGACCGCCGACGCCTGCTGCACGCCGGCCGAGCGCACCTTCTCCGGCGTGCCGCCCATCACCCTGGCCACGCCGAAGACCACCACGATGGCCAGCGCGACCCCCAGCGCCATCGTCCAGTTGGGGCCGCGGCGCTCGGACAGCTTGATCTTGCGGTCGGCCTGGAACACGGCGGCGGCCCGCACCGGCGGCGGCGCGCCGCCGTGCTGCTCGTCGTAGAGGTGGACCATGGCCTCGGGATCGAGGCCGACCGCCTTGGCCAGGGCCTTGATGTGCCCTCGCTCGTAGAAGTCGCCACCGCACTGCGAGAAGTCGTCACGCTCGATCGCGTAGATGAGCGCCTCACGAATGCGGGTGACCGCGCTCAGCTGCGCGACCGTCATGCCGGCCGCCGACCTGGCCGCCGCCAGCCTGGCTCCTATGCTCTGCTCCTCCACGACACACGCCTCCCAGCCCCCGACGATGCGTAGTTAGTCATATTCAACCAGTAATCGTCGGGCGGGCGTGCATCGGGGTCATTCGCCACGCAAGTCGGCCAGCAGCGCAGGCAGATCGTCCGGTTTCACCAGCACCTCGCGCGCCTTGGAGCCCTCGCTCGGGCCGACCACCTCGCGGCTCTCCAGCAGGTCCATCAGCCGGCCCGCCTTGGCGAAGCCGACCCGGAGCTTGCGCTGCAGCATCGAGGTCGAGCCGAACTGGGTCGTCACGATCAGCTCGGCGGCCTGGACGAGCAGGTCGAGGTCGTCGCCGATCTCCTCGTCGATCTCCCGCTTGGCGGAGGCGGTCGCGGTCACGTCGGGCCGGTATTCGGCCTGCATCTGCGTCTTGCAGTGCGTGACGATCTCGTTGATCTCCTTCTCCGAGACGAACGCGTTCTGGATGCGGATGGGCTTGCTGGCGCCCATCGGCAGGAACAGCGCGTCGCCCTGGCCGACCAGCTTGTCGGCGCCGGGCTGGTCGAGGATGACCCGCGAGTCGGTGAGCGAGGAGACGGCGAACGCCAGCCGGGAGGGCACGTTCGCCTTGATCAGGCCGGTGACCACGTCGACGGAGGGCCGCTGCGTGGCGATGACCAGGTGGATTCCCGCGGCGCGGGCGAGCTGGGTGATGCGGACGATCGAGTCCTCGACGTCGCGCGGGGCGACCATCATCAGGTCGGCCAGTTCGTCCACGATGACGAGCAGGTACGGGTAGGGCTGGTAGACCCGCTCGCTGCCCGGCGGCGGCTGCAGCTTGCCCGCGCGCACGGCCTTGTTGAACTCGTCCACGTGCCTGAACCCGCTGGCGGCCAGGTCGTCGTAGCGCCGGTCCATCTCGCCCACCACCCATTCGAGGGCCTCGGCGGCCTTCTTCGGGTTGGTGATGATGGGCGTGATGAGGTGCGGGATGCCCTCGTAGACCGACAGCTCCACGCGCTTGGGGTCGACGAGCACCATCCGCACCTCGTCGGGCGTGGCGCGCATGAGGATCGAGGTGATCAGCCCGTTGACGCAGACCGACTTGCCGGCGCCCGTGGCGCCCGCGATCAGCAGGTGGGGCATCTTGGCGAGGTTGGCCACGATCGTGCGCCCCTCGACGTCCTTGCCCAGCCCCACGATCATCGGGTGGTGGTCGGCCTGGGCCACCTGCGACCTGAGCACGTCGCCCAGTGCCACCAGGTCCTTGTCGGCGTTCGGGATCTCCACCCCGATGGCCGACTTGCCGGGGATCGGGGACAGGATCCGCACATCGGCCGACTTCACGGCGTACGCGATGTTCTTGGTGAGCGCCGTGACCTTCTCCACCTTGACCGCGGGCCCCAGCTCGATCTCGTAGCGGGTCACCGTCGGCCCGCGGGTGAACCCGATCACCTGCGCGTCGATGGTGAACTGCTCAAGCACGCTGGTCAGCGCGTTGACCACGACGGTGTTGGCCTTGGTCTGCGGCTTGGGCGCGCTGCCCGGCTTGAGGAACTGCAGGTCGGGCAGGCTGTACGGCCCGGCCTGCGGCGAGAGGACGAGCTGCTCGACCTTGCGCGGCGCGGGCGTGGGCTGCGGCGGCTCCTGCTTCTTGACCGGCGCCGGGGCGGACGCCTCCTGGTCCTCCTCCACCAGGCCGGGCACGATCTCCGGCGAGTGGTCGGCGCGCTTGTCCTGCTCGGACAGCACCGGCGTGTCGTACGGCTTGACCAGGTCGCCGCCCTCGGGCCCGCCCGGCTTCTTCGGCCTGGCCCGCTTCCTGGCCTGCTGATCGCCCGGCTCGGCCGCGGGGGCGTGCCGCTCGAACAGCATGTGCCTGAGCTCCGCCAGCCGTTCGGGGATCCGGTGGATCGGCGTGGCCGTGATCACCAGCACGCCGAAGCCGGACAGCATGAGCAGCAGCGGGATCGTGATCCATGACGGCAGGATGCTCATCGGCGGCGCCGAGACGATGAACCCGATGAGGCCGCCCGCCTGCGAGACCCGGTCCATGCCGTCGTTGGCGGTGCCCGCGGGGTTGGGGTAGGGGACGTCGTTGGCCACGTGGATCACCCCGAGCACGCCGACCAGCAGCGCGCTCCAGCCGATCACCATGCGCCCGGTGTCGGCGTTCTGGTCGGGGTGGCGCAGGTAGCGCCAGGCAAGCAGGCCCAGCAGCAGCGGCAGGGCCCACGCCAGCGACCCGAACACGCCCCTCACGACGGCGTTGACCACGGTCGAGACCGCGCCCTCCGAGGTGCGCCAGGTCATCGCGGCGAGCACGATGGCGCCCGCGAGCACGGTCAGGCCGACGCCGTCGCGCCGGTGGGCGGGGTCGAGGTCGCGGGCGTTCTTGCCGAGCGCGCGCGCCGCGCTGCCGATGCCGTTGGCGAGCAGCATCCAGAGCCCCACGACCAGCTTGCCGATCATCGTGAAGACCCAGCTGATCGGGTCCTGGTGGGTCATGGACGGCTTGCGGCCCGGCGCGGACCCCTTGGCCCTCGGGCGCGCCGACGACGTGGATCCCCGCTTGGCGGGGGGCGTACGAGGCGAGGCCGACCGCTTCGCCGGCCCCTTCGGTGCGCTTTTCGGCGTACGGGTGGCCATGATGCCAAAGGTACGTCGGAGACACGGCCGGACGCACGAGGCTCGCCGGTGCCGGCGGCGAACGCCGCCCGGCGGCGCCGGGACTCCGGCCTCGCGGCACGCGCCGGGAGTCCCAGCTTCGGGCCTTCTCGGCAACTGGAGGTGCTGGCCCGGCGGGTTCTGCCACTCTGAAGAGTAACCGCACAGCAACGCCGAGTGATGTTCTGGGACGCATGGTGCACACGACTCGCGTGTCGAGCAGGGCCTTCGACGGCACGCCGCACGCCCCCGCCGCCGCCCGGCGGTTCGTCCGCCGGGTGCTCGCCGAATGGCGGCTCGACCACCTGGCCGAGGACGCCGTGCTGCTGACCGGCGAGCTGGTCACCAACGCGGTGGTGCACGCGGGCACGGGCCTTGAGGTGACCTGCTGCCTCGACCCGCACGCGGTCCCGCCCGCGCTGGAGATCGAGGTGGACGACCACCGCCCGGCACTGACGATCAAGGCTCCGGGAGGCGGCCTCACGCTGGCCGGGATGCTCGCCGACGGGTGGGGCGTCACCTACACGGGCACCGCCAAGCGGGTCTGGGTGCGCATGGAGCTGCCCGACGGCACGCAGGCGCCGGAGGCCGGGCCGGGCCGGGCGGCGGCGCCGGTCGAGTCCCTGCACGTGGGGGTGGTCGTGACCGGCGCGGACGGCCGCGTCGTGTCGTGGAACCCGGAGGCCGAGGCGCTGCTCGGATGGCCGCCGGAGCAGGCGGTGGGCAGGCCGCTGGCGGAGCTGGTCGCCTGGCAGGACGGTCATGGGGGCGGCTCGCGAGGGCTGTCGCTGGCCGACACGCTGCGCCTGGGCCGCTGGCGGGGCGAGTCGCGGATGCGGCGGCCCGACGGGAGGCTCGTCCCGGTCTACGTCTCGCACGTGCGCGCGGAGGGCGCTGCCGGGGAGGGGTGCTCGGTCTGGGTGGTGGTGGGCGGCGACCACAGATACGTGCTGGCCACGCCCTCCGCGCCGCTCGGGCGGGAGACGGCCGGGCGCATCAAGGACCTGCTCGGCCACGACAGGCCGCTGGCCGAGCTGCTCGACACGATCGCCCAGATCGTCCACCTGGCCGCGGGCGGTGACGCCTCCTACGTCCTCCTGCGCGAGGGCGACCGGGATCGGACCGGCGGCGCGGGCCGGACGGGGCCCACCGGCACGGACAGGGGTCGCACGGAGCCCGCGGACCCGGGCGGGGGCAGCACGGAGCCCGCGGGCC
>NZ_QNFZ01000286.1 GCF_003313395.1 Nonomuraea lactucae | reverse complement strand
ATCCACCAGGCAGAATTCGAGGCCTCACCAGGGCTTGCTCAACGTCGAGGTCGCCCTTCGGGCGGCTCAAGATAACGAACGATTCTCAACACCGGGAAACGCATTGAGAAGTCGGAGTATTCATCAACTCTCACAAAGGACGTTTTCTCTACACTCTCGAGGTGTGACGACGCTCCCCGGCGGTTCGCTCCCCAACAGTCCGGCCCCGCCTCGGTGATCCGCCAGACCTCCGACGACATCCTTCGCGCTCGAAGCCGCCGGCTGCATCCGGATCTTCGCCGACAAGCTGAGCGGCAAGAACACCGACCGCGAAGAGCTCACCAACGCTCTGGACTACCTGCGCCCCGGCGACACCCTCGTCGTCCCCTCGCTCGACCGGCTCGCCCGCTCCCTGCAGGACCTCATTACGATCGTCGCCTTACGATCGTCGCCAAGTTGCGCGCCGCGGCGTCGGCTTCCGGTCCCTGAAGGAAGCCCTCGACACCACCACCCCCGGCGGCCGCCTCTTCTTCCACATCTTCGCCGCCCTCGCCGAGTTCATTCGGGAGCTGATCGTGGAAGGCACCCAGGAGGGCCTGGCCCCGCCAAGGCTCGCGGCGTTCGTCTCGGGCGTCCGCCTGCGACGACGCCCGAACAGGTCCGGCACGCCCGCGCCCTGCTCGCCCAACCCGACGCCACCGTGTCCTCGATCGCCCGGCTGCTGAACGTCAGCCGCTCCACGATCTACAAGTATGTTCCCCAGCTTGCCACGGGCCGCCCCGTCGCCGTTAGGACCCTTTCCCTAGGTCAGGGGATGATGATCTCTTCTTTCACGTAGGCCAAGTTGACCGAACGCAGCCCGTGACGGCCATGAGCGGGTCGAGCCGAGATCAGCGCTTCCGCCAGTGCTTCCGCTCAGCTCTTCCGCTCACTCAGGACGCAGAACTCGTTGCCCTCCGGGTCGAGGAGGGTCACCCAGTGCTGCTCGTCCTGCACGGTGTCGACGCGCCGGGCACCGAGGGAGAGCAGCCGGGCGACCTCGGCCTCCTGGTCGTCGGGGTGGAAGTCGGGGTGGAGCCGGTTCTTCGACGTCTTGCCCTCGGCGACAGGCACGAAGAGCAGCCCCGGCATCCGGTTGAGCGGCGCCGGCGGGGGCCGCGTCCGGGCGGTCACGGGTGATTACGGGCGATCATCGGTCAGAAGCCCGAGCGTCTCGGGCGCTTCCCAGGCGGTCAGCTGCCGGTCAGAATCGGTCTCCTCCTGCGAGAACCGGTTGATCACATCGCGGACAGATCGTCCAGGATGGCGATCACCGGCTCGATCACCTGCATCGTGCCTTCGGGCGTGATGGCGTTGTTGTCGCTGAGGTCCAGCCTGATGACGACCTCGGTGAGGGCCTTGGCGAGGGTGCGTTCGAGCGGGGTCACGATGGGCTCCTGACTGGTCGTCGGATTGCGAGGCGTGTCCGGGGCGGCTGAGGAGGACACGGGGAGGCGGCCCTGGTCAGCCTGCTGCCGACTCGGTGAGCCGGGCTTCCATCTCGGCGATCATCTGGGCGAGCAGGCCGGTGTTCTCCTTCTTGACCACCTGGGGGCAACCGTGTCGAGACCGGCGAGCTTGGTGATGCACTCGTCGACGGCCATGGCCATCGTGCCGAACTCCGTGCGGGCGATGGACTTGTCGTTGCCAGCCTCGAAGGTGGTGGCGCGGTGCATGTCCTTCATCGCGGTCATCGCGGTCATCGCGGTGCGAGCGGCGGACATCGCGTCGCGGGCGCCGAACTCATCGCCCAGGCCCGACGCCGGCGGCGATGTCGGCGTAGCTGAGCTCGCGGCCGTGGTTGCTGCGCAGCCAGATCATCACTTCTGCGACGTCGGTCTCGGCGCGGGTCCAGCCCGTCTCATCACGGCGTCGGCTCACAGGAACGAGGTGCTGCGCCGGATCAAGTGCGACATTCCGCTGCGCTGTCCGACGAGCGCCGGGTTCACCTTTCACGTGATAGCCGGGGACTAGCGGGCGGCCGGGTGGCCCGGAGGCGGTACTCCCTCGGGCCACCCGGCGGACTAGCGGGGATGTGGCCGCGGCGCGCGCTCCCCTCACGCGTCCGCGCGTAGGAGGGTTTCGTCGCCGGGCAGCGGGGCGTCGGCGTCTGCCCCTAGCAGGAGCTGGGTACGGTGAAGGCACCTACGCGGAGATCGTTCACCGTTTGACCAGGGACATTGCCCGGCCTAACGTAAAAGCGTGGCCGGTACTGCGTTAACGCGGCAGGTCTGCAACCTTCCCGCTGACCTGACCAGCTTCGTGGGCCGAAAGCGGGAGCTGGCTGAGATCAAGCGTCTGCTGTCAGTCTCACGCCTGGTGACCTTGACCGGGGTGGGCGGCGTTGGCAAGACCCGGCTGGCGCTGCGAGCCGCCACCGACCAGCGCCGCGCCTTCGACGCGGTCTGGCTCATCGACTTCACCAGCCTCACCGACCCCGCGCTCGTGGTCCAGACGGTGGCCGCGACCATGGGCCTGCGCGACGACCCCTCCGCATCGCCGCTGGAGGTGCTGTCGAAGGTGGTGGCCTCCAACCACACCCTGCTCGTGCTGGACAACTGCGAGCACCTGCTCCAAGCCTGCGCGTCACTCGCCGACCATCTCCTGCGGGTCGCTCCAGAGCTGCAGATCCTGGCCACCAGCCGTCAGTCACTCGGGATCATGGCCGAGCACCAGGTGAACGTGGCGCCGCTACCGGTCCCCGAGCCCGATGAGCGGCTGACGCCCGGGGCGCTCAAGCTGTACGACGCGGTCACCCTCCTGGTGGAACGGGCCATCGCGGTGGTGCCCGACTTCTCCGTCACCAGCCGCAACCAGTCCGATGTGGTACGGCTGTGCCGTCACCTGGACGGCATCCCCCTGGCGATCGAGCTGGCCGCCGTCCGGCTGCGGGCCCTGTCGGTTGACCAACTCGCCGAACGCCTCGCCGAGCGCTACCGCTGGCTGACCGGCGGCAACCGAACGGCCGTGCCGCGCCAGCAGACCCTGCGCGCGCTGATCGACTGGAGCTATCGGCTGCTGTCCCCCGCCGAGCAGCGGCTGTGGGCCCGCATATCGATCTTCCCTGGCCACTTCGACCTGGACGCGGCGGAGGCTGTCTGCGCCGGTGAGGGCATCGAGCGGGAGGAGGTGCTGGATCTGCTCGACGCGCTGCTGGACAAGTCGCTGCTGCTGCGCGAGGTGCACGGCGGGCTGGTCCGCTACCGGATGCTGGAGACCATACGCGAGTTCGGCCGGTTGCACCTGAGCGGACCCGAGGAACGGCGCGCACTGCAGCGCCGCCACAGGGACTGGTACCGGGGGCTGGTCGATCGCGCGGCGGCCGAATGGTTCGGGCCGGACCAGGTCGCCTGGTTCACCCGGCTCAGGCTGGAGAATGCCCACCTGCGCGCCGCCATGGACTTCTGCCTGCGCGAGCCCGGGGAAGCCGAGATCGGACTGCGCATGGCCACGGACCTGCTGCGGCCGCACTGGCTGGCCGGCGCGTACTACAGCGAGGCCCAGCACTGGCTCGCCCGCCTGCTGGAGGCCGCCCCCCAACCGACCGCCACCCGCGCTGCGGCGCTGTGCGCCGAGGCCCTGATGGCCTTCGATCAGGCCGACTTCGCGGCCGGCCGGCCGCTGGTCGATGAGGCCAGAGTGCTGGCGGAGAAGCTGGGCGACCGGCCGAACATGGCCATGGCAGCCACGGTGTCCGGCCTGGCGGCCCTCTACATGGGTGACGACCCGCGAGCGGCCGCCCTGCTAGAGGAGGCGGTGGCCGGGCACACCGCCACCGGCGACGGGTTCGGCGTCGCGCTCTCCACGCTCGCGTTGGCGGTGACCATCAGCTACATGGGCGACGCGCCGCGAGCGCACGAGCTGTTCAAACGGAGCCTCACACTCACGGAACGCCACGGGGAGACGCTGTGCCGTGCCTGGACGCTCACCGCCTTCGCCACCCATATGTGGCTGTACGGTGACAACGAGCGTGCCACCGTGCTGGCGCGGGAGAGCCTGGTGGTCGGCCGCCTTCTCCAGGACCCGATGAACATCGTGCTAACCATGGAGACGATGGGTTATGTCCTCACCGACCAGGGACAGTATGAGAGGGCGGCCCGCATGTTCGGCGCGGCGGAAGCGGTCGGCGGCTCCGCCGGCGTCACACCTTTCCTGTTCGAGCGGTTCATCGGGTTCCATGACCGCTACGCCGCCACACTGAAGGACAAGCTGGGCGACAGGGCCTTCGCCCAGGCAATGGAGCAGGGCCGCACATTGACCGTGGAGGGAGCCGTCACCGAGGCGCTCGGCGCCCGGCCAGGCGAACCCGGCGCCCAACCGGACAGAGCGGTACAGGCCACCACGACGGCACACTCGCCGCTGACCGCGCGGGAGCGGGAGGTCGCCGAACTGGTCGCGCAGGGACTGAGCAACAAGCAGATCGCCGCCGCGCTCGTCATCGCCCCGCGCACCGCCGAAGGCCACGTCGAGCACATCATGACCAAGCTCGGGTTCAACTCACGCGCCAAGATCGCCGCCTGGATGACCGCCGAGAAAACCTCCCTGCGGGATGACTCCTAGCCGCGTGGCGTGTCGTCGACTGGGCCGGCGCCCCGGCAGGGGTGATCAGCAAGTGCCCCTTCGGGCGACTTCATGGTGTTCACGGCTTCTTGCCGGTGGGCGAAGGCGGTCAGAGCAGGGTGACGACACGCATGTCCTGGTCCTCCACGAGGTCCTCGAGCGCGCCGAGCAACGCCATCGTGTGCGGCTCGGCCATATGACGCTGGAAGCTCTCCTCGTCGGCCCACTGCTCATAGAAGACGAACACCGTGGGCTCGGCCGGGTCCTGGTGCGCGAAGAACGCGACGTTGCCTTTCTCAAGGCGGCTGGGCTCGACGGCCTGCAGGAAGAGTTCCCGCGCCTTGTTCTCCGTTCCGACTCGGACGGTCGTCCGGGCGACAATGATGTACACGCCGGTTACCTGCTTTCTGTGTGACGCCGCAGACGGGCGGCGAGGTCTTCGTCCCAATGCGGGAGCATCAGGAAGTCGAATCCTTCGTCGATGGCGGCGAAGGGGTCGACCGCAGCGGGGGACCCGACGGCCACGCCTGCCGACTTGCACGCGGCGATGACCTTCTCCCGGTACGGCGTGAGCCGAGGATCACCGATGTCGTAGTTGCGGATGCCGAGGGCCATGGAGCCGTCTCCGGGTCCCCATATGATCGCCCCGAGACCGGGCACGGAGACCAACTCGTCGATGTTCTCCCACGCGGTCACGCTCTCCACGAGCACGGTGAGCATGAGGTCGCCCGAGGGGTTGAGAGGCCACAGGTCGGCGCGGTCAAAGTAGTCGCTGATGTCAGTGACACCCCAGTACCGCATCGCGTGCATCGGCAGCGCTCCCCGTACACCGGCGGGACCGGAGTCGCTTGGTCCGCTCGGATATCGCATCGACGACACCGCGGACTCGATCTGTGCCCGGTGAGTGACGTGCGGCGCGAGGATGCCAAACGGTCCGTAGTCGAGGGTCTGCTTGGCGACCCACTGGTTGAGCTCGGCCCCGTTCGGGGGGATGCGGACGATGGGCGTCGCTACCGCCGGGACCGCCGCCGCGGTCCTGCGGTTGAGCATCCACTGCAGGGTGAGGCCGAGATCGGGGAAGGAGAACCCGTGGTGCTCCATATCAAGGATGGCGAAGTCGGCTGTGGAGTCGCCGATAGCGCGCGCACCTACGTAGTCGCCGACCTGCACCCAGGCGCCGAGGGCCAACTCGCCGCTCTTCAGCTTGTGGACGAGTCCGTTGAGATGGAACCCTTCACCGCCCGAGGCGGTCTGGGCTCCTGCCTGCCCCATCCTTTGCTCGGACGATATTGCGGGGGCGATCTCACTCTCCATTTTCCTCCTCCAGCTCATGCGAGACACCGTCACGTTAGTAATGGGAGGTCGGGCCGACCACCTACAGATGTCGCGCGATGTGTCCGCTTCACCCCTTCAGTTGGAGTGATGAGCCTTGTCCTCTGAGCGCCCCCGTGAGTAGGGTCGGGTCACGCCGCTCGCGGGTTGCCGAGCCTCTTGGCGTCAGGGGGAAACGGATGACCTACCAGTTTCACGAGCTTGTCGCGGACCTCTACCGCACGTTCGGGACTCCGGCGACCATGTTGGACCCTCACAACAGGGTCCTGGCATTTTCCGACCAGCCGGTCGAGCTCACCGACCAGGTACGCCGGACCAACCTCCTCGTCAACGCGGTGGACACCGAACTCGGCAAAGCCGTGGTCCGGCACGTCAACGACTTCGCGCACACCGTTTCGGTGATGACCAGGATCCCCGCCGCGCCCGAACTGGGCCTGCTCGAACGCGTGGTGATCCCGCTCCTGGTCAATGGCGTGGCAACGGCGTACATCTATCTGATCGATCCGGATGGACGGGTGCGGGCAGAGGATTTGGAGCCCTTTCACCCTGCCTTCGCGGCTGTGGCGAAGCAGGTCGAGCTGGAGCGGTTGGCACGCTTCCGGGTGCGCGCCGCCGTGGCGGGGATCGTCAGCGGGGACGAGACGGAGCGCCGCGTCGCCGCAGACACGTTGGACGACATCGGTATGGTCAACCTGCCGTCACCGCTGCGGGCAGCGGTGCTGATGGCCGAGACGCCCGTCGACACGATCTCGGACCACCTGTGGGGACGGGTCCTCGGCCCCTTCAGTGTGTGGAGCGAGATCGCCGGGCGGATCGTGGCGATACTCGGGAACCTAACCGAGTCGAGCTTCGACCGGGTCCGGTCGCATGCGGACTCGGTGTCGAGCCACGGCAAACAGGTCAGGCTGTTCGTGGGGCTGGGGTCCCCGGTCGCGGAGCTCGCACACACTCATCTGTCCTACCGCCAGGCCCTTCGCGCGTTGCGTCTGGCTCAGTCGCCGGGGACCGGAACGCGCATCGCCGTCTGGGAGGAACTGGGCGCCTGGCGCTTGATCCTCACCCTGAGCCAGGACGAGGCGACCGCGTCTGTCGACCCGCGGGTGCAGCGGCTCGTGGGTGGTGAGGACATGACCACCTTGAAAATGGTGCGCCGATACCTCGAGCGTGAGGCGGAGGCGGAGGCGATCGCAGAGGAACACCATCTGCACCGAACGACGCTTTATGCGCGATTTCGGCGGATGCAGGATCGCTACGGCCTGCGATGGGATCTCGCCGAGGATCGGCTCGCCACCATCTTGGGGATCCGGATAACGCTGCTGTACGGCCGACGCACCTGACGGCCCCCACTCGGGCCGGCGCGACCGGCCTCAAAGTAGCTCGCGTAACAATGGCTACTGCTTGTGTTCGCAGAAACGAGTAGTTCTACGACAGATGATCAGCGGTAGGAGTTGACCTTCGTACCGGAGACAGGCGGGCATGGGGTGTCAGCCGGCCGTGGGCGGGGCCTGTGGCTGCGCGTGCTGCAGTTGGACGCAGCATTCACCGGGGCGTGAGGCGAGGACCGCCTGAACGGTCGTGGCTTGCAGTCCTTGCAGGTACCCGGTGAGGAAGGCGTGGTTCATGCCGCAGACGAGGTCGGGGGCCTGGGCGGCGAGGGGGTGAAAGGGGCAGTTGCGCAGCCGTAGCTGATCGAGGGCTTCGCGGGTGGGTTCGAAGCCGTGCTGGTTGAGCATGTGCTCGCACAGGGTCAGGCCGCGTTCGGCGCCGAGCCGGCCGGGGCGCAGGCGTGCGCGGTCCTGGCCGCCGAGTTCGTGGCCGTGCTGCCTGGCGGTGCGTACGGCGGCGTTCGCGGCCGTCTCGTTGTCGCCTTCGGTCAGGACGGCTTGGAGGAGGAGGCCGGCCAGCAGCTCGTGGCGGCGGTCGGGGATGCTGACCTGGATGGGGCTGTCGGTCGGCTCGTAAAGCTTGGGTTGCCGGCCGACTTTGCGCAGTCCGGTGGGGGCCACGTACCGGGCGCGGAGCAGGCCGGCGTCGACCAGCTTGTCCAGGTGGAACGCGGCGAGTTTGCGGGAGATGCCGACGCCGGCGGCTGCCTCCTCGCGTGTGACGGGTCGGTGGGCGCGGCGGATGAAGGCGAAGATCTGCCGCCGGGTGCCTTCGCCGAGCACGCTGAGGGAGTCGAGCGCGGCGTCCGCCGGAGAGGCCGGCTGACTCATGTCGGAGGTCACGCCTTCACGATAACGCCAGCATGCACTGTCAGACGATGGGTAGCGGCCTGTTCGTCAGCCTTACTTGACCACCATCCCTAATAAGACCAAAATCCATTGGCGAAAAGGAGGTGGCCGTGATGAACCAGCCGCATCAGGCCAAGCGGCCGGTCAGCGCCGCGCTCGCCGGCCCGTACGGGCACCCGTTCCACCCCATGCTGGTCACGATCCCGATCGGCGCCTGGGCAGCCGGCCTGGTTTTCGACATCGCCTCACAGCTCGTGGCAGATCCGCACTTCCTGTCCCAGGGGGCGATGTGGCTGATCGCGGTCGGCGTGATCGGCGCCCTGGGCGCGGCCATGGCCGGATTCCTGGACCTGTTCGCCGTCCCCACGGGCACGCGCGCGTTCCGGCTGGCGCTGACCCACATGACGCTGAACCTGTTGGTGACCGCCGCCTACCTCGGTAATTTCCTGTGGCGACACTCCGAGACCGTCACCGGCAGCGTCCCCGCCGGGCCGCTGACCCTCAACGCCGCCGCCTTCCTGACCTTGGCGGTGTCGGGATGGCTGGGCGGCAGGCTCTCCTACCGCTACGGCGTCCGCGTGGCCGACGAGGCGACGCAGGCCGAAGGGTTCGTATCCGCAGGCCGCTCCTCCCAACGTACTCACTGACACACCTGGGTGATCTCGGCGCCCTGAGCACCGACGCCCGCTCACGCAGCGAATTCCTCGCCCTGACCGGCCTGCCCGGATGACCGGCAGGCCCCAGCACAGCTCGAAGGACCACCGTCGTGGAAATCTGGATCAACCCCGCGTGCAGCACATGCGCTTCCGCGCTCTCGCTGCTTGATGACGCCGGCGCCACCTACACCGTGCGGCGCTACCTGGAAGAACCGCCCACCGCCCAAGAGATCGAAGACGTGCTGCAACGCCTCGGCATGCAGCCCTGGGACATCACCCGCCTCACCGAACCCGCAGCGGCCGAGCTGGGCCTCACCGCGTGGCCGCGCGACGAGAGCCACCGCCGGCAGTGGATCGCGGCGCTGGCCGCCCACCCGATCCTGATCCAACGGCCCATCATCACCGCGGACGACGGAACGGCGGTGGTCGGCCGCTCACCCGAATCCGTACGATCCCTTCTGCCGTAACGGCCGGGCATCTGATGCGACTCGGCGGTCCGCAACCGCAGGCCGTGGCGTATTTGATCTTCTGATCGTAGTGGCGGGAGATCAGGTCCCAGTCGATGGTCTTGTTCGACAGCACCTCCTCCAGGCGCGGCCAGGCCTCGTGCTCACCCAGGCCGGGCCGGTACAACCACGCCGAGCCGATGTTCTTCGACCGGGCAGCAGCCGGAAGCCCAGAAGTTCGGAGAAGGCGAATCCGACGACCGAGGCGCCGTGAATGCCGGTGTACTGGCGATCGATCTCCGCGTCGGTCAGGTGCGGCAGCAGCAGCCCCTTGATCATCGAGGCGACCTCGGAGGCGGTGGTGGACGTCACCTGACTGTAGATGCACACGCTGCGGCGCTCCACGTGCCAGTCATCATGATCCCCGGCTTGGTAGCGCTGATGCGTGGTCATGAAGTTGGCCGACCAGGACCCCACATGATCCGGGACTGGCTGAACGCGTGGACTGGCGTGCGGCCGAGGATCGAGTACGACGACTGCCGCAACGGATCTTCGCGGTGACGCGGACGGGGGACCACAAGCGGTCCGCAGCCTGTAGAACTGATGCTCCGAAGCCTGTCGAACACGCTGCTCAGCGTGCGGCAGGTGACCGAGATCCGCAGCAATGCGGCGGTCCTACCCGCGAGTGGGGGACCTGATTCCTGACTCCCGGGCCATTACCCCGTCGCCGGCTCCGTAACCTGGGGGCACTCGACGTCCGTAGGGTCGTGACCGTGTTATCGCCGACATGTGTAGGTGGGCGTCGAGGACCGGCCGCCATAGTGTCGTACCTCACACATGGCGACGGGTTCAAGTGAGCCGAGTGCTCAAACGGCGCTGCAGGGCCGTCCCGCAGTTCTTCTCACCCTCGTACCGACGACGAGACCCGACGCCGGCCTCTGTCCGCACATTGGGCCCCCTTGAGAGGCGAAGATGACAACTCCGCACCCTATCGGCGCTGACGCCGCCGGCTCGGCCGGGCCGCCCAGCACCGCCGGACCGATCGGCCGGTTGGACCGGCTGCCCATCACAAAGATCCAGATTTTCTGGCTCGTGGTGCTCGGGATGGGCTATCTCATCGAGAGCTTCGACAATATCGTATTCGCCTACCTCGCTCCCGCCATCCGGAAAGAGTGGGGACTGAGCATCGGCCAGGTCGGGTTCGTGACCTCGTCCGTCTTCATCGGGATGCTGGTCGGTGCCGTCCTGGGTGGGCGCCTCTCCGACCAGGTCGGCCGGAGGCCCGTGCTCATCTGGAGCTCGGTCTTCTACAGCGTCACCTCGCTCATGTCGGCGCTCGCACCGAACTTCGAGGTGCTCGCCGTCAGTCGCATCCTGACCGGCGTCGGAGTCCAGGCCGCGACGGGCGTGATCATGGTGTACATCAGCGAGATGTTCCCGAAGGTCTCCCGGGGCCGGTCCTTCACCGTGATGATGTTCTTCGGATTCGTGGCTTCGCCGTTGACCGCCTTCGTGGCTCTGGCGATCGCACCCAGCGGCGAGGGCGCCTGGCGGTGGGTCTTCGCTCTTGGGGCGGTCGGCGTGTTCGTCGCTGTCACCGTGGCGGTCGCGTTGCCCGAGACGGTGCGGTGGATGGTCACGCACGGCCAGACCGCCAGGGCCACCACGGTGGTCGAAAGGCTGGAGACGGTCGCCGGTCGGCGCGGCCCGCTCCCACCGGTCGAGCCCGAGGCACCGATCGTGCGGCAGGGGTCGTTCCGGGAACTGTTCAAACGTGAATACGCGCGTCGGCTGGTCGTACTCGCGACCACGTTCTCCATGCTGATCTTCTGCGTCTACGGATTCGTGTCGTGGGTTCCGACGATCCTCGTCGGTCGTGGCATGGAGCAGAGTGAGGCGCTCCAAATCGCGAGCATCATCGCCTTCGGCTCACTCGCCGCGCCGGTCTTCCTGTTCGCCGTCGCGGATCGAATCGAGCGCAAGACGGCCCTGTTGATTTCGGGGTCCGTCGCGGGCGTGGCGCTGATCGCCTTCGGCGCGGTCAGCGGCACCACGCTGACGATCGTGACCGGCCTCGTCGCCCAAACCGCCCTGGCCGCGGCCAGCACGAGCTTCTACACGTACATTCCGGAGATCTTCCCGACGGAGGTGCGGGGTGTGGGCGCAGGCACCGTGAACGGGATCGGCAGGATCGCCGGAATCGCCTCGGGGCTCGCCGTCGCGGCGATGTACGGCAGCCTCGGGGCACCTGGGCTGTACCTCCTTCTCGGTCTCGGCCTGCTCGTCATGGGGGCGTCCGTGGCCCTGTTCGGCCCACACACAACCCGGAGGTCGCTGGAGAAGATCTCAGCGAAGTGACGCGGTCCGCCCGATGCCGCAGCGGCCGGCCCGCCATCTCGGCGGGCCCGATCGACTACACCTGTAGGTTTACCGCCCGACCCGCCACAGTCGTATTTACCTGGGCTGCGCTCACAGTCCATAGATTCGGTATCTGAGTGTAAGAAGAAAGTGATCATGCACAAGAAGCTCATCCTCGAGATCCGCGCCAACGAGTACGCCATGCGTGACGGGAACCCCCATGTCCCGTGGACGCCCGAGGAACTGGGAGCGGAGGCCGACGCCTGCCGGGCGGCCGGAGCCACGATTTTCCACTTCCATCCCCGGACGCCGCAGGGTGCCCCCGGCCTGAGCTACGACACCTACCACGCGGTGATGAACCGGATCCGGGCCGGCTCCGACATCCTCGTGCACGCCACGCTGGGGGCCGAGCAGCAGACCCCCGATTCCTCCGTGCGGCTCGACCCCATCAGGAAGCTGACCGAGGACGGGCTCAGGCCCGACTTCGCGCCGCTGGACATGGGAAGCAGCAACCTGGATCTGCTCACCGAAGACGGGACCGACTTCGCCACCACGGAGACCGTCTACATCAACACCACAAGGACCCTCCGCTTCTTCGCCGAGAGCCTCCGGGACCTCGGAGTCAAGCCCTACCCGACCATCTGGAACGCGTCACAGCTGCGGCTGACCGATGTTTTCCATCGCATGAAGATCCTCGATGGGCCGGTCTGGGCGTCCCTCACCATGAGTGAAGGCCCGGCGTTCTGCAGTCACCCGGGTTCCCTGGCCGGGCTGAACGCGTACCTGAGCCTCATTCCGGATTCCCTGCCCATCGAGTGGTCCGCGCTGGTCTACGGCGGCAGCCTCTTGAAGCTCGCGCCCGAGGTCATCGCGCGCGGTGGTCATCTCGCCATCGGCATCGGGGACTACGCCTACCCGGAAGAAGGCGCACCCACGAACGCCGAGCTCGCCGAGCGGGTGGTAGCCATGGCCAAGGACATCATGGGCAGGGAAGTGGCCACTCCCGACGAGGCCAGGGAGATGCTTGGGATGTCCTAGAACATGTCAGATAAATGATCTAGGTGTGTGAGCCCGATCAGGGAGCGAAGTGGCCGCTGCCCCCGCTGCGGAGATCTGCTTCTTCACGACGATCGAGAACCACAAAGCCCACGCCAGTGGGAGCTTTGGATCGTCGCCGTCGGGGTGTAGAGCGTTACGGACTCGCTGGGCATGTCTCAATCGCCCACCGCATCGTTGCGCCGGGCCAGGCCCGGCGCAACGATGCGGTGCCGCCGGCGGCGAGCCGTGCGGGTGGCCGAAGGAGATCAGTGTCAGCGGCGGTGGCCATGGGTAAACCCGCCGCGTGGTTCGTGCCTCACCCGAAGGCGAAGATGCCGGGCCCGCGGACCACTCCGTCGGGATTGACGCCGTTCACCCTGATGCCGTGCTCGGTGCCGCTGACACCGGCATGGCGGTCATCTCCTACGATGCCAGTCGACTTCGCCCTGCTCCCGGTAGCGGACCAGGAGATCCAAACTGTCGAGCAGCTGACCGTCGACCCCGCCGGGCGTGTCATCATCGCCCTGTCCGCTGGGAACGCCGCCCGCACCGGAGCCATCTGGCACCTGACACTCGACGACATCGACTTTGCCAATCGGCGAATCACTGTCCCCGCTCGTCGCCAGCGACTCGGCGACCTCAGCCACCCGATCGGGAAGCCCAGGGCTCTGGTCGAACGCCCCAGGTTTGCCGAGGCTCTCGCAGGAGTTAGGCCAAGAGTGGCAGACAATGACCTTTTTTCTGAGCACCTGCCGGGCGGACGCTGTTCTTGCTCCTGGTTTGTGGAAGCACGGACCGCCATGAAGACGCGACAGCGATCGACAACAAGGAAGACACGTGACCACTGCGCATCTACCGCAGTCCTACTACCACGTCGGCATGGTTGTGCCCGATCTGGAGGCGGCCATCGACCGCTACAGCGAGGTATTCGGGGTGACCTTCACCGAGCCGGCCTACACCATCAGCCCCTACCTTGAGGACAACGGCAGGGTGTTCACGAACTTCCGGCAGCGGCAGGCCCTGTCGCAGACCCGGGAGCCCTACTTCGAGCTGATCGAGGCGACCGGAGCCGGCATCTTCGGCCCACACAACGTCGGTCGCATCCTCTACTACGCCTGCTGGGAGGATGACATGCCGCGGCGGATGGCCCTACTGAAAGAACAGAACATCGGCATCGAATCCGTGGTGCGCATGGACGCCGACTCAGCGCCGATCGCGATCATCACTGCTCCCGACCTCTTCGGCACGCGGATCGAGTACGCGGACGTTTCCACCCGTGCCTACACGGAGGAGTGGATCCGTACCGGCAAACTGCCCTGATCTGACCAGAGACCGCAAACGAAGGGGAAAGCGCTGATGGCGGCTCGGTCGACGTCGGGAGGGTGCGTCGGTACCGCTCGGTCACGGAGCAGGGCGGCATGCGCGAATGCTATCGTCATTCCCTTTTCGAACTGTGGGTTGGTGGTGCGTGGGCAGCGGCCGTCGACCGCACCGACGTTCCCACGCGCCGCTGATCAGGTTGTGACGACGTCCGCCGAGATCGGTCAAGTGTGCGATCCGCATGCGGTGGTTCCCGCTCCAGATGGGCGAGGCCCGCCGGCAGCAGGATGTGGGTCTGCCTGGACTGCCCCACCCCGGGTCCCGGTCTCGCGTCGCCAGAGTTCGTCCACCACGTGTTCGGTGCCGACGGCGAGGTAGCCGCGATACGTCCCGAACGGCAGCCCGAGCCGGGCCGCGGTTGCGGCGCGGGTAGCCTCGGGGTGGAAGAACGTGGCGGCGAGGACTCGGTGGCTGTTGCTCAGCCGGCGCCGCTGTCCGCGTAGTGAGTCGACCGCATCGATGATCGCCTCACGTAGGGTCTCCACACGCTCATCCACCTCGCCTTGCCCGGCCAGCCTGGTCCTCATCAGGGGATTCCGGGCCAGGGCGTACCAGTTGGGGAAGGTGCGCAGCGCGGCGCGGACAGCGGTGTCGAAGTCCTCCCGTGACAGGGTCCCCTGGTCCTCATCCTCCGCCGCCGGCCGGTACGTGCCCGGGACGTGCAGCAGCCGCTCACTGAGTCTGTTCAGCCGGACGGCAACGGGCGCTCCCCGCCATTCATGCGCGTACAAGGCCTCCGCAGCACCGGCGATTCGGCGATAGCCGATATGGTCGAGCAGCGGTTCCCAAACCTCGGGGTTCTGCACGGTGATGAACGACCATGCCGAATCGCCGTCGAGACATGCCGACGCGAGTAGCCGCAAGTTGATCAGGTCGAGGGCGGGGGAAGGCATCGGCGGCCCGCCTTCCTGGGCGATGAACCGCGCGACGGTGGCGTGTTCCCCCGGCTGCAACGGGGCGACCCGTTCGGTGTGCCCGCAGGCGGCCGCCATCACGCCGTCAGCGATGCTGTCTGGGTGCTGGGCGGTCCACTTGAGCAGCGCCAAGAAAGCTACCGGCTGGTGGGTGTCGGAGCGGCGGTAGACGAAGAACGCTTGCGGCCGGCGGTTCAGCCATTGGTCGATGAGCGCCACGGTTGGCTCGGACATGTGGAACCGCGCCATGCGGTGCAGCGCATCGCGGTCATCGCGGCGATAGGTGTCCTCGTAGATCTCGCCGCGGCCGCGCCAGGTAAGGAACCGGTTCGTCACCTCGCTGTCGCGGTACAGGTAGGTAAGTTCCATCAGGGCCGGCACCACGGCGGCCTCGCGCGCCTGAATGACCTGGTCAGCGAGGAACGTGTGGATGCGGCACCGCATCGCCTGCCAGCGGTTGGGATCACGCCAGCGCAGATCGGTGCTGAGGAGTTCCCGGACCAGGTCCTGGGGATACAGACCATGCGGGCCCGACTCGATGAACGGCTGTTCCCAAAGCCAGGCGAAGCCCGCCTCGGCGTCGTCGTCGAGGAAGGTGCGCAGCACACTCTCCGTGGTGTTTAACGCGTGGGCGCAGACTTCCAGGGCTTGCCGGTGCGCCGGCGACGGTACGTCGCCGACGATTTCGTCGAGTAGCCGCTTGCGTACCGGGTCGTAGGGTCGCCGCCAGGCCATGTTCCGGGCGTTCTGGGTGGCCACCCATGAGGCCAGCGTCAACGCGAATGGATGGCCGCGGGTGAAGGTGAACAGGGAGTCGTGGAGTTCGGTCGGTACACCACGGCTGTCCATCAGGACGGCCGCTTCGTCGCGGGCGAAGTCGCCAAGCTGCACGACTCGGAGCGCGCCGGTCCATGCGGGATCGGTCCGCCACCGTACGTCGGGTTCCCGCAGGCTGGCGATCACGACCACGGTCCCGTCTGGCAACCGGCCGAGGAAGTCCTCCCGCAGCCAGTCCTCCAGGCCCTGGCACTGCTCGAACACGTCGACGAGCAAGACCTGCCGCTCTCCGAAAGCCTGGAGAGCGGCGGCCTCGAACCCGGCCGGCGACGGATCGACCGCGCGTCCGTCGATCTGGACGACGCCGTAGCCGGCGTGGGCAGCCTCCTCCGCCAGCCGGCGCAGCAGCGTCGTCTTGCCGACACCGCAGTGCCCGTACAGGTAGAGCGTGCAGAAGGTGCGGGTGGCGGGGTCCAGCGCGGTGCGGAACAGATCGATCTCGGCGGCTCGGCCGACGAATCCCCGGTCCCGTGCCCGTTGCAGGCGATCGCCCAGCAGACGTTGCCCGTTCGTGGCCGCCAGAGGAAGGTGTGGCGAGTGTGGGGAGGGCCCATGCGGAGCCGCGACAGGGTGTCCAGCCAGAGTTTTGCCGGCACGGACGCGAACAGGAACGCCACCTACGCCCGCTTCGGGGAGCGGCATCCATTGGTTTTCCGACATCACTCTCCTGACTTGCGTCCACGCGTCACTGGCTCGCTGTGAGCGGAATCGGCGCAGTTGGTCTGTAGGGAAAGTCCTATGCGTGCCGGCCTGCTGGGCTGAGCTGACAGCTCGTTTGGCATCATGCACGTATGAATCTGAGAGGCAATGTTCACAGTGTTAACATATACCTATGGTGAAGTTGCCGAGCGAGACTTCCGGCTACCACCACGGCAACCTGCGGCAGGCGATGGTGGACGCGGCAACAGAGCTGGCCCGCACCGGCGGCCCTTCGGCGATCGTCCTGCGGGGGGTGGCCCGTAGCGTGGGCGTCACGGCGACCGCGGCCTACCGGCACTTCGCGGCGCGGTCCGATCTGGTCGACGCCGTCGCCGAACGTGGCTACGAGCGCATGGCGAAGTCGATGCTGGCCGAGCTCGCCCGGGTCAGGGCGACCGGCGATCCGCGGCGCGACGCGATCGAGCGGCTGCAAGCGGAGGGCCGCGGTTACGTGCGTTTCGCGCTCGACGAGCCCGGGTTGTTCGCGACCGCGTTCGAACATGACCGGTTCGGCACCGAGATACCCGCCCAGTACGACTGGGGGCCGTCGCCGTGGGGCCTGCTCTGCGAAGCGCTCGCTGATCTGCGCGACGTGGACCTGCTGGCCGACCACGACGTCGAGGGCGGCGCACTGTACGCCTGGGCCGCGGTGCACGGGTTGGCTGTCCTGCTGCTGAGCAGCCTGTCCAACCTGTCGCCAGAGCACGGCACCGCGCTGATCGACGCCCAGCTTGAGTACATCGTCCGCGGCCTGTGCTCGGACCTACCCGGCTCGGCCGTCCCCGGCGTCGATGGGAGTGATCGTCCATAGTGACCGGCCCCGGCCGCGTAGGCCCGGTGAGGACGAGGTCCGCCACGGCCACGAGGCGGTACGGCGCGACGGGTTCACAGCACGGGAATCGATCACGGTCGTTTTCGGTTCGGTACGTCCTCCCGCAACGGCATACCGCGGCTTGGGTTCGCCTCATGGTCGGCCTGGACAGTCGATACCTGGAGGAGGTCGGTCTGGGTGCCGTAGGCGACACTGTTGATGGCGAACACCGGAGCGGGCGCGACCACGCCGGGCGCGACCACGCCGGTCGCGAGGGCGTCGGCCGCGACCGCGACATGATGTTTCCGTACCTTCATTTCAATCCACCGCGTTCTGTTGCGGTCTTGTCGGGCAGGCCGAAGAATTCGCTGATGGCGTCTGCCGCGACGAGATGGCGGGTGGCCCGACCCATGATGCGGCCGCCCTTCGTGGGGCCGGGATGGTGTAGAGCGTCACGGGCGGCCGGCCCACGTGCCGGTAGTCGGCCCG
Organism: Nonomuraea lactucae; assembly: GCF_003313395.1. Taxonomy (GTDB): domain Bacteria; phylum Actinomycetota; class Actinomycetes; order Streptosporangiales; family Streptosporangiaceae; genus Nonomuraea; species Nonomuraea lactucae. The sequence continues at coordinate 24,307 of NZ_QNFZ01000286.1, read as the reverse complement.
TTCGATGTCGGTCTTGTCGTCGGCGGCGGTGGCCGGGAGCCGGTGAACTGTCGGTGGGGTGGTGATGCCGTTGCGGGCGGCGTAGTAGGCGGCGGTCTCCAGGGCGGACAGGCCCAGACCTCGGGGCCGGAATCCGAAGAGGCTGGCCATACCTCCGTGTATCCGACGACGTAGACGCGTGACTTGTCGACCCGGTACCGGGCGGCCAAGTGGTCGGCGACGGCAAGGGTGAAGGCGACGTCGTCGACGCCGTCGCGTCGGGCCGCGAAGGGAGACGACAGCCGGGCGTCGTTCCAGCCCTTCTCGTATCCGTCGAGGTACGCGACGACCGCACCCGAGCGCTCGGCGAACCGGTCGAGGGAGTTGAAGGCGAACCGCCGGATCCTGTTCCCGTCCTGGTTCGAACCGTGGAAGACGAGTACGGCCGGTGCGCCCGGACAAAGATCGCGCCGGCGTACGAGTGTCATCGTGCGCGGTCGTCCCGCCGCGTGTAGGTCGACGTGTTCTACGTCGATCGCTTCGTCGCCGGTCAGCTGTGCCACTGCGCTCTGCTCTCGCTCGGTTGACTGCTGCGATGGTGGACAACGGCCAGGTCTGGCAGATCTAGCTCCAGTAAGCAGGAGCCGAGCGCTTTGCCGTGGGCGTCCAGGTTGACGGTGCGGGTCACGCCGCCATCCAGCGCGCCGTGCAGCACGAACTTCAGCGCGAACAGCTGTGGAAGTACGTAGCGCTCCACCCGCCCGGGGACGACATCGGCGAAGTGGGCTCGGACCCGTTCGGCGGTGACGTACTCGCGCAGGATCGGGTAGTCGGCGGCGCGGTAGGCGACCAGCGAGATGTCGGAGATGTTGCCCTTGTCGCCAGCCCGCGCGTAGGCGATGTCGTGCAGCCGCATGGTCAGGACTCCATCATCGTGATCTGGGTGGTGATCCGGTCCCGCGGCAGCAGCACCGACGCGACGGCGATCACCTCGTGGACGTGGGTGGTGGCTCCGGCCCCGCCGGCGGGCCCGTTGAGCCACAGCGCGGCCACCTCGTGCCCGATCCACTCCGCCTGGTCGCGGTCGGCGGTTCTGCCGGCGACGCGGGCTCGGACCTCGGCCGGTTCGCCCCTCGCAGGGGCGGCGCCACGGTGCACGGCGCCGACCCCAATCAGCTCGAAGCGGATGTCGGTGGCGGCGATGCCGCGTCGCCGCAACCTTTCGGCGACCACGTCGAGCGCGAGTTGACCGCGAGTGGCGGCTTGGGCCCCGGCGTACGAGATTTGCCCTTCGCCGAGGTAACCGGCGCGGTAGGCCACGGAGACCTTCAGGGTGGCCGGTCGTGGCCGGCCGGTGATATCGGAAACCGCGACGGCGTCGTGGCCGAGTTCGTCGAGCCGAGCCCTCGAGAAGTCCGCGATCGCGTCCGGCGTGACGTAGCCGGCCGGGTCGTGCACCTCGTAGAGCAGTTGCTGCGCGCAGGTTCGCACGGTGACCGCACCCCGGCGGTCGAGGCGTCGACCAGCGGTGCCGACGGAACGTCGGCACCGATTCCCGTGCCCTCGTACGTGGAGCCGTTGCCGAGCGACACCTTCTTGGCGTATTGCACGTCGTGGGTGCCGGCGCCGACGGTGTCATCCACGGCATGGCGTTGTCCACGGTTCCCGCACCCGGACCCGAGTTACCGGCGATCGCCGCGACGAACACACCCGCGGCGGCGGCGTGGTAGAACGCCACGTCGGTGGCGGCGACCTGGTCGTCCCGGTCCTGGACCGAAAGTTGATGACGTCGACACCGTCGGCGACAGCGGCGTCGATGGCCGCGACGAGATCAACCTCGGAGCCGACCGCGTTGTTGTTGGCCGAGTTGTGCCACAACGCCTGTACACCGCGATGCGGGCACCCGGAGCCACCCCGGTCATCGTACCGAAGGCTTCGCCGTCCACTACCGCATCGGTTAACACCCCGGCGGCGACGCTTGCCGTGGAGGTGCCATGTCCGCTGCGGTCCCGTGGTTACCGGTGTTCCCCCGGCGGCACCGACCCCAATCCGGCCTGAAAGTATCGCGCGCCAATCACCTTGTTGTCGCACGTCACCGGAGCGGTCTCGCCGCATACGCCACGCCACGCCACTTCGCCGCGATCGCGGCGGCGTCCGGCCGGGGCTCCGGCATCGCCGCGAAGCTCGGATGCTCGGGCCAGAACCCCAAGTCGATCAAGCCGATGATCATTCCTGCGCCCGCATCGGCCTCTCCGCCGAAGTGCTTCTGCCACACCCCGTTCACGCCCGAAAGGCCGGGAAAGGCCGACGTTCCCGCTGTATGGATCCGGTCCTCGAACACGTTGACAACATCCGGCGCGGCCTTGAGCCGGGCCGCCTCGGCAACGGTCAGGTCCGCGGCGAATCCGTTGAACGCCACTGAACGCCACGTCATACCGCGCCACAGGCCTGTGGCCACCCAGCCCGCCTCGACGGAGCGCGTCCACGCGCTTGCTTTGAAGGTGCTTGCGGTAGGCATCGTAGTTCCACGCCCTCGGGTCCAGCTTCGCCCCGCGCCGCGGCCTCGTCGCGGGAACCCCAGCGACTCCACCGGCATAGCTGGCCACCGGACTTCCCGCCAACTGCACCAGATACCGGGCAGGCGCCACCGGTTCGGCCACCGTCGCCGACGAACTGGTCGCATTCGCCACCGTGACCACGGCGAGGACCGCCCCCGCGACCGCCAGCGCGCCACGGTACATGAGACGCCCGTTCGCTGCGAACACTTCGCATCTACCTCCACATCACACGGCACCCGCACACGGTGCCGCCGCTATCGACACCGTGATCGCCAAGCGGTGAACCGAGCGGCGGCTCAGGGCAGTGCAATCGACAGGGGATGGCGGAAGATGTCGTGCGGATCCCACGTCGCCTTGATTTCCCGGAGCCGGGCGTAGTTGCTCGTGTGGAAGAGTTCCTGGGCCGACATTGCGCTCCGGTTCCACTCGGGACTGAGCAGGTCGAGATTTGGCCAATTGACATGACATCCGTCATGGGCGTCGTTTGGTACGGGTACGCCGCCGGTCTCGGTGAAGAGATCTCGATAGCACTCTCGAGCCCACGCCAGGTGTTGAGCGTCATCGGCTGGTACATCCCAGGTGGCCGCCACCGCGAGCATCATGACGCTGTGCCGGTGCGGTGTCGCCGTAGCCGTCGTGGACAGCGCGTTTATCTGGCCGCCGTAGGCATGAAGAGTGATGCCGGACGCCGGGTTGTGGTAGTCCGTCCTGGTCAGATGGTCGTACGCCCGGGCGACCTGTGCGTCCGTGAGCCGCATCTTGAGGTGCGCGACGTTGGCCTTCAAGCGAGGTGGCCCGACGACTCCCGCCGCCACGGCGGAGTCCGGGACGTTGACCGTCGAGGTCAACCAGGGCAACCGTCCCGATTTGATGATCTGGGGTTGCGGCGTGAGGTCGCGAGTCATCGCGGCGAGGTAGCTGTCCAGCAGTTGCTCGTTGCCGGCTACGGTGGGATCCACCTGGCCGGCGACGAGGACTTGGCCGTGTTCGCGACGCGGCGCGCTGAGTGCGCCGTACAGGGCGGTACCGGGTGCGTTCGGGGCGCTGTTCTGCTCCATCCACGTGCCGAAGTTCCGGGCAAGTCGTACGAAAGAGTCCTCCGTCAGATCGGCCCAGCTCCATACCGCCCGGCCGATCATGAGTGCACCAGGGACCTTGGGCAGCAGATCCGACGGGTTGGTGGACGCGGTATTCGGCGACCGGAGCCAGAACCTGGTGACAATCCCGAAGTTTCCGCCTCCGGACCCGGTGTGTGCCCACCAGAGGTCCCGATTCGGATCCGACGGCTCCCGGGTGGCCACCACCGCCCTCGCCTGGCCGTCGGAACCCACGACCACGACCTCGACCGCGTACAAGTGGTCGGCCACAAGACCGTGCTGCCGGGACAGCGCGCCGAAACCGTTGCCGATCAGATGCCCACCCGCCCCGACCGCCGGGCAGATGCCGCCCGGCAGCGTGACACCCCAGCCGAGGCACAGCGTTCGGTAGACCTCCCCCATCGTCGCACCAGGTTCGATGGCGAAAGCGTTGCGTGCCGGGTCGAACGTGATGGCCCGCATCTCGACGAAGTCGATGATGACCTCCGCGTCCGCGTTGTCGACGAGCCCGTCCAGACAGTGGCCGCCGCTGCGTACGGCTACGCGCTTTCCGTTCCTCACCGCATCATTGACCGCCTGCACGACGTGTGCCGTGGCGCCGACGACCCGCACGCTGTCCGGCTGAGACACCAACCTCTTGTTGTAGGTCCGGAAGAGGAGGTCGCGGTACCGGAAGTCCGTCGGCGTTGTCGTGACCGGCCCCGGCGGAATTCCGGTGCGGTCGGCGGGTGCGAGCATCGCCGAGCCGGCCTCACCGATGACCGGGCCCGCCTCTGCCAGACCAGCTCCGGCCAAGAACCCTCTTCGGTGTACGTCCGACAATGTCGGCCTCCATATCGTGTCCTGAGAGCAGGAATGTCGATCACACTGCCCTATCGGGGCTGAACAACGGCCGTCGCGACAGCACGGACGATCATCGTCGAGGTCCACTTTCGCCGGTGGAGTTGTTCGCTTCTGCTACACCGCTTGCTGTTCACCACTGCCGAGGCGATCCTCTGTCGGTTCGGCGCGTCGGTGCTCGACGCAGGGCGAAAGCCGTGACGCACCGCACCCCACGGTCGAACCCGCGCACGAGCGGCTGCTCACCACTGCGAACCGTCAACTATGAGCGACCGTTGCGTCGAAGTCGGTGAGATGCTGGTCGCGCAGTGCGAATTTCTGGATCTTCCCGGAAGTCGTCATGGGGAAGCTTTCAACGAACTCCCATACCGTGGGCACCTTGTAACCGGAGAGACGCTCTCGACAATAAGCTGCCAGGGCCACGGCGTCCGGCTGCGTTTCCGGCTGCGTCTCGACGAAGGCGGCAACGACCTCGCCCCACTCGGGGTCGGGAAGACCCAGCACGGCGACGTTAACGATCGCCGGGTGTTCGAAGAGAACATCCTCGATCTCACGGGGGTAGACGTTTTCGCCGCCGCGTATGATCATGTCCTTGAGTCGGCCATGGACACGGAGATAGCCGAGGTCGTCCATCGAGCCCAGGTCTCCGGTGTGCAGCCAACCCTCGTCATCCAGGGCTTCGGCGGTCGCCTGCGGGTTGTTGTAGTAGCCCGTCATCACGCAGATGCCGCGTGTACAGATCTCGCCGACCTCGCCGATCGGCTGAAGGTTGCCCGTTTCCGGATCGGTGACTTTCACTGCCACGTGCGGCAACGGCCGGCCGACCGTTTCGATCCATGCCGGGTGAGCGTCATCGGGCTGAGTATGCGTGATGTACGGCGACGCTTCGGTCTGGCCGAAACCGATCGCCACCGTCACCCGCGCCTCGCTCTCGGCGCGTCGAACCAGCTCCGGCGGGACGGGTGCGCCGCCCAGGGTGGTCAGGCGCCACGTTGACAGGTCACGGGGAGCGGCCTGTTGTACGTCGAGCATGCGGATCAGCATCGTCGGCACGTTCCCCGTCACCGTGCCGCGCTGGCTCTCCAGCAGATCCAGCATCACGGCCGCGTCGAAGCCGGGCGGGAGCACGTGGTGCCCGCCGGTCTGCAGGGCGCCCAGTGTCGCAAGCCCGCATCCGGCCGTGTGGAACAGTGGCATAGGGTTGATCCACACATCGTTTGGATTCGCTCCGATGGTCTCCGCGTAGAGGCGTGCGTTGTTGACGACACCCCGGTGGGTCAGCATCGCGCCCTTGGCGAAGCCCGTGGTGCCGGATGTGTACTGGATCTGCGCGATGTCCGTGGGCCGGACCTCCGGCAACGGCGAGGAAGAGGCGGTACCGGCGAAATCGTTCACCATCGTCAGCGGCAGGAGGTGTCGCACACCGGGAACGTCGACGACCACGTTCCGTGCGATGGCGAGCAGGTCCCGTGACCGATGTGCCGGCTGAACCAGCAGTCCGCTGACCTCAGACTGCTCGACAACGTAGCGCAGCTCGGAAGACCCGTACGCCGGATTGACCGTCACGAGTGTAAGACCGGCCAATGCACTGCCGAACTCGAGCAGAATCCATTCGGGCACGTTGCCCGCCCACACAGCGACACGATCACCTGGTGCGAACAAGTTCAGCAGTGCCCGGCCGACCCGCTCCGAGTCGGCAAGGAGGTCCTGAAAACTCCAGCGTCGAAAGGGTTTTCCGGGCAAGCCGGCGGTCAGGGCGGTACGACCGCCCCAGCGATCCGCGGCGACCCGCAGAGCGTCGCCCACCGTGATTTCGGCGGCTGCCTGCGACTCCTCCGCCGGCCAGTAGGACAATCCCGATGCTGGCAGCTGTGAGGGTTCGTTCACCACGTTCATCCCATCGTCTACACGCGACATGCTTCACCCAAGCGACAATGCTTTCCCACTGACAACGCACCAATGATCGCAGCGGCTCAAAATCCACACCAGGTCATTTCCTGCTCAACTCTGCTTAACTGTGCTCAATCTCTGCTGGGCCGCGATCCACGGTGTGTAACGAGCCACATCCTCTCTGTCTCGTGCCGGGTTTGATGGAGACCATCAAGCCTGGGAGGACGAAGTCGTATGGCCGCACCGAGGAAGTACCCGGACGAGCTGCGTGAACGCGCGCCCCGCTTAGCGGTGGAGGCGCGGCGGGATCCGGCCACGGCGACGGGGGCGCTCAAGCGGATCGCCGATCAGCTGGGCGTTCATCCGGAGGCGCTGCGAGGGTGGGTGAAGCAGGCTGAGATCGACGGTGGTGTCCGACCGGGCGCCCTCGCCGAGGCGTTCAACTCGCTGGTCAAACCGAACTGATCCGCAACAAGGGCCCGTGGCGCGGTATCGACGACGTCAAGGTCGCCGTCGTCGAGTACATCGACTGGTACAACCACCGGCGCCTACACGCGCGAACTCGGCCACGTCCCACCCGTCGAGTACGAAACCAACCATCAACCCACCACCACCGCCCGACGCACCACCGAGCGGGCAGACGAACCCTCCATCAAAGCCGGTACTTGACAACGTGCGTCTACCTGGCGATATGAGCCAGGACCCCACCGGGCACGGCCGCCGCCGCTGGACCATACGCGAAACCAGCACTGAACGCCTTCGAGACGACCTTCGAAGGACGCCTCACAGCAGACCGCAAGTAGAAACCCCACCCCGCGTTACACCGTTCGGAAGCGCCACGTAGAGAATCGCACCCGCATGATCTCCGCGGTGATCAGCGACGGCTACAGTCAGCGGTGGAACCCCGGGCTGAGAAGGGCGACAGCGACGCCCTGGACAGCTTTCTGGTGACGCGCGGCATCCATTGGCTCGCCGAACACAAGATTGTCGTGGCCGATCGCGGATCGATGGGAGCGCAGGCTCAGGACGGCGCAGAGGGCGAGAAGAACGCGCCACGGATCCGGCGCGGGGGCGTCAACGTCCGTGCTGCCCCTGGTCCGCAGGATGCGGGCAGAGCACCCGTGGTCGAACGACCCGGCGGCGGATTCGCCACGAGGAGCAGAGCTGGCCGGGAACGTGATGGAACACGCGGTGGTGGAGTTCTACAACCCCGCACAGCTACAAGTCCTGCAACGCCTGAACGCCCTTCTCGAACAGGCGACGGACCCGAACGACGACACGCTCTGACACGGCGCCGTCCACGACTCGCGCACCCAACTCGCCCGGCCGGTCCCGATGCCGCCGAGGCGTTCGCGCCGACCTTCCTCGTCGGGCTTGAAGCCGTCCGCGAGGAACACGGACCGGGCCTGGCCGCGCTTGGTGGCCGGCGTCTGACTGGGTTCGCGCTGGTGCGATTTGTCGAGAACGGGGACTGGTATGCCGAGTGCCCCGTCGTCTTGAACTTCGACGGTGTCCAGGTGGAGATGAGTCACTGGAAGTTCGATGAGCTGTCGATCAGCTGGAACGCCATCGACACCACGGCTGCGATCAGCGGCTGGGAGGAGTATGACGAACTCACCCCGGCGTGGTCCGGCGCCGACGAACGGCTTGAGCCGTTCATCGGCCAGGAACTCCGCGAGATCGCGCTGCTCGAGTGGCATCCATCGTCGCGTCATGACATAGCGGGCGGCACCGTCGCTGTGGAGTTCGTCTTCGACATAGGCCGCTTCCACATCGCCAACGCCCTCGATGAGAACAGCATCGATCTCGGCGATGCCGATCCGGAATTCGTGCGGCATCCACTGAGCTGTGGCGCGGCCTGGCTAGGTCGGCCTCCGGTTGATCTCGATGACCGGCAGCAGGGTCGCCTGGGCCGGTGTGCTGATTTGCCGAGGTGTGGGCCCGGCGGGAGTAGGGACGTCGGCGAGCTGGCCGAGCAGCCGGTCCAGGGCAACCTGACCGTCGTCAATCGCGGCGCGTTCAACGTCGGTGAGCGGAACCGCGGCGAGCATACGCCGCAGGTTGTCCTTGGCCTCCAGCAGCAGCGCCTTGGAAGAATCCTTCCGCGCGTAGAAGACGCACTTGGCGGCGTCCCGCACCGATTCGGTTTCAGAGAGCTGCAGATCAGAGGCTTTGGGAACGGAACGGCCCCATAGTTCGGAGAATCCCGCATTCGGTGCCCACTCTTGCACATCGACCCTCCAGCAGCGTCGGCTCCAGGAGGTCCGCGACAACTCGCTCGCCCGCATCACCGAAGCGAACGCGAGGGCTGGACCGGCGAAGCCGAAGAGCTCCACGTCAGCCTCGCCGCCGCCGAAGCCGTAATCGCCCAAGTCGGCGGGCTCCTCGCCCGCCGCGACGCCGCCGTCGATCTGGGCATGCTCACCTATCGCGACCTGGCCCAGAACGTCTTCAACGCCATGGGCGAGATCCGCATGGCCGCCCCACGGACGCTGTCACTGCTGCACAGGGAGTCATGTGCAGCGCTCCGCGAGGATCGGTCAGCCGAACCGCAGGACGAACCGCCCGCGAACGCCGCGCCGTTCGAGCGAGCGATGCGCGTCGGCGGCTTGGGAGGCGGCCAGTTCGCCGGCCACGCGGATGGTGAGCCGTCCTTCACCGGCGAGTTCGGCGAGCAGGTCGAGCTCGGCCGCGGCCTCGACGTAGTCGCGGACGAAGATCGGGGCGACGCGGACCCGGTCGGCCCCGTCGCCCTGGTAACCGCGGACGGTGACGACGGTGCCGCCGTCCTTGACGGCAGGGAGCACGGCGGCCTCCAGCACGGCGGGGTCGACGAGCCCGTCGACCCCGCCCGGGTGGCGGCGGCGGACCACTGCGGCGAAGTCGTCCCCCCGCGGCACGACCTCATCGGCTCCACACTCGCGGACGAAGGTCTCGTCCTGCCAGGCGGCGTCGGCGACGACGACCAGCCCGGCCTGCTTGGCGAGCTGGACGACGTACCCGCCGACGGTGCCGGCGGCGCCGGTGACGGCGACCGTCGCGCCGGCCGGGAGGGCCAGCGTGTCGAGTGCGAGCAGGGCGGTGAGCCCGTTCATCGGGATGGTGGCGGCCTGAACGTCCGAGAGCCCGGCCGGGATCTTCGCGACCGAGCGTGCCGACATGACGAGGTCTGCCCGGTAGCCGCCGTGCTCACCTGAGGGCACCACGATGGCCATGACGGCGTCCCCGATCGCGAACGGGCGGTCGACGGCGGGGCCGATCTCGGTGATCTCGCCGGCGACCTCCATGCCCGGCACCCGCACCGCGTCCGTCTCATCCTGCCGCGGACGAGAACGGATCACCGCGTCGGTCGGGTTCACCGTGGCGCTGCTCACCCGGATCCTGACCTGACCGGGACCGATCGGTTCGGCCGCCAGGTCGAACTCGCCGAGAGCGTCCGGTCCGCCTGGCCGCGTCACTCCGATTGCTTGAACCATGGTCGTTCGTCACTCCTTATTCGTTGCCGCCTGGGTGGCGATGGGCAGGGCCGACCGCGCCGCTGACGAGTCGCGGCGTGTGCTCGACCCGGTTCGGCTATGGCGATGTGGGGGCGTGAAGACCCTCGAGCAGCAGGCTGTACACCTCGTCGAGTTCGGCGCCGATGCCGGGGTTCTGCCATTCGGCCGCGTGGGCGAGGTGGTTGAACTTGGCGGTGGCGTTGAAGACCACGCGGGCGGTGGCCTCCGCGTCGTCGGTGCGGAGGCTGCCGTCGGCGGCGCCGTCGGCGATGATGGCCGTCAGCTGGCCCAAGAGGTCGGCGACGTGGTCTGTGGCGACGCTGCTGTGCGCGGCCGCGAGGATCCCATAGGCGGCGAACAGCTCCGGGTCCTCGCGAATCTTGGCCTGCTTCCCGGCCAGGACGGCGTGCAGCCAGGTACGCAGTCGCTGCACTGGCGGGACCGCGCTGTCGGCGGCGATGACGGCGAGGGCGTCGCGGTTGCGGTCGAGCCAGCGCCGGGTCACGGCCTCGCGCAGCGCCTGCTTGGAGGGGAAGTGCTTGTAGACGGCGGCGTGGCTGACCCCGAGTGCCCGGGCGACGTCGACGACGGTTGCCTTGTCCGGTCCGTGGCGGCGCAGGATCTCCTCGGTGGCCGCCAGGATGGCGTTCGCGTCCAGCGGGGTTCGGGCAGGCATCAGCGCCTGCCGCCCGTTCGCTCGCTGTCCAGTAGCGCGAGCAGGGCGGGGGCGTAGCGTTCTCCCGCGACCGCCGCTCGGGGGACGGCCTGCTCGATCGCGTCCAGGTCGTCCTCGGTCAGCCGCAGGCCGGCGGCGTCCACCGCCTCGGTGATGCTGTGCGGTCGGCTGGCCCCGACCAGCGCGACGATGTCCCGGTGCACGCGACCCTGCGCGAGCACCCACGCGATCGCGAGCTGTGCGACCGTGGCGCCGCGGGAGGTGGCGATCTCCCGCAGCCGCTCGACCAACGCGAGGTTGGTCTCGATGTTGCCGGCGGCGAAGCGGGGCAGGTGCCCGCGATGCCGTGCGTCGCCGGCCGACGGTCGCCACGTCCCGGTCAGCATTCCTTGGGCGAGCACCCCGTAGGCGGTGACGCCGATGCCCAGCTCGCGGCAGGTGGGCAGGATCTCGTCTTCGACGCCGCGGCTGAACAGTGAGTACTCGATCTGGACGTCGGTGATCGGGTGCACGGCGTGGGCGCGGCGGATCGTCTCGGCGCCGACCTCGGACAGCCCGATGCCGCGCACATAGCCCTTCTGCACCATCTCGGCGACGGCGGCGACGGTCTCCTCGATCGGGACAGCGGGGTCCAGCCTGGCGGGGCGATAGATGTCCACGTAGTCGGTGCCCAGCCGCTGAAGCGAGTAGCCCAGGAAGTTCGGGATCGCGTCGGGTCGGCCGTTGATGCCGCGCACGCTGCCGTCCACACCGAACAGCGCGCCGAACTTCACGCTCACCACGGCGCGGTCGCGATCGGCGGGTCGCAGCGCCTGCCCGATGAGCGTCTCGTTGTGCCCCATCCCGTAGTGGTCGGCCGTGTCGATGAACGTGATCCCGGCGTCGAGCGCGTCGCGGAGCGTCGCGATGCTCTGCTCGTCGGCGCTGTGTCCGTACGCGCCGGACATGCCTGCACAACCGAGCCCCACCGCCCCCACACAGACGCCGGCGCCGAGTGTTCTCTGCTCCATGCGAGAAACGCTAAGCGGGTTGGTAACAGATGTCAAAACTTGTAACTTGCTACCTCCGTCGTTACGGGGCCAGAGGTGCAGCCGCCAGTCGCGCGGGAAGCCTCATTCCGGCTCGTGGACGAGCAGGGGAGGGAGGTCTCTCACCGCGTGCGTGCGGCGGGGTCGCGCCCAGCCCGCCAGCATGCGAGCGCTTCACCCGAGACCCGGGCGTAGCGGGCCAGCGAGGCGACCGAGGTGGGCCCGGAGTAGGCCAGCAGGGTGGAGGTGTTGGCGCCGCCCTCGGCCGCGTGGGTCAGCGCCGAGTGCCGCAGCTGATGCAGCGTCCAGCCGCCGGTGGCGGCCTCGAACAGCTCGTACACCACTTCCGTGGACGCAACCCCCGCTGCCGGCGTCGATGTCGGCTGGCGGCAGTTCCACCCGGGTCCGCCGGTCGGTGTGAACACCGCCCCCGCCCGGCGCCCTTCCAAAGGACATCTTCTACGGTAAGGCCGGTGATCTGACCGGCGACGACCGCGAACACGTCGAGGTCTCCGCGCTGGCGCTGCACCTGGTCCAGGCCGCGATCGTCTACCTGACACCAGGTTGGTACAGATCGTCCTCGCCGAGCCGAAGTGGCGAAAGAAGCTCGCCGACGCCGACCGGCGCGCCCTGTCGGCTCTCTTCTGGTCCCGTCTGAACCCATACGGCAGGTTCGAGCTCGACATGAGCAAACAGCTCGACCTCGGGCCGGGACCGGCCGCTGAGGGTCAACAGTCAGCTGGTCCGCTCTGAGCGGCGAACGATCTCGAGGGTGGCCTGCGCGGGCGCAGGCCACCCGCTTGTGCTTACGCCTAGTTCTGGGTGAGCGCGACGATGACTTGGAGCATGCCGCAGGCGGCCGTCATGCTGCCCGGCCGCGGGGCTGCGCAGATCGATTACGTCGGCTTCTGGTTGACAGCGATGACCGGAAAGCAGCGTCGCCCGGGCCGCACGTTGTCGGACGGAACTACTGACCGTCCCATGGTGCCCTGACCAGGGGTCGACCCGGCCGACGTAAAGTACACTTGACATCACGGCGGCCTCCTCCTACCGTGTCAAGTGTCCTTGACTTCTCGCCGAGGAGGGCGACCCGTGCAAGCACACACCACAACCGGGGACTACCGGGAGTCGACCAAGGCAACCGTCCGGCTCGTACTCTGGACACTCGCCTGGACGGCGACCCTCGCCTTGGCCAAGTTCGGTCCCGGCCTCTTGTGGGACCCTCAGCTACCGGTGGCAAGCTGGGCCGCGGTCGCCGTCAACCTGGCCGTCGGCATCGGATGGATCGTCGCCTTCACTCGCTTTCTTCAGAGAGTCGATGAGTTGCAGCGCAAGGTCATGCAGGAGGCCCTGGCCATCTCCCTCGGAGCAGGGTGGGTCGGCGGATTCGCCTATGTCGTCGCGGACACCGCCGGCCTCATCACCTACGACGTCAACACTGCAGTCCTGCCCGCGCTCCTGGGAGTCGTCTTCTTGATCGCCTTCGCCGCTGGCATGATCAGATACCGATGAAGAACCGCATCACGGAACTCCGGGCCGAACGCGACTGGACACAGGCTGATCTGGCTCAGCGGATCAGCGTGTCGAGGCAGACGATCATCGCGATCGAAAAAGGCAAGTTCGACCCGAGCCTTCCCGTCGCCTTCCGCCTCGCCAAGGTGTTCGACCTGACGATCGAAGAAGTTTTTCTCGACGAGCAGTAGAACATCATCCGAAGTAGCTGAACTCCAATCGGACGGCCGCGGAAGCACCCGCGCCGGTAGATCGCCCATGCGATCCCGTACGTGCGTGCTCGGAAAGAGCATCTGTCATCGCCGGCATGGCTTACGCGAATGGGCCCGGCCCGACGGCCGGTCGCGCTACATCTTCGACTGAAGTGCCCCGCGAAACCATTCTGAGCAAAGGGCTCGCGTACCCGGCAGTGCCGATTTGCTTGTCATCAAGAAAGCATCTGTTCCTAAGAACAAGGGGTGTCAGTGCGATTAAGTCTGCGATCAACGCTGCCGATGTTCATCGCCGCGGCGATGGTGACCACCACGACGGCAGGCGCGGCCACGTCGGCCGAGGCCCGGGTCGGCACGCCGGAGGCGGTGGCCGAAGCCGCCGGGCCGGCCAAGGGAGCGGCGGCCCCGGTCTGGGGCGAGTGCCCGCCGGTGGAATCCGGCGTCCCGCGCGATCCTCGCCAGCAGTGCGCGACTCTGCGGGTGCCGCTGGACTACCGCGCCCCGCGCGGGCGGACCATCGAGATCACGATCTCCCGCATCGCGACCGCGCAGCCCGGGACGCGCCGCGGGATCCTGCTGTCCAACCCCGGCGGTCCCGGCGATCAAGGCCTCGACCTGCCCAGCGCGCTGGCGACCGTGCTGCCGCCGGAGGTCCTGGATCAGTACGACCTGATCGGGTTCGATCCGCGAGGAATCGGCCACAGCACCCCGGTCACCTGCGGGATCGACCCCGCGACCCCCCGGTCGCATGTGCTGCCCTACCCGGCGCCGGACGGCGGCATCCAGCGCAATGTCACCTTCGCGCGAAACATCGCCGCCGCGTGCGCAGAGCACTCCGGCGATGTGCTTCGGTTCATCACCACGGCCAACACCGCCCGGGACATGGACCGCATCCGAGCCGCGCTCGGCGAGCCGAAACTCTCCTACTACGGCACCTCTTACGGCACTTACCTGGGAGCCGTCTACCTCTCGCTGTTCCCCGGCCGCAGCAGCCGGATCGTGCTGGACAGCGCCGTCGATCCGGGCCTGGTGTGGCGGGACATGTTTCGGACCTGGAACGAGGCGGTCGCGCTGCGCCTGCCCGACTTCCTCGCCTTCGCAGCCGAGCGGGACGCCGTCTACCACCTCGGCGCGACACCGGATGAGGCGCGGCGTACCTACGACCGGCTGACCGCGGCCCTCGGCGAGCGGCCCCTGCCGAACCCGGGCGGCCCGGAGCTCGACGGCAACGCGCTGCGCGAGATCACCCGATGGTTGCTCTACTTCGACTTCGCCCTGCCGAGCCTGGCCGAATTCTGGCAGGAAGTGGCGGAGGCCGTCTCCACGGGATCAGCCGTGGACGCCGCCGCCGTGGCGCGCCTGGCCCGGCCGGGCTCCGCCGGGGGTGTCACGGCCGGCGACCGAGCCGGGACGGCGGACGTACCGGCGGACAACCGCATCGCCGCTCTCTACGCCGTGGTCTGCGATGACGTCGCCTGGCCGCGCGACGTGGCGTTGCACGCCCGGCAGGTCGCGGCTGACCGGCAGGCGTGGCCCGTGACGGCGGGCATGCCGTCGAACCTCTGGCCGTGCGCGGCGTGGCCGACCCGGCCGGTGGAGCCGCCGGTGACGGTCACCGGCAACGGGCCGCGCAATGTGCTGATCCTGCAGAACACCCGCGATCCGGCCACGTCCCTGCGCAGCGCACGTGGCCTGCGCGCCGCCCTCGGACGGCGGGCCGCCATGATCACCGTCGACCAGGGCGGCCACGGCGTGTTCGGACTGGGCAGCTGCGCCGACGAGGCGACGAACACCTTCCTTGCCACCGGGGCACTGCCGGCGCGGGACCGCTTCTGCCCGGCTCCGTCACCGGCCGACACCGCCGCCCGCTCCGCGCCCTCGCCGTACATACCTCCCGCGTGGCCGCTGTAGGGCCGTCGTCTGTGGAGTGCCATGTGCCGGTTCACCAGGTATTGACGAGGCGTCGCTCTGCCCGAACGCTCAAAGCCCCCGCCGTAGTAAGTCTTCGAAGGTCTTGAACACCGAGACGTCCACGATTCGCGGGTCCTGGTCCGGCGTCGGGTCCGGTACCGGGCCTTGGAGCTGGGCCCGATGCTGGAGCGGGCGGCCGGGCGGGCGCGGACGGCCGGGTTCGCCGGTGTCACGGTGGCGTGCGAGCCGACCGGGCACCGCTGGCGGGTGCTGGACCAGCTCGCCAACGAGCGGGGTACGCCCCTGGTGTGTGTGCAGTGGTGTGTGTGCAGCCGCTGCTGGTCGGGCGAGCCCGCGAGAGCGAGGATCACACCCGCGACAGAACCGACGACAAGGACGCGGTGCTGATCGGCCCGGCTGGCCGCCGAACTGCGGTCCTATCAGCCCGAGCGCACCGATGAAGTGTGGGCCAGGCTGCGGCATCTGGGCGCCCGGCGTGCCCGGCTGGTCACCGAGGCTACCGTGTGTGTGCAGCAACTGGCCGACCTGCTGGAATGCGTGTGGCCGGCGGTCTTGCAGGCTGCGGCCCAGCCGTTCAGGTCCGCGACTTGGCGGGCCTGCCTGGCCGTGGTGCTGCGGCGCTGCAACGGTGACCCGGCGCGGTTGCGCCGTCTGGGCCGCGACAGGTTCGTCGCCGCGGTGCGCCGCGAACTGCCCCGCTGGGGCGGCACCAGCCGGATCTACACGCCCATAGCCGAGCGCGTCTACGCCGTCCTGGCCGACCCCACTGGAGTGCGCATCCTCCGCCCGGGCGCTCTCGAACGCGCCCACCTGGTGCTGGAGGACTACCGCGCGGTGCGCGCCCGGCTGGCCGATACCGCGCACCGCATGACCGGCTGCGCGCCGGTCGTCAGCTCTGCCCGGCCGGCGGCCCGTGGATGATGCGATGGATGGTGGAGCGGCCGAGGCTGTACTCGGTCGCCAGATCCGCCAGCGACACCTCTCCCTCGGCGTAGCGGCGGCGGATGGAGCGCCGCGCCGGCTCGGGCAGCTTGGGCTGCTTGCCCTTGAGCTTGCCGTTCTTCTTGGCCAGCGCCATGCCCTCGCGGGTGCGCATGTGGCCCAGGTTTGCCTCGAATTCGGCGACCATCGCCAGGGTTTGCAGGAACAGCTGGCCGAACGGGTCGTTCCAGTCGTAGACCGACTCGCCAGCCCGAACAGCACGCCCCGGCCGGACAGGTCGGTGAGGATCTGGTTGGCCTCGGCCATGTTGTGGGCGAACCGGTCGAACTTGGTCACGGTGAACACGCTGTCGGGCCACACCGCGGCCAGGGCCTGGTCCAGGCCGCTGCGGTCTTACGGGAAACCCCGACCTGCGGCGCCGTCCCGGCTGGCCGGTGTTCCGGAAGAGGATCCCCAAACGGAACACCAGAGTGGTCACGGTCGCGGTGGTTCCGCTGGTTTCCTCCGAAGGCCCGATGGTCGCCGGGCGGGGGTGCGGGGTGGTCCTCGGACGCTGTTTAGAGGACGGTTGTGATGCCGGCCAGGATGAGGTCGATGCCGACCAGGAACTGCGTGCGGTCGTCGTGCTCGGGCAGTTGTGCCGCCACCTGGCGCATGATCGGGTACTTGTCGGGGTCGAGTTGCGCCCACCGTGCGGCGATGTCTTCGAGTACGGCCGACCGGTCGTGCGGGTGGAGGCGGGCGCGGGCGGCGTTCTGTCCGGCGACGCCGAGGATGTAGTTCCCGAGCGCGGATCCGCAGTCGAACTGTGCTCGCTGGGGGACACCAAGCGCCTGGAGGTGCCTGCCGAGGCTTTCGGCGATCTGCAGGAACGCGGGCTGCCACGGCTCGCGCGAGAGCTGGGAGCCCGCCCAGGGGTGGGAGTCAGTCGCGTCGAACACTGCCAGGGCGATGGCCCGGATCGCCTTCCGCGGGTCGGCGACGCTGACCACGTCGGTCATGGCATTGGCGATGACGTCGTCGGTGGCCGCCGCGAGCAGTTCGTTCATGTTGGCGACGTGGTGATAGATCGCCCCGGTCCCTGTCGCCAGGCGGGCCGTGAGCGCGCGGATGGTCAGGGCGCTCTCACCGCCGGCGTCGAGGATCTCGATGGCCGCCTCGACGATCCGCTCCCTCGACAGCGCGTCCGCGCGCCGTTCCCCTCGTTTCGTCCTGGTCGCCATGAGTTCCATCATGCCACCGTTTGGAGCGCTGCTCCAAAATGGATATATTGGAGCAGCGCTCCAATCGAGTTTGAGAGGAACATGATGACGACACCAGTCACGATCATCGGTGCGGGCCTTGGTGGCCTCACCCTCGCCCGCGTTCTGCATGTCAACGGCATCCCCGCGACGGTCTATGAAGCCGATTCCTCTACGGAGGCCCGCACGCAGGGCGGCCGGCTCGACATCCACGATTACAACGGGCAGCTCGCGCTCGAGGCGGCCGGCCTGATGGAGGAGTTCCGCGCGATCATCCATGAGGGCGGCGCGGCTTCACGCGTGCTCGACTCCCGCGGAACGGTGCTGGCCGAAATGCCCGACGACGGCACGCACGGGCGTCCAGAGGTGCTCCGCGGCGACCTGCGCCGGATTCTGCTCGACTCCTTGCCTGCCGAGAGTATCCAGTGGGGACGCAAGGCCACCGGTGCCCGGCCCCTGGGCGACGGCCTGCATGAGGTGACCTTCGCCAAGGGACCAGCCGTGACCACCGGCCTCCTGGTCGGCGCCGACGGCGCCTGGTCGAGGATCAGGCCGCTGCTGTCCGATGCCAAGCCCCGCTACACCGGCACCTCCTCCATCGAGACCTTCCTGCACGACGCCGACGAGCGGCACCCCGCGGCGGCCAAGGCGGTCGGCTGCGGCGCGATGTACGCCCTGTCTCCCGGAAAGGGGATCATCGCGCACCGCGAGGCGGGCGACATCCTGCACACGTACTTCGAGCTGCACTGCCCTGAGGAGTGGGTGGCCGGCATCGACTTCACCGACACCGCCGCCGCGACCGCCCAGGTCGCGGCCGAGCTCCAGGGATGGGCGCCGGAGCTCACCGCTCTGATCACCGACAGCGACACCGCGCCGGTCCCGCGCCCGATCTACACCCTCCCCGACGGGCACCGATGGGACCGCACCCCCGGCGTGACACTCCTCGGCGACGCCGCACACCTGATGCCGCCGTCCGGTGAGGGCGCGAACCTGGCGATGCTCGACGGCGCCGAACTCGCCAAGGCGATCGCCGCCAACCCCGGCGACATCGAAGCGGCACTCACCACCTACGAACAGGGTCTCTTCCCGCGCAGCGACGCCGCATACGCCGATGCGAACGAGACCGTCGACCTCTTCCTCGGCGACCAGACACCGTTCAAACTCGCCGACCTCTTCACCACCGCCCTCAACGCGCCACACCAGGAACCCGCGCAATCCTGACGCTCAACGATCTGCACGGCGTCGTGGTGACCGCCGACGCGTTGCCCTGCCAGCGGGACCACGTCGCCTACCTCGCCCGGCGCGGCGCGCACTGGATCCTCACCGTCAAAGGCAACCAGCCCAGCCTGCACCAGCAACTGGCCGGCTTGCCCTGGCGGCTGGTACCCGACGCCGACCGCCACACCACGGGCGGTCACGGCCGCCGCGAGATCCGCACCCTGAAGATCCTGTCCGTCTCTACCGGCATCGACTTCCCCCACGCCGCCCAGGCCATCCAGATCCGCCGTCGCCGCCGCCGTCTCGACGAGCCCGAACGCTGCACCACCGAGACCCTCTACGCGATCACGGATCTCCTTACCCACCAAGCGAAACCGATCCAGCCGGCCGACTGGATCCGCGGACACTGGACCATCGAGAACAAGGTCCACTGGGTCCGTGACGTCACCTACGACGAAGACCGATCCCAAATCCACACCGGCACCGACCCCCAAGTCATGGCCACCCTCCGCAACGCCGCCATCGGCGCCCTCGCCTCGCCGGCGCCACCAACATCGCCGCCGCCAACCGCCACCACGCCCGCAACGCCAACCGACTACTGGCCCTACTCGGCGTCACCTAACGACTTTGCCGGGGCCCTGGGGCCGGCACCAACCTTCGCGCCGCCGATGGACAGGATGAGCATGAGGATCGAGCCGATGAAGAATCCGAAGAAATGCCATTCGAGGGTTTCGGAGAGCTCCCACGTTTCCTTGAGCGCGATGAGAGACGCGCCTCCGGCAACGGCGAACCATCCGGTGGCCTTTCGGGTGAGGCCGATGAACTCGGTTCGTTGCGCTGGTGTGAACAAAGCAACAACCTGACGCCAGTAGGTGCTTGTCCTCCGCCGGCGCAGGGCGAGCATCACCGGCGGAAGAGTCCACCACCACTTTGACGGTAGCGCGGGGAACGGAACTTTCTGGGCGGCTGCTTCAAAGCCTGCCCGGTCGACCTGCCGCTCCCTCAACTCGATTGATCCTTGATAGAGAGGGCCGGCTACCAACAGCCACGCTCCCAAGAACCCGAGGAAATTGACATAGACTGCTGAGTGCACGAATCTGGCCCGTTTCTTGAGTCATTTTGGCTATTGTCCGACGTGGCGGCTCGTCGACGAGCCGCGCCGTCATTCTCATCTGCACTCGGGGCGGTCGGGTTCAGACCCGGCCGCCCCATCGGAACCGTATGAGTCAGTTCGCGGATACGATGTGCACGTCGACGCGCATCGACGAATCAAGACCCTCCTCGTCCGCGAGTAGGTCGAACACGCGCTGATGCAGCCCGTCGAGCACGGGGTTGGAGTAATGGCGGTCGAAGGAGTCCTGATCGCGGTAGAACTCGAACGCCCACATCACGTCCGAGTTGCTGGCGTCGCGGCTGAGAACCCAGTCGACAGGGCCATCGGGGTCGCCCGTGTGGTGCAGATCGGTGACGAGCTGGAAGAGTTCATCGCCCTTGTCCTTCTTGGCCTGGAAACGGAGCACAACTCCGGGCTGGTGCCTGTCCATATGCCTCTCCTTGCCACGTCGACTTTGGAACGCCATTCCAACCAAGTTTGGAACACCGTTCCACGAATGTCAAGATGGGACGCATGGACGAGAACCCCAAGCGCCAACAGGGCCGGCAGCGCCGCTTGGACGCGCTCACAGCGTCGAAGATCGTCGACGCGGCGATCACGATCTTGGACTCCGAGGGCGAGGAGGCGCTGACCGCCCGTACCCTCGCGCAAGCTCTGGCCACCGGTCCCGGCGCTATCTATCACCACCTGAAAAGCAAACAAGCAATCCTCGCCGCCGCCGCCGCCGAGCTTGTCACGCGAGCCATCTCGCGCAAGCCCCGGAACAGCGATCCCGGTGCCGACATCCGGGCTCTGATGCTGACCCTCTTCGACACCATCGACGAGCATCCGTGGGTCGGTGCCCAGCTTACCGATCAACCTGGACAACCAGCACTCCTGGAATTGTTCGAGAGCATCGGTGAGCATCTCGACGCCTTGAGAATCGCCAGACCGAGCCGTTTCATGGCAGCTTCGGCGCTGGTGAACTACGTACTCGGCGTCGCCAGTCAATATGCCGCCGCGGCACGACACGCGCGCCAGGTCGGCAGGACAGATGTCCTGGCAGACATAGCTGATGATTGGCGCGGGGGGCAGCGATCCTCTACGCACCCCTTTGCCTACAGCACAGCGCACGAGCTGGCCGAACACGACGAACGTCAGCAATTCATCACGGGCGTCGAATTCCTCCTCGTCGGGATCACTGTTACCGCGCAGCCCTCATAGCTTGGTTCCAGGTGGACTGAGCGATGAAGTGACCAAGATTCTGCCGGGGCAGGCCTAACCGGCCCGCCATCGGCTCCACCGAATTCCGCTTTCCGTCGAGTAGCGGCCCGCGCAGATACTGGCGGCCATAACTGCGTCGGCCCTGGTAGGCGAGGCTATTGAAGATGTCACAACGGCTACGCGAGGGCCACGGTGGGTAGCTCACCACGTGGCCCCACGGCATCGGCCACGCCCAGGCACTCGTCGCCCTGGAAGACTCCGAGTTCGTAGCACACGGCATCAGCGTCGAAGGAGCGGACGAGCACGCCGATCTCGTAATCGCCGGGATAGGCCACTTCGCCGAGGTAGTGAATGCGATATGACCAGGGGAGCAGGTCCGGCACTGGCCCTTCCCGACCGATCTCCATCGCCTTCCGCGTAAGCGTCGCGATGGCCTCGTCGTACCAAGTTGCCAGGGCCATGAAGTTGACGTGCTCGTTGTAGTCGACGTCGCCGATCCGGGCCCGCAGCGAGACGGAACCCGGGTAGTAGCCCCGCTCTCTGCGGTCGGCCCCTGGTCGGGGAGGCATCTGCTGTTCGGATGCCGCCAACTGAAGGTCGGCGAGATCGGCGATCAGCTCGTCCGGCAAGGTGAGCGGCCCCGTAGCCCCGGCCAGCACGATGGTGGCTCCTCCGCCGCCGACGCGTCTGCCGTCGGCCAGGACCGCTTGTTCGTATGTGAACGACGATCGTCCGATGTGGCGAATGCCGGTGTGGACCTGCACATTCGCATCCGTCCGGCCGACGGGCGCGAGCCGTTCGACGCTTTGACTGACGAGGATGATGCTGAACCTGTCAAACGCACCGACACCGACGAGTCGTTCGAACCGGCGCAGCCGCACCCGTAACCGGGCGTCCTCCAGCCAGCGTGCCAGCCCGATCGTGCTTACCGAGCCGTCCCGGCCGAGATCGCCCTGACGCGCGTGGACATCGATCCGGGACGGAAACCTGTTTTCACCCATGTCAATCCCCTCAAAATCAAACCGTGGAGACGGTCCTATGCCACAGCGGCCCTCAGCAGGGCCGTTGATGCTTGCATCTTCTCGATCATCTGGTCCTCGAATGTGACAGGCGGCAGCCCGTCGTTGGCACTGTGCCTGCGCCTGACGTTGTAGAAGTCGGCGATCCAGGTCGCGATCTTCAGCCGAGCCTCCGCCCGGGGTACGGAAGTGATGCCGGTGCACGAACTCGACCTTCAGCGTGCTGTTGAGCGACTCGGCGGCTCCGTTGTCGAGCGCGCACCCGACTCGGCCCATCGACCGCACTACCCCGTGCTTATGGATGCTCGTTGAACGCCTCGGCAGGAGTACGCCAGCCGAGTGTCTTAACAGGCGACTCCGCCCGTGTCGGCTCGCTGACGCCACTGGCCGTTCCGTTGTCGATAAGCCCCTGGTCCGGGTCAGGACCGACGAGCAGAACATCCAGCGGCAAGCTCAGGAGCTCTATTGATCTTGCTCGGGCGAAGGGTCGTTGGTAAGAAACGGCCGCTACAGCGAGCAGCTTCTCGCGAAGACCAGCGCTGGGCGGTTCTCATGAGAGCGGCCAGTTGCGCAGGGCGGCGTCGGCCAACTCCTGGAGTTCATCGCGGCCGACACCGCTCGCGGCTTGCACGGCGATACCGAACGCCAGAGTGGTGACGTAGCGGGCCAGGAGCCCCGGATCGGTTTCCGGAGGAAGGTCGCCGTCGTCGACGGCTCGCTGGAACCGCTCTCGGACGCAGGAGTAGGAATTGTTACGCCAGGCGACGAGAAGGTCGCGGACTCCACGCCCGGAGTCGCTGGCGGCCAGGGCGCCCTGGACCCCCAGGCACCCGTGGGGATGGGCCGGGCGGGTAGTTGTTCGAACGGTGCCGGCCAGGATCGCGGTGGCGACGCCGAGGGCGGTCGGCTCCTCCAGGGCCTGTGTCAGGTATGCGCTCGGGCCTTCGGTGTAGCGCTCCAGGGCCTTGCAGAACAGTTCCTCCTTGTTGCCGAAGGCTGCGTACATGCTAGTGGTGGAGATGCCCATCGCGTCCGCCAGCTGGGCCGTGCTGGCCCCCTCGTAGCCATGCTCCCAGAAGGTCAGCACGGCGCGCTCGAGAGCTTCGTCGGCGTCGAATTTTCGCGGCCGGCCGATGGGGCCGCCCTGTTTCCTCCCCACTCCTTCAGCCTACCTCTTTTTGCAGCGATCGCTACAGAAGTGCTACCGTCCGACTTATGTAGGGATCGCTGCAGAAATGGAAGGGGGCATCAACGTGGGACTACTTGACGGTAAGACCGCTCTCGTCACCGGGGGTAGCGCCGGAATCGGCCTGGCCAGTGTCGGCGACTGGCGGCCGAGGGCGCGCACGTGTTCATCGCCGGCGCCGGCGCAAGACCGAACTCGACGCGGCCGTCGAAGTGATCGGTTCAGCGGCTACCGCGGTGACCGGCGACATCTCGAACCTGGCCGACCTGGACCGGCTCTACGAGACGATCCGCAGCCGGGGACGGGGCCTGGACGTCCTGTTCGCGAATGCCTCCGTCGCCGCGCTCGTGCCACTCGAGCAGGTCACCGAGGAGCACTTCGACACCCTGTTCCGCATCAACGTCCGGGGAATGCTGTTCACCGTTCAGAAGGCGCTGCCGCTGCTCAACGACGGCTCCTCGGTGATCTTGAACGCGGGCGATGAGGGGCTCGGCGTGTACGCGGCGACCAAGGCCGCCACCCGGCAGTTCTCCCGCACCAGGGCCAACGAACTCAAGGGTCGCGGTATCCGGGTCAACACTGCCCCCGCCCCGGAGCAGTTCAAGCAGCACAGGGCTATGCGTGTGCCGCTGGGCCGGCTTGGGCGCCCGGGGGAGATCGCCGTCGCCGTGACCTTCCTCGCTAGCGGGCAGTGCAGTTTCGTCTCCGGTTTCTGCCTGTACGTCGACGGCGGCCTGAACCGGATCTGGCGGGCGAGACGTCGGGGGTCGTGTAGGGCGTCGCGTCCTGACAAAGTGTCGCGTCCTGACAATGTGCGGTCGGAGCCCCGACTTGGGGTTGTCATACAGAAGGGGTCATCTCATGTCCGACACTGATCTACGTGCGTTCTACCTGCGCTACATCCAGGAGCTCAATGCCCACAGGTTCGATGGCATGGACGAGTTCATCAACGATCGGACCACGTTGAACGGTGAGCCGGCCAGCCGGGACGACCTGATCGCGGTTCAGAAAGCCGATGTGGACGCGGTTCCGGACCTGCATTGGGAGCTCAAGGAACTGCTCTTTGACGGTGATCGTCTGGCTGCGCGTCTAATCAACACGGGTACTCCGGTGAAGGAGTGGCTCGGTGTGGCTGCCACCGGCGCCTCGTTCGAAATCGTCGA
>NZ_QNFZ01000282.1 GCF_003313395.1 Nonomuraea lactucae | reverse complement strand
CGGCGGCCCGGGCAGGCCGAGCGCGTCCCGGACGGCGCGGTGGGCCACCTCGAACGGCAGGCCGGCGGCGGCCTCGAACGCGCGCCACTCGGCCTGCTGCCGGTCAAGGACGTAGGCGTTGGCGGGATCGATACGCGCCTGATGGACGCCGCTGGTCACCAGTACGGCGGCACGCGCGACGATCGCCGGCCACAGCGCGGCCACCTCGGCCTCGCTCAACGCGACGACCTCGTGAAAGGCCCGGACGGCGGCCAGCACCGCGAGCGGCCGGGCCGGATCGTGGTGCAGCACGCAGGCGCAGGCCGTCGCCAGCTCGGCGACGACCCAGCCGAAACCCAGGTCGCCGAAGTCGATCACCCCGGTGGGATCCGGGCGACCGTCGACCCCCCGTTCGCAGACCACGTTGTCGTCGGTGAGATCGCCATGAATCGCCTGGACACGCAGGCTCGGGGACAGCGCGTCGAGCCGGTCACACGCCTCGCCGACCGCGCGGCGGAGCAGCTCGGCCCGGTCGCGATCCACGTGGTCGTGGCCGGTGAGGGACCCGGCCAGGGCGTCGCAGACCTGCCGGGCGTTGCGTACGTCCCACTGGGTGAGCCGGTCGAGCCCGGGGTGACGGAAGTCCGCCAGCCCGGCGCAGACCCTGGCGGCCACCGTGCCGAGCCGCCCGACCACGGCCGGAGCGAGGTAGGGCGAATCGATCAGCGGGAAACCCGGAACGAAGCTGAACACCCTGGCCCTGAGCGGCTCGGCCTCCGACGACGCGGCGCCCGCGCCGCCGTCCGGGGCGAAGCGGACCGTGAAGCCGCCGTTCAGGCTGGGCCGCGGCTCTGGAAACCGCAGCTCGGGCACCGCCCCGGCGAGGTGCGCCACCCCGGCGACCTGGGCGGCCAGCTCGTCGTCGGAGTACGCCGGATTCGAGACCTTCAGCAGGAAGCGCCCGGCCGGTGCGTCGATGACGAAGTTGCGGTCCTGCTCGCTGCCGACCTCCCTGATCTCCCCGTCCAGTCCGAAATGTCGCGCGGCGACGATTCCGGCCAGGGCGGCGCTCACCTCGGGCCGGACCAGATCCGGGTCTGCGAAGAAGTCGTGCCTGTTCAAGCTGGCTCCCGTCACCAGGGTCAGTCGATACGAGTCTGCCCTTATCGGCAACCACTTGAGCGGATCTAAGTACCCGAATGAGGTAGTTCCACTGATGTCTCCCAGCCGCCGGGACCGGGAGTGTCGGGCCGTCACCCATCCCGTATCCAAGGAGGAACACCTGGCATGCCCCTGATCCCGCGTCGACTCCACAGGTTGCCGACGGCCGAGGTGATGGCGCTCATCGCCCTGCTGACGCTCACGGCATGCAGCCCGGCGTCAGCCTCTTCCACAGTCACCCCGACCCCCGCCGTCTCGTCTCATGGCCATCCCTCCCCGGCTCCCAGCGGTTCGCCGGCCGCCGCCCCCGGGCACCACGGCTCGCGGGTGGCTTTCGACCCGGCCAAGATCCCTCAGGGATCCCAGGGATCGTCTCGCGAACGAGTACGGCGAACCGGTCAGCAGCCCACCCCGGGCGGCGGCAGGAGCGCGTTCCGCACGGTCTGCCTGTACTCGCACATGAACAACGACGACCCGATCGTGTTCCCGGGCCGGCCAGGCGCCTCCCACCTGCACGTCTACTGGGGCAACACCGGCACGAACGCCGCGTCCACCGCGGAGTCCATCGCCGGCAGCGGCAACTCGACCTGCCGTGGCGGCATCATCAACCGCTCGGCGTACTGGGCTCCGGCCGTCATCGACACCCGCACCCGCGCGCCGATCGCCCCGGAGCTGATCCACGTCTACTACAAGAGCGGCTACCAGGGGTCGTGGCCGAAGCAGATCCGCCCCATGCCCACAGGGCTGCGAATGATCGCCGGCAGCGCCAAGGCCGGTACGCACCAGCCGTACACCAGTTGGAGCTGCTGGAAAGCCGCTGTGAAGGTGCCCACCATCCCGCGGTGCGCGGCCGACGACTTCGTGACGATGACGCTCGAGTTCCCCCAGTGCTGGGACGGCAGGAACCTGGACTCGCCGGACCACAAGAGCCACATGGCCTACGGAAGATGGGGGCGGGGCTGCCCGACCAGCCACCCGGTGCCGATTCCCGTCATCTCCTTCCAGGTGCTCTACCGCGTCACAGGGCGTACCGACACCTCCGGCTGGCGGCTCGCCTCCGACACCTACGACCCCCGCAGACCGGGCGGCTACTCGATCCACGGCGACTGGTTCAACGGCTGGCGGCCGGACATCGAGAACACCTGGGTCAACCGCTGCGTCCGCAGACCGGTCTCGTGCGGTGCCCACATGCTGGGCGACGGCAGGGTCATGGACGGCGACTGCTAGGACCCGGTGAGGAGGAACTCGATGAAGCGGGCATGGCCACGGCCATGAGAGCCAGAGGAGTTCTCCGTGCCGGGGCGTGAGGAACGGCTGGTCGGCCGGGACTCGGAGATCGCACGGCTCAAGGACATGGTGATGGCTCTCGCCGGAGGGCGCGGCGGTGTGGTGGAGATCGCCGGGGATCCGGGCATCGGCAAGACGAGCCTGCTGGACGTTCTGGCCGAGCACGCCGCTCTGAACGGGCTCCAGGTGCTCCGGGCCCGTCCCCTGCGGGGCACGCAGGGGACGGGCCAGCGGTTCAGATACACCCGGGAGGGCCCGCTCCGCGACGGAACCCGCCGCGACGCCCGAGCGCGCGCCACAGCCGCCCGTCCAGCCCCTGCGCGATCAGATGCAGATCGGTGACCCCCAGATTCCGAGGCCGGAAAGTGGGGTCGTGGAAGAGTAGGTCGTCGCCTCCGACGTACATGATTGTTGTTATTCCTCCTGGCTTGAATCCCTGCCGCATGTCGCGGTCCCGCCGCTCGGAAGTCCGAGCCGTGCCAGTGCAATTGTGGGACCGCCTCGCGGATCCAGCCATGTGCCCGCGGACATGGTTCGACGGCCCACGGTTGTGGTCGCGCACCAAGCGACGTGATTCGTACCGGCGCCATTCCTGTATCGGAATTCGGTGGACCGATGTGGGCACTGCGGGTGTCCGGAAAAGCCCGGAGGGGCTGACGACGAGTATGAGGGCCGGTAAGCAGTTACGTGCCCTGATCAGGTAATCGTACTGATGGCCGCGGCCGTGAATGCGGAAAGAATTTCGCGGGAGGGCGCGCTCACGCGTGCCCTCCCGTGTGGTGCGGGTCCGCCCCCCGCACCACACGGAGGACCTCCGGTTACGGCAGGGTCTTGAGGAAGGGCTTGACGGTCTTGGAGAAGTTCCAGTTGTGGCTGGCGTCCCAGTTGATCGACCAGGTCATCGCGCCACGGATGTCCGGGTAGGCCCGCGCGGGCACGAACGATCCGCAGTTCGTACGCCGTGCCAGGCAGTTGAGCGCGTTGTTGACCAGCGTCGGGGAGACGACGCCGCCACCGGCCGCGCCGGGTCCGGCGGGCAGGCCGAGGCCGACCTGGTCGGGGCGCAGGCCGTTCTCAAGCTGCACGCAGGCCAGCGCGGTCATGAAGTCGACGCTGCCCTGGCTGTAGACCTTCTGGTCGCAGCCGAGCATGCTGCCGGAGTTGTAGTACTGCATGTTGACGACGGTGAGGATGTCCTTGATGCTCAGCGCGAGCTTGAAGTACTCCATGCCGGTCGACTGCATGTCGATGGTCTGCGGCGCCATCATGATGATCAGTCCGGAGCCCGCCTTCGCCCGCAGCTCGCGCAGCGCCTGGGCCATGTAGGTGGCGTTCAGCCCGTTCTCCAGGTCGATGTCGACGCCGTCGAAGCCGTAGTTCTGCATGATCGAGTGGACCGAGTTGGCGAACGTGGTGGCCGCCGCGGAGCTGGCGACCTGCACGCGGCCGGCTTCGCCGCCGACGCTCAGGATGACCTTCTTGCCGCGCTGCCTGAGCGCCTGCACGTCGGCCTTGAACTGCGCGTCGGTGTAGCCGCCCACGGCCGAGGCGAGGCCCGGGTCGAGAGCGAACGTCACCTGGCCGGGGGTGGTGGTCGCCTCCCCGAACGCGATCGCGATCACGTCGTACTCGTCGGGCACCTGCGACAGCTTGAGCTCCACCGCCGGGTTGACGAAGTTGTGCCAGTAGCCGGTGAGGATGTGCTTGGGCAGTGTGCCACCGCCGCAGCCGCTCGTGGTGCCGGTGACCTCGGCGCTGGCCGGTGACTCACCCACGGAGTTGTAGGCCCTGACTGTGTAGCTGTGGGTGCTGCACGTGCCCAGCGAGCCGATCGTGGCGGTGGTGCCGGTCACCTGGGCCCGCTGCGTGGCGCCCTCGTAGACGCGGTAGCCGGTGACGGTGCCCGAGGAGGCGCTCCACGACAGCGAGACCGAGGAGTTGGTGGTGCCGGTGACGGTGGGCGTCCCGGGCTGTCCGGGTGCGCCGGTGCCGTTGCCGGTCGTGGCGGAGACGGCGTTGCCGGCCGGCGACACGTTGCCGGCCGCGTCGCGGGCCTTGACGGTGAAGCTGTAGGTGGTGCCAGAGGACAGGCCGCTGTTGGTGTACGTGGTCCCCGTGACGGTGTCCACGAGCGTCGAGCCGCGGTAGACCTGGTAGCCGGTCACGCCGACGTTGTCGGTGGCGGCGTTCCAAGCCAGCGACACGCTGCTGGAGGTGGTGCCGGTCACGCGCAGGTTCGCGGGAGTGCTCGGCGGGGTGGTGTCACCGCCACCACTCCCGATCTCCTTCCACAGCGCCGGGACGTTGGATGGCTCCCAGCCTGTGAGCGAGGTGTGCGCCTGGCGGCACTCGTAGTCGACGCCGTTGTAGGTCACGCGCGCGCCGACCGCGTAGAAGGTGTTCGGCGCCCACGCCGCGTAGGCGGACTGCGTGCTGGACGTCGCCGAGGCGGGGGCCGGTGCGGCCGCCACCACCAGACAGAAGCTCAGCGCGACGAAGAGCGCGCCGAGAAGCCGTGTTCTCACAGTCGCTTTCCTTTCGGACGTGCCGGACGGTCCGCGCCGGGATTTCCCGGACGGTGGGGGCCGTACGGCGTGCTCCCTGCCGTGCGAGGCGGGGAGCGGTGGGGGGTGAGGAGGAGAGAACTGCGTTTCCAGTTCTTTTAGGAAAGTTTCCTAAAAGTTATCGGGATCCTAGCCCCGACGGGACTGCCCTACAAGACCCAATACGGCCCCCGGCCACCTCTTGACACACCGGACCTCCGATGCTTAGGTCCTTATACGTATTAGGGCCTCACAGTTCGGGAAAGCACGTTATGAGGCGAAGGCCGAGCCAGCGAGACATCGCGCGAGCCGCTGGGATCTCCCAGCCGACGGTGTCCATCGTGCTCAACGGCAGAGCCGACGAGTACGGCATCGCCCTGGAGACCCAGGACAAGGTACGCGAGGCGATGCGGCGGCTCGGCTACGTGCCCGACGTGGCCGGCCGGTCGCTGCGCGGCGGGCGCAACGGGCTGATCGGCGTGCACACGTTCGAGCGGGTCTTCCCCGTCGGGCCCGACGACTACTACCACGAGTTCCTGGTGGGCATCGAGGAGAAGGCCGTCGAGATGGGCCAGGACCTGGTGCTGTTCGCCTCGACCCAGCGGCCCGACGGCACGCGCAGCATCTACGGCGCGGGCACCAACCGGCTGCGGCTCGCCGACGGCGCGATCATCCTCGGCCTCGAGCGCAACGACGACGAGCTGGTACGGCTCGCCCGCGAGGGCTTCCCGTTCGTCTTCATAGGTCGCCGTGACATCCCCGGCGCCCACACCCCGTACGTGGCCGCGGACTACGCGGGCGCGATAGCCGAAGTGGTCGAGGCGCTGTCGTCGGCCGGTCACACGCGGGTCGGCTACCTAGGTCTGGACGGCACGTTGCGGCGAGGCCCACAGGAGGAGCGGCGGGAGGCCTTCTACCAGTGCGCCGGCCGGCGCGGGCTGGAGCCGGACCGGCCCGCGCTGATGGCTTCGGAGGCGTTGACCGGGGCCTGGCTGCGCGAGGTCGCGGCGTCCGAGACGACGGCCCTGGTCATCGAGGCCTTCGAGCTGGCCGACGCGCTGGCGGCCACCGCCCTCCGGGAAGGCGTCCGGGTCCCCGACGATCTGTCGGTGGTGTGCCTGGACCTGCCTCCCGTGTCCTCGCCCGGATGGAGCCACATCGCCGTCCCCAGGAGGGACATGGGCGCGCGTGCCGTCGCGCTCCTGCTCGGCCTGCTCGACGGCGAGGTGCCCGCGGACCGCCACGAGATCGTGCCGTGCGATCCGCTGACCGGCGACACGATCGCACCGCCCCGATAACCGATCACCGCCCCCGCTAGCCACACCCCTATTCCAAACCCCCCGTCTAATACGAATCAGGAGAGGCCATGAACAGACACCTCTGGACAGCGGCAGGGCTCGGAGTCCTGCTGCTCGCCGGATGCGGACTGAGCGGAGGCGGCGCGCGGCAGCCGAGCGAGCCCGCGGGCAACTCCCTCACCGTCTGGTTCCCCGGCACCAACAAGACCGAGATCGACCTGGTCACCGGCACCATCGTGCCGAAGTTCGAGAAGGAGACCGGAACGAAGGTCAGCGTGACCTTCCTCGACTGGCACGACCTGTCGACGAAGCTGAACGCCGCCTTCGCCGCCGGAACCGCCCCCGACGTCTTCGGTCACGGGCCCGCGGCCGTCGCCGACTTCGTGGCCAACGACCGCCTGGAGCCGCTCACCCCCTATGTCGGCAAGCTGTCCCAGCAGGACCGCGACGACCTGGCCAACGCGCTCCCCGGCGGCCGGGTCGGCGGGACGCAGTACCTCATACCGCTGTCCATGCAGGGCAACCTCATCGCCTACCGTCCCGGCGACTTCACCAAGGCCGGGCTGGACCCCGACAAGCCACCGGCGACCTGGGAGGCCGTCAGCGAGGCGGCCAAGAAGCTGACCAAGCGCGACGGCGGCAAGGTGACGCACGCCGGGCTGCTGCTCCCCAGCCAGCCGATCGGCCGCCAGCAGACCTTCGCCGGCCTGCTCGGGTCCGCGGGCGGCGACCAGCTCAGCGCCGACGGCAAGCAGGTGACCTTCGACTCGCCCGCCGGGGTGAAGGCGCTCGAGTACTTCATCGCCGCCTACCAGGGGCCGGAGGCCGTGGCCAACCAGCTCGGCGCCAGCTACGTGGACCTGCCCGTCGCGCAGCAGCCGCTGGTCACCGGGGACGCGTCCATGACGGTCCTGGCGCCGCAGACGATCCAGCAGATCGTCAGGGCCAAGCCCGAGCTCGACATCCGGGTGATGCCGGTGCCCAAGTTCGAAGGCGCCGAGCGGGGCATCGCCCTCGGCGGCGCAGGACCCGGCCTGATGATCAACAAGGACAGCGCACAGAAGGAGCTGGCCTGGAAGTTCATCTCCTACATGATCTCCAAGGGCACGAGCGTCGAATACACCGAGGGCATCGGGGCGATCCCGGCGCGCGTCTCCGCGATCGAGAGCGACTACGTCAAGAACAGCCCGGTCGTCCAGGCGTTCCTCCAGCAGGCGGGCAACTTCCGGCCCAATCCGAACGTCCGCGGCTGGACGCAGATCCGCGACGTCATGGGCAAGCACCTGGAACGGGCGCTCAACAAGAAGGTCGGCGCCGAGGAGGCACTCCGGCAGGCCGCGGCCGAGGTCGACACGATCCTGAAGAACGGATGAGCACTCTAGTCGAGGCGCGGCCGGGGACCAGTACCGGCCACCGCGCACCCAGGACGCGACGGGGGTCGCGTCGCTGGGTGGGGGTCCTGTTCGTCCTCCCGGCCGCGCTCTACCTCATCTGCTTCCAGCTCGTGCCGGTGCTGTACGGGCTGGTGCTGAGCTTCACCCGTTACAGCCCGCTCAGCCGGTCCGGGCCGCAGCCGGTCGGCGTGGCCAACTACACGAGACTGCTGTCCAGCCCGGAGTTCGGCCAGGCCCTCCTGGTCACCGGGCGGTACGTGCTGATCGTCCTGCCGTTCACGGTGGTCATCGCCCTCGGGCTGGCCATGCTCGCCAGGCGGCCCTTCCGCGGCGTCGGGCTGTTCCGCTCGGCGCTGTACGTCCCGCACATCGTCTCGCTCACCACGGTCAGCATGGTGTGGCTGTGGATCTACTCCCAGCATGGGCTGGTCAACCAGATCCTCGCCGTGCTCGGGCTGTCCGAGCAGAGCTGGCTGCTGGAGGAGAGCTCGGCGCTGAACGCCGCGTCCGTGATGCGGATCTGGAAGGCGCTGGGCGCCAACATGGTGCTGCTGCTGGCCGGCCTGCAGTCCATCCCCACCGTCCTCTACGAGGCGGCGGTGGACGGGGCGGGGCGCTGGGCCGTGTTCCGCCACGTCACCCTGCCCGGGCTGCGGCCGATGCTCACCTACGTGGTCGCCATGGACATCGTCTTCCTCGCGCAGGGATTCGCCGAGATCTTCGTCCTGACCAAAGGCGGCCCGCTCGGGAGCACCACGACCGTGAACTACCTGATCTACACCGAGGCGTTCCAATACAACCGCTTCGGCAGCGCCTCGGCGATGGCCTTCGTGCTGTTCGCCTTCATCGTCGCCTTCTCGTTCCTGGCGATCCGCGGTGTCAGCGGGAGGCGCTCATGAACAGGACCGCCCTGGCCATCGCCTCCTTCCTCGTGATCATGCCGTTCCTGTGGATGGTCAGCCTGGCGTTCACGCCGGAGGAGGACGCCTTCGGCACCGGATCGCTGATTCCCGCCCAGCCGACCACGGACAACTTCGTCACCGCGTTCGCCGACGCCGACCTGGGGCGGGCGCTGCTCAACTCGACCGTCGTGACGGTGGTGGCCGTGCTGGCCAACTGCCTGGCGGCCGTGGCCGCAGGCTACGCCTTCGCGATGCTGCCCTTCCGCGGCAGCACGCCGCTGTTCTACGCGCTGGTCTCCACGGCGGCGATCCCGGTCTCGGTCACCCTGATCCCGCTCTTCCTCATGGCCAAGAGCATGCCCCTGGCCGGCGGGAACGACCTGGCGGGGACGGGCGGGACCGGGCTGCTCGACACCCTGGGCGGGGTGGTGCTGCCCTACCTCGTCCTGCCGATGAACATCTTCCTGGCCAGGCAGTACTTCAGCACCGCCGACCCGCACCTGGCCGAGGCCGCCCGGATGGACGGCGCCGGCGAGTGGCTCGTCTTCCGGCGCGTCTACTTCCCGCTCGCCCGGCCGCTGGTCACGGTAATCGCGATCTTCTCCTTCACCGCGGTGTGGGACGACTTCCTCTGGCCGCTCGTGATCACCAGCTCCCAGGAGACCCAGACCGTGCAACTCGCCCTGGCGAGATTCCTGTCGACCGGCAACGTGCAGTACGGGCCGTTGATGGCCGGAGCCGTCCTCGTGACGCTCCCCGTCATCGCCGTCTTCCTGTTCAACCAGCGCAGCTTCATCTCCGGCCTGACCGATGGCAGCGTCAAGGGCTGAGCCGGGCATCCCACGCCGAACCTCCAGAAAGGTCTCCGCATGCTCAGAGCCGAACTCACCGCCGACCTCGTCGTGGTCGGAGGTGGTCTCGGCGGCACGGCAGCCGCCCTGACCGCCGCCCGGCTGGGACAGCAGGTGATCCTGGTCGAGCGGTCCGACTGGCTCGGCGGCCAGCTGACCGCCCAGGCCGTGCCGCCGGACGAGCACCAGTGGATCGAGTCGGGGCTGAGCTCGCCCAGCTACCGGGAGCTTCGGCGGCGCATCCGCGACCACTACCGGCGCAACTACCCGCTGACCGAGGAGGCGCGGCAGTGGGAGACGCTCAACCCGGGGTTCGGCAACGTGTCGCGGCTGTGCCACGAGCCGCGGGTGGCGGCGCTGGTCATCCAGGAGATGCTCTCGCCGCTGATCGCGTCCGGCCGGTTGACCGTGCTGTCGCCGCATGAGGCGTTCGAGGCGGACCGGATCGGGGATCGGATCGGCGCCGTCCGCGTCCGCAGCCTGCGCACCGGCCGCGAGACCACGTTGCGCGCGCCTCTGGTGGTCGACGCCACCGAGCTGGGCGATCTGCTGGAGCTGGCGCGGGTGCCGTACGTCATCGGAGCGGAGGGCGCGGCGGAGACGGGAGAGCTGCACGCGCCCGAGACCGCCGATCCGCTGGACCAGCAGGCCGTGAGCTGGTGCTGCGCGCTCGAGTACCGGCCCGGCGAGGATCACACCATCGACCGGCCGGAAGGCTACAGGCACTGGCGTGACACGGTGGACCCGCGCTGGCCCGGCCCGCAACTGTCCTGGGACGATGTGGTGCCCGACCTGCTGATCACCCGAACGCGCCCGCTGTTCCTGGAGTCCACCGACGACGACCTGTGGCGCTACCGGCGCGTCCTGGCCCGCCGCAACCTGGAGCCCGGCTTTCCCGGCGGGGAGATCACGCTGGTCAACTGGCCGCAGATCGACTATTGGGAGCTGCCGCTGCTCGGCGTGGACGACGCCACCCGCGAGCGGGCCCTCCTGCGGGCCAGGGAGCTGACGCTGTCGCTCGTCCACTGGATGCAGACCGAGGCCGGATACCCCGGGCTGCGGCTGCGGGGCGACGTCACGGGCACCGAGGACGGCCTGGCCAAGGAGGTCTACGTCCGGGAGTCGCGCCGGATCAGGGCGCTGTTCACCGTGACCGAGGCGCACATCGGCCGCGAGATGCGGGGGGCGGACGCCGGAGCGGCGACCTTCGCCGACACCGTCGGCGTCGGCTACTACCGGATCGACCTGCACCCGAGCACCTCGGGCCGGACCTACGTCGACATCGACTGCTTCCCCTTCCAGATCCCCCTCGGAGCGCTCCTGCCCCAGGGCACCCGCAACCTGCTCGCCGCGAACAAGAACATCGGCACCACGCACATCACCAACGGCGCCTACCGGCTGCACCCGGTGGAGTGGTCGATCGGCGAGGCCGCGGGCGCCCTGTCCGCGTACTGCGCGGCCGAGCGGACCGAGCCCGAGGCGGTGCGCGCCAAGCCCTCGCTGCTGGCCGGCTTCCAAGACCTGCTCACGGACCGGCTCGGCGTGACGCTGGCCTGGCCGGAGGGCATCAGGGCGCCCAAGGCCCGGCACGACTCGATCCCCAAGGAGGTGTCCGCCAGTGCGAGCTGACTACCTGTCGCTGGGCGGCGAGTGGGAACTGGGGGACGGGATCCCGGCGACCGTGCCGGGCGTCGTGCACACGGACCTGCTGCGCGCCGGGCGGATCCCCGATCCGTACCTGGGCGACAACGAGTCAGGGCTGCGGTGGATCGGCCGGGCCGAGTGGCGCTACACCAGGACCTTCGACTGGGAGCCGGGAGCGCACGAACGGCACGAGCTCGTCTGCGAGGGGCTGGACACCATCGCCACCGTCGAGCTCAACGGCGAGGTCGTCGGCCACGCGGCCAACCAGCACCGGACCCACTGTTTCGAGGTGACCTCGCTGCTGCGTCCGGGCGCCAACGAGCTGGCCATCACGTTCGCGTCGGCGCTGGAGTACGCGGAGCGGCAGGTGCGGCGGCCGCACGTCAACCGCCATCCGTACAACGCGATCCGCAAGATGGCCTGCAACTTCGGCTGGGACTGGGGGCCTGACCTGGTCACCGCCGGGATCTGGAAGCCCATCGGCATCCGTTCCTTCACCGTGGCCAGGATCGCGGCGGTCCGGCCGCTGGTGACCGAGGCCACCGCCGAGCGCGCGACCGTCTCCTTCGCCGTCGATCTGGAGCCCACCACCACTCCTTTGACGGTCACCGCCCGGGTGGGCCCGTTCGCCCGGACGGTCCGGGTGCCCGCGGGGGCGCGCCGGGTGACCGTTCCGGTCACGCTGGAGCGGCCGCGGCTGTGGTGGCCTCGCGGATATGGCGACCAGCCCCTCTACGACGCCACGGTCACCCTCGACGAGCCACGCGAGACGCGGCCCGGCCGATCACGACCGGACGAGGCGCGGCTGGACGAGGCGCGGCTGGACGAGTGGCGTGGGCGTGTCGGCCTGCGCACCGTCGAGCTCGACACCACCGGCGGGGCGTTCGTGCTGCGGGTCAACGGCCAGGGCGTGCTCGTCCGCGGCGCGAACTGGATCCCCGACGACGCCTTCCCCACCCGCGTGGACGCCCGGCGCTACGCGGCCCGCATCGCGGACGCCACCGAGGCCGGAATCAACCTCCTCCGCGTCTGGGGCGGAGGAATCTACGAGAGCGAGGACTTCTACCGGTTGTGCGACGAGGCCGGTGTCATGGTCTGGCAGGACTTCCTGTTCGCGTGCGCCGCCTACGCCGAGGAGCTCCTGTGGGGGGAGGTCGAGGCGGAGGCCAGGGAGGCGGTCACCCGGCTCTCCCAGCACCCCAGCCTCGTCCTGTGGAACGGCGGGAACGAGAACCTCTGGGGATACGAGGACTGGGGCTGGAAGGAGCAGCTCGGCGACGCGAGCTGGGGCGCCGGCTTCTACCACGACCTGCTGCCGGGCATCGTCGCCGAACTCGACCCGACCAGGCCCTACATCCCCGGCAGCCCGTACTCGGTGGACGGCCACCCCAACGATCCCACGACCGGCCTGGTGCACATCTGGGACGTCTGGAACGAGAAGGACTACCTGGCTTACGCCGACTACACGCCGCGCTTCGTCGCCGAGTTCGGCTTCCAGGGCGCGCCCGCCTGGTCGACCCTGACGGCCGCCGGCGCCGTCCACCAGAAGGCCGAGGACGGGGACGGCAAGCTGCGGCGCGGCTGGCAGGGCCACTTCCCGGACCCCGCCGACCGCACCGCCTGGCACTGGACCACCCAGCTCAACCAGGCCCACGCGATCACGTTCGCCGTCGAACGCTTCAGGGCGCTCGCGCCGCACTGCCACGGCATGATCCTCTGGCAGCTCAACGACTGCTGGCCGGTGGTCTCCTGGGCGGCGGTCGACGGGTACGGCCGGCGCAAGCCGCTCTGGTACGCCCTGCGACGGGCGTACGCCGACCGGCTGGTGACGGTTCAGCCGCAGGGCCTGGTCGCGGTCAACGACACCGCCTCGCCTTGGGAGGCGCGGCTGCGCGTGCGCCACCTTCGAGTGGACGGCACCGAACTGGCGAGCCGGACCCTCGACATCGACGTGGACGCGCGGGGGACGGCGACCGCACCTCTCTCACCGGACGGCGCGGACGTCATCGCGGTGGACGGCTCCGGCATCCGCGTCCGCCACGTCCTCGCCCGCGGCCTGCCCGCGCCCGCCTGGAACGCCACGCTGACCCGGACCGCGGGCGGCCACCTGGTCGAGATCGAGGCGCGGACGCTGCTCAGAGACCTCACCCTGCACGCCGACCGCCTCCATCCGGACGCGGTCGTGGACGAGCAGCTCGTCACGCTCCTCCCGGGAGAGCGTGCACGCTTCATGCTCACTACCGACGTCGAGCCGGACGGAAGCGAGGTGCTCTCCTTTCCCATCCTCACCACGGCAAATCACCTGGAGGTTGCATGCGCCCCCCACTGAGCTCAGCCCTCGTCCTCTTCCTGTCCCTCTTCGTGGCCCTCATACCGCCCGGCACGGCGACCGCCGCCGTGGATCCCGGTGACATCCCCGCCCACCGCCTCCCGCCCGCCGGATGGACCGACACCCAGTGGCGGCACCCGGGCGGCTTCTACGTCGTCGACGTCACGTCACGCGGCCTGCCCGCCGACAACAGCACCATCGACGCCTCGGACAAGGTCCGCGACATCATCGCCACGACGTCCGGCAACCGCGTCCTGTACTTCCCGCCCGGCACGTACTACTTCAAGACCAACCTGAACATCACGACCGACAACATCATCCTGCGTGGCGCCGGCCTCAACGCCACGAGGCTCCTGATCGACGCGCCCGGGTCGGCCAACGCCGAGCTCAAGTTCAGCGGCGCGTACACCGGCAATCCGGTGAGCGTCTCCGGATCGGTGGCGTCAGGTAGCACGTCGATCACCGTGCCCGGCTCGCCCGGCCTGCAGGCGGGCGACTTCGTCCAGCTCTACAAGAACGCGGGCCGGCACGCCTACGGCTACCCCATCGAGACGCAGATCTTCAAGATCCTCTCCAGGAGCGGCGACACCCTCACGCTGAACATGGAAATCGGCCTGGACTATCCGGCATCGTCCGTGCCCATGGTCAGGGAGATCGACATGCTGGAGAACGCCGGCGTCGACCTGCTGAAGATCGAACGGCTCAACCAGCCGACCTTGGAGAACGTCAACAACCTGACATTCCACATGGTCAACAACGGCTTCATCGAGGACATCGAGTCCGTGAAATCCGGCCGCGCCCACATCAACATCTACTGGAGCAAGGACATCTCGATCGACCGCAACTACGTTCACGGCGCCTTCGTCACGCAGAACGGCTACGCCTACGGGATCAGCGTCAACTGGGGATCCACCCGCGTCCGCGTCAGCGACAACAAGGTGTGGGACCTGCGCCACCACATCATGATGCAACTGGGCGCCAACCACAGCGTCGTCAGCTACAACTCGCTCGAGGCCCCCTTCAACGGCTACAACGACCTGGCCCTCCACGCCACCTTCGCCTACATGAACCTCATCGAGGGCAACCGCTTCTACGAGGGGTACGCCGACAACTCCAAGCTGGGCCAGGGCGAACTCGAGGCCACCGGGCCGGGCAACACCTGGTTCCGCAACTACGCGAACCACCAGGTCGGCAGCATCAACGACCAGACGGCCGGGCAGAACGTCATCGGCAACAAGCTCGGCCTCATCCGCCTGTCCGGCACGGGCCACTACCACGGCGCCAACCTGGAAGGCAGCACGCTGAAGTGGGGCGCGCTCAACCAGAGCTCCCAGATCCCGCCCTCGCTCTACCTCGACACCAAGCCGGCGCTCCTCGGCAGCACTCCCTGGCCGGTGTACGGGCCGGGCGCGACCGACTGGGGGGCGGCGAACAGGCTGCCCGCCCAGAACAGGCCGAAGCCGTGAACCGCGCCCCTCAACGGCGCGGCTCCCAGCGATCGCTGTGGACCGCGTCACGCAGGGGCCGGCGCCGGCGCCAGCCGTGCCGTTCCAGGTCCGGCACGTCTTCCAGGTGGGTGACCGGTCCCAGGCACAGCCAGGCGACCGGGCGGATGCCCGCCGGGATGCCCAGTAACCGCCGCAGGAACTCCTCGCGGTAGAACGACACCCAGCCGACGCCGAGCTCTTCGGCGGTGGCCGCCAGCCACAGGTTCTGGATGGCCAGGCACACCGAGTACAGTCCGGCGTCGGCGATGGCGTGGCGGCCCAGCACGGCCGGGCCGCCACGGTCGGCGTCGTAGGTGACCACGATCGACAGCGTGGATTCCAGCACCCCGTCGATCTTGATTCGGGCGAACCGGTCGGCCGCTCCGGGGTCGAGTGTCGCGGCGAAGACGTCCCGTTCGTGAAGGACGTGCCGGTGGAACGACTCCCGGAGGGCCCGGTCGCGCACCACGATGAAGTCCCACGGCTGCGACATCCCGACGCTGGGCGCGGCGTGGGCGGCGGCGAGCATCCGGTGCAGCACCTCGTCCTCCACGGGGGCGCCGGTGAACTGGCCGCGCACGTCGCGACGGCGGTGGATGACGTC
Organism: Nonomuraea lactucae; assembly: GCF_003313395.1. Taxonomy (GTDB): domain Bacteria; phylum Actinomycetota; class Actinomycetes; order Streptosporangiales; family Streptosporangiaceae; genus Nonomuraea; species Nonomuraea lactucae. The sequence continues at coordinate 8,456 of NZ_QNFZ01000282.1, read as the reverse complement.
GTACAGCTGACTGATCATGAGCCCCGATTCTCCCCGCACCTGCTTGCGGCGAGACCGAGAGGTTGTGGCAATATCTGTAGTCAACGCCATAGACTACAGATATTGCAGCAGAGAGGAGGCCGTATGCGCGACTACCGGATCGCGGCCATTCCCGGCGACGGCATCGGCCAGGAGACCCTCCCCGCCGCGAAACACGTGCTCGACGTGCTGGCCGAAGGGCACGGCTTCGAGCTGTCCTGGACCGACCACCCCTGGGGCTGCGCGTACTACGCCGAGACCGGGGCGATGATGCCGGCGGACGGCCTGGAGCGGCTCGCCGAATCGGACGCGATCCTGCTGGGCGCTGTCGGCATGCCGGGCGTGCCCGACCACGTGTCCCTGTGGGGGCTGCTCGTCCCCATCCGGCGGCACTTCGACCAGTACGTCTCGCTGCGGCCGGTCCGTCCGCTGGAGGGAGCCCGCGGGCCGCTGCGCGACGAGAGCCCGTTCGACCTCGTGGTGGTGCGCGAGAACACCGAGGGCGAGTACAGCCAGGTCGGCGGCCGGATGTTCCACGGCACGCCCGACGAGCTGGCCGTGCAGGAGGCCGTCTTCACCAGGCGCGGCGTGGAGCGTATCGCCAGGTACGCCTTCCAGCTGGCCACGGAGCGCTCCGGCAGGGTGGCCTCGGCCACGAAGTCGAACGGCATCTACCACACCATGCCCTTCTGGGACGAGGTCGTGGAGGAGGTCGCCGCCGAGTACCCCGGCGTCGAGCTCACCCGGCATCATGCCGACGCGCTGGCGGCGCACCTCGTCCTCGACCCCGGCCGGTTCGACGTGATCGTGGCCTCGAACCTCTTCGGCGACGTCCTCAGCGACCTCACCGCCGCGCTCGCGGGCGGCATCGGGATCGCGCCCTGCGGCAACATCGACCCGACCCGGCGGCACCCGTCCATGTTCGAGCCGATCCATGGCTCTGCCCCGGACATCGCGGGCACCGGCGCGGCCAACCCGATCGGGCAGATCTGGTCCGCCGCGATGATGCTCGACCACCTGGGCGAGGCCGAGGCCGCCGCCCGGCTCGTCACGGCCGTCGAGGAGAGCGTGCGAGCGGGCCGGGTGACGGCCGACCTGGGCGGCGGCCTGTCCACGGCCGAGGCGTGCGACGCGCTCGTCGAGCGGCTGGAGTCGGGCGCGTGACGCCGCTGCTGCCCGGGTTCGAGGAGGTCTCCAGCGTGCGCGGCGGCGTGCGGGTCCGGGCCCTGGCCGGCGGGGACGGCCCGCCCGTCCTGCTGCTGCACGGCTACCCCCAGACCCGGGCCATGTGGCACCGGGTGGCCCCGGACCTGGCGCGCGGGCACACACTGGTCCTCGCCGACCTGCGCGGCTACGGCGACAGCGACAGGCCGGCCGACACGCCCGGCCACGAGCCGTACAGCAAGCGGGCCATGGCCGCCGACCAGGTGGCGCTGATGGGATCGCTCGGGTTCGAGAGCTTCGCGGTCGCCGGGCACGACAGGGGCGGGCGGGTGGCGCACAGGATGGCGCTCGACTTCCCCGAGCGGGTCAGGTCGGTCGCCGTGCTCGACATCGTGCCGACCCTGCACATGTTCGAGCACGTGGACCGAGCGATGGCGTCCAGCTACTTCCACTGGTTCTTCCTGTCGCTCGGCTCCGGCCTGCCGGAGAGGATGATCAATGCCGACCCGGCGGGCTGGCTGCGCAGCCGGTTCGAGGGGCGGCACGCGGGCGCGTGGCCGTTCGACGAGCGGGCCATGGCCGAGTACGAGCGCTGCTTCTCGGCCGACGCGACCTGCGCCGACTACCGGGCCGCCGCGAGCATCGACCTGGAGCACGACACGGCCGACCGCGACAGCGGGCGCCTGGTGCGGGCGCCGCTGCTCGCGCTCTGGGGCGAGCTGGGCTACGTCGGCAGGAACTTCGACGTGCCCGCCGTCTGGCGGCACTACGCGGAACGGGTCACCGGCGTGCCCGTGCGAGCCGACCACTACGTCTGCGAGGAGGCGCCGAGCGACGTGAGCGGCGCGCTCTCCGCGTTCTGGGCAGGGACATGACCATGCTGAAGAGGCTGCGCGAGCTGGTCGAGGCGGAGTCCCCGTCGAGGGACGCGGCAGGGCTGGACAGGTGTTACGAGCTGCTGGCCGACTGGTCGCCGCTCGGCGCCCCCCACCGGATCGTCCGGGACGGCGTGCCGCACCTCTACTGGGAGGGACGCCCGCGCGACCGGCCGGTGCTGCTGCTCGGCCACGCCGACACCGTGTGGCCGCGCGGCACCCTGGACGACTGGCCGTGCCGGGTCGAGGACGGCCGGATGACCGGACCCGGTGTCTTCGACATGAAGGCCGGGCTGGTCCTGGCCATGGAGGCTCTGGAGCTGGCCGGGGACGTCGGCCACGTGCGGATGCTCGTGACCGGCGACGAGGAGGTGGGCTCCGGCACCTCCCGCGCCCTGCTGGAGGAGGTCGCGCGGGACTGCGCGGCGGTCCTGGTCCTCGAACCGAGCGCGGACGGCGGCGCGGCCAAGACGGCCCGCAAGGGCTGCGCGATGTACCGGCTGACCGTCTCGGGACGGGCCGCGCACGCCGGGCTGGAGCCCGAGCGCGGCGTGAACGCGCTGGTCGGGCTGGCCCATGTGGTGCTGGGCGTCGCCTCGCTCGGCGACCAGGGGGCCGGGACGACGGTCACCCCCACTGTCGCCAGGGCCGGGAGCACGACGAACAGCGTCCCGGAGGTGGCGCACGTCGACGTGGACGTGCGGGCCTGGCACCTGGAGGAGTTGCACCGCGTGGAGCGGGAGCTGGCGCGGCTCGGCGCCGGCCTGCCCGGGGCCTCGGTGAAGCTGGCCGGCGGCGTCAACCGGGCCCCGCTGGAACGAGCCCGGTCCGCCGGGCTGCTGGAGACGGCCAGGGATGTGGCACGGGCGGCGGGCCTGCCCATGCTCGGCGAGGCGGCCGTGGGCGGCGGCTCCGACGGGAACTTCACGGCCGCGCTGGGCGTCCCGACGCTGGACGGCCTCGGTCCGGCCGGGGGCGGCGCGCACGCCCGCCACGAGTGGGTGGACACCCGCGCCATCGGCGAGCGGGCCGCGCTCGTGGCCGGGCTGATCAGTGCTCTGGCTCCGCGGGAGTGACGGGTCGGCGGGAGACGTGCAGCTCGATGGCGTCGAGGATCAGCTCGATCGCCAGGTCGAAGATGCGCGGGTCGCCGACGCCGGTCAGCTGGCCGGCGAGGGACGCGATGTGCGGGTACTCCTCGGCCGGGAGCTGACGGTATTCCACCTCCCAGGCCAGCTCGTCTCGCTTCCTGGTCTCCGCGTCCAGGGCCAGCAGGCTGGCCTCCATGCTGGACAGGGAGCGCACCACGTTGCCGAACGCCCGGAGGTGGAGCACCGCCTCGTCGGGGGACAGTCCGGCGCGCAGCAGCGCGTCCAGGGCGAACTCCACGTTCGCGAACTCCATCGGCCTGCGGGTCGTACGCGCGGCCATCTGGAAGGCCAGCTGCGGATAGCGCAGGTAGTGCTCGCGCACGTGGCGGGAGATGAGACGCAGGTCGTCGCGCCAGGAGCCGGTCTTCTGCAGGTTGCCGCCGTACGAGCGCGACCGCAGGCTGTCGATCAGCTCCAGGACGAGCTCGTCCTTGTCGCGGAAGTGCCGGTAGATCGACGTCGGGTGAGCGGACAGCTCCTTGCCGAGCGCCTGGAAGGTGAGGCTCTCCAGCCCCTCGCTGGTGGCGATCTTCTCGGCCGCCTCGAGAATGATCGCCCTGCTCAGGCTGTCGCGGGCCCGGCGGCCTCGCTTCTGCGAGGCGGGGCCGACACTCCGATCCGAGTTCGTCCCCATCTGGTTCCTTCCCGTCCCTGCCAAGGTGTCCTCTCGCCACGACCATGCCCAAACGCGAGCCTCAGCGCAAGTCAGCGGCGTTGACTATCACTTTGCCTAGATGCCTTGCTAAGCGTGACCAGCCTACCTACGATATGGGTCACATTCCGCCAGTTTGGTGGTTTGTTAAGGAAGGCCCGGCGTATGACCCACCCTCACAGACTCCCCCTGCCAGCGCTGGCCGGTCTGGCCGCCCTCACCCTCGTCGTGGCCGGCTGCACCGCCGGCGACACCTCCCCCGCCACGAAACCGTCCGCCTCCGGGAACGTTCCCGTCCGGGCGGGTGGCGCCATCGTCATCGGAGCCGAGCAGGAACCGGACTGCACCGACTGGATCGCGACCTGCGGTGGATCCATCTGGGGCACGTACATGATGCAGACGCCGACCATCCCCAAGGTGTTCGACGTACGCCGCCAGGGCGACAACTGGGTGCCCGTCCGCTCCGAGCTGATGGCCGCCGAGCCGACGATCAAGAACGGGGACCGCCCCGAGATCACGTACAGGCTCAACCCGGACGCCGTCTGGTCCGACGGGAAGCCCATCACCTCCCAGGATCTCAAGTACACCGCCCTGCAGATCCGGGACGGCAAGGACATCTTCGACAAGACCGGCTACGACCGGATCGCCTCGATCGAGACGCCCGACGACAGGACCACCGTCGTCACCCTCAAGTCCAGCTACGGAGGCTGGCGCACCCTCTTCAGCAGCGGGTACGGCGTGCTGCCCGCGCACCTCCTGGAGGGCAGGAACCGCAACGCCGTCATGAAGGACGGCTACGACTTCAGCGGCGGCCCCTGGAAGATCAAGGAATGGAAGAAGGGCACCTCGGTCACCCTCATCCCCAACGACAGGTTCTGGGGCAGGAAGCCCAAGCTCGACCAGGTCACCTTCCAGTTCACCCCCGATACCGCCGCCGCCTTCCAGGCGTTCAAGAGCGGCCAGCTCGACGCGCTCTACCCGACGCCGCAGCTCGACGTGGTCGAGCAGATCAAGTCCGGCCTGTCGGGCGCCCACAGCCAGGTGGACGCGCAGACGGGCAACCTGGAGGCGCTCTGGACGAACAACGAGGCGTTCCCGTTCGACTCGCGGCCGGTCCGCGAGGCCGTCGCCCGCGCCGTCGACCGCAAGGCGATCATCGAGCGGCTGTACGGCGCGCTCGGGGTGAAGGAGCCGGCGCAGAGCTTCCTGTCGCCGCTCCTGTCGTCGTACGCGACGTCCGCCTTCTCGACGTACACGCGCGACCTCGCCAAGGTCGAGCAGCTCATGACCGGCGCGGGCTGGGCCAGGAACGGGGAGGGCGTCTGGGCCAAGGACGGCAGGCCCGCCAGGTTCACGATCGTCTCGCTGGCCGGCAACAAGCGCCGCGAGCTGACCGAGCAGGTGCTCCAGACGCAGCTCAAGGAGGCCGGCTTCCAGCTCGACATCAAGAACACCACGCCGGCCAACCTCTTCGGCAAGCAGGCCCCGGCGGGCGACTTCCAGATGGGCCTGTGGACCCTCGTGGACACCTTCCCCGACCCCTCGCTCAGCAACTCCTTCAGCTCCACCCGGATCCCGACCGAGGCCAACGGCCACTCGGGCATCAACTTCATCCGCGCGAACGTGGAGGGTCTGGACGAGCTGCTGGAGACCGTCGACACCGAGCTGGACATCACCGTCCGCAAGGAGGCGTCGGTCAAGGCCGACGAGCTGATCGCCGGCGCCGTTCCGTCGATCCCGCTCGGCGCCGTGCCGAACGTGCTGCTGTGGAGCCAGCGACTCGGCGGCCCGCTCAGCATCAACCCCGCCGAGGGGCCCTGGTGGAACCTCGAGGAATGGGGACTCGCCCAGTGAGGTGCCACCCGTGCTGAGATTCGTGGCGCGCCGGCTCCTCTACTCGGTGCCCGTGGTGGTCACCGCGTCGTTCATCCTGTTCGTCGCGGTCCGCGCCACCTTCGACCCCCTGGCCAAGCTGCGGCAGGGCCGCGACCCGGAAGCCCTGCGCTACCAGATCGCCCGGCTCGGGCTCGACCGCTCGCTGTTCGAGCAGTACGTGCTCTGGCTGAAGGAGTTCGTCAGGGGCGAGTGGGGAGTCAGCACCAGGACCGGTGGCGACGTCCTGCCGATGATCGGATCCGCGCTGGGCACCACGCTCCAGCTCATCGTGTGGGGTGTGCTCTTCGCCGCCCTGCTGGCCCTCGGCATCGGCGTCTACTCGGCCGCCCGGCAGTACTCGGCCGGAGACCACTTCTTCACCGGGCTGTCGTACCTGGGGATCGCCCTGCCACCGTTCTGGTGCGGCCTGATCCTGATCCAGGCGCTCGCGGTCTGGCCCAAGCAGCAGTTCGGGCTCACCGAGCCGCCCCTCTACTTCGTCGGGCTGCACTCGCCGGGGCAGAGCGGCGTCAACGCCGACTACTTCCGCCACCTGGTGCTGCCAGTCGTCACGCTCACCGTGGGGCTGGTGGCGAGCTGGTCGCGGTTCAGCCGGGCGGCGCTGCTGGAGACGCTCTCCAGCGAGTACGTGCGCACCGCCCGGGCCAAGGGAGTGCCCGGCAGGCGGGTGTTCCTGCGGCACGCGCTGCGCAACTCGCTCGCGCCGTTCGTCACGGTCGTCGCGCTCGACTCGGCGGTCCTGTTCGGTGGGCTGGTCGTCACCGAGCAGATCTACGCGATCCCCGGCATGGGGAGGTTGTTCCTCGACTCGATGCTGGCGGGCGACGTGTTCGTGCTGCTGCCGTGGATGCTGGTCGTCGCGCTGGCCACGATCCTGCTCAACCTGCTGTCCGACGCCGGCTACGCCGCGCTCGACCCGAGGGTGGCCCTGCGATGAAGCCCGGAACGGCCGCCGCGGCGAAGGACATGAGCCAGGGACGGATCGCCGTCAGGAGGTTCGCCCGGCACCGGATGGCGATGGCGGGGCTGCTCACCCTGGTCGCCCTCATGGTCTGCTGCTTCGGCGCGCACTGGGTCGCCGCATACCCGCGCAACGCCCAGGACCTGCTGCTCGGCCCTACCCCGCCGTCCGCGGCGCACTGGCTCGGCACCGACGACCTGGGCCGCGACTACCTGAGCGAGATCCTCTACGCCGGGCGGCTGTCGCTGGCGATCGGGCTGTGCGTGGCCGTCCTGTCCACCGCGATCGGCACGCTGCTCGGCGCGGTCGCCGGGTTCGCGCGCGGGTGGGCCGACGAGGTGATCATGCGGGTGACCGACCTGCTCCTGATCGTGCCGGCCATCGCCGTGCTGGCGCTGGCGCTGCAGGGGCTCGGCTCCTCACCGCTCACCATCATCCTGGTCCTGACCGGGCTGGGCTGGACGCTGATCGCCCGCGTGGTCCGCTCGCAGGTGCTCAGCCTGCGCGAGAAGGAGTTCGTGGAGGCGGCCCGGGTGCTGGGCGCGTCCAACCTGCGGATCATCGTCCGGCACCTGCTGCCCAACCTGCTCGGCGTGGTCGTCGTCAACATGTCGCTGACTGTGGCGGCGGCCGTCATCCTCGAATCGACGCTGAGCTTCCTCGGGTTCGGGATCCAGCCTCCGCAGTCGAGCTGGGGCAACATGCTCAGCCAGGCCGCCGGGCTCGTCGGCACCTCCAAGTCCTACCTGCTGTACGCGCCCGGCGTGGCGATCCTGCTCACCGTGCTCGCGGTGAACTTCGTCGGCGACGGGCTGCGCGACGCCTTCGACGTCCAGAGGAGGCCGTGATGACCGATCCGCTCGCCGACCTGCTCACCGTCCACGACCTGACCGTCCGCTATCGCACGGATTCGGGCCCGGTCACCGCCGTGGAGGGCCTGACCTTCACGCTCGGCGAGGGGCAGACCCTGGGCATCGTGGGCGAGTCGGGCTCGGGCAAGAGCGCCGCCTCGCTGGCGATCATGGGGCTGCTGCCCGGGTCGGCCGAGGTGACCGGCTCGATCAGGTTCAGGGGCAGGGAGCTGCTCGGCCTCCGGGAACGCGAGCTGCTGGCCGTACGCGGCAGGCACATCTCGATCATCTTCCAGGACGCGCTCGCCGCGCTGAACCCGATGATGACGGTCGGCGCCCAGATCGTGGAGGCCATGCGCGTCCACGACGGCTCCCCGCCGGGCAGCGCGCTGCGCGAACGTGCCGTCGAGCTGCTCGACCTGGTCGGCATCCCGTCCGCCGCCGAACGGATCGGCCAGTACCCGCACGAGTTCTCCGGCGGGATGCGGCAGCGGGTGATGATCGCGATGGGCATCGCCAACGACCCCGACGTGCTGATCGCCGACGAGCCCACCACCGCCCTCGACGTGACCGTGCAGGCCCAGGTGCTCGACACGATCGAACGGGTGCAGGCCCGCACGCGCACGTCCGTACTGCTGATCACGCACGACCTCGGCGTGGTGGCCGGGCTGGCCGACCGGGTCATGGTCATGTACAGCGGGCGCAAGGTGGAGGAGGGGCCGGTCGAGTCGATCTTCTACCGGCCTTCCCACCCTTACACCACCGGCCTGCTCGCCTCGCTGCCGCGGGTGGACCGCCGGGTGCGCCGCCTGCCCCACATCCCCGGCCAGCCACCGCCACCGGCCGACCGGCCGGCCGGGTGCGCCTTCCAGCCCCGCTGCCGGCACG
>NZ_QNFZ01000280.1 GCF_003313395.1 Nonomuraea lactucae | reverse complement strand
CGGCACCGCGGCGGTGGCCGCGCCCGCGAGGATGACCCACCCGGGCCGGAGCTGGATGCCGGCGGCGCAGGCCAGCCTGGCAGCCGCGGTCGCCGACCGCAGCGGGTCGCCGAGGATGGCGGCCGACGAGCCGGTGGACACCGGCCGCCCGTCGATCTCCAGGAGCAGGCCGGCGTTGCTCACGTCCTTGGGGTCGTGCCAGGGGCCGTGGCCGAAACCGCTGGCCGAGGCGTTGTCGGCGATCACGTCCTCCAGGGTGAAGCTGAAGTCCCGGTAACGGGAGTCGAGCACCTCGTAGGCCACGGCGACGCCGCCGATGGCGGCGGTCGCGTCCGCGGGCGTGCGCACCGGCCGGTCGACCAGGAACGCGATCTCCGGCTCGATGCGCGGGTGGATCAGGCCGCCGGTGTCCAGGGTGGACTCGATCAGCATGGCGTCGGTGAGCAGCCCCCAGATGACGTCGTCCACGCCCATCTGGGCCATCTTCGCGCGGCTGGTGAAGCCCATCTTGATCCCGGTGAGGGCCTCGCCGCGCGTCCGCCGGCGCTCGATCACGCCCCGCTGCACCTCATAGGCGGATGGCACGTCGAGCGTGACCTGGTCGGTGAGCCGGGGGATCGCCCGGCCGGTCATCGCGGCCTCGTCGAGGATCTCCGCGAGTCTGTTCACGCCGTCTCCCCCACAGCGCGCACGGTCTGTTCGGACGCGGGCACGGTCTGTTCGGACGCTTCCGGAGCGAACGCCGCCCGGACGTCGCCGAGCCCGTCGATCCGGGCCTCCAGCACGTCGCCGGGCTTGATCGGGACCACCGGCCCCAGTGCCCCGGTCAGCACGGTGTCGCCGGCCCGGAGCGGGCGCCCGAGCCGGGCCAGCGTGTCGGCCAGCCACATCGCGGCGTGCAGCGGATGGCCGAGGCAGGCCGCCCCGATCCCGGTCGAGACCTGCTCGCCGCGCCGCTCGATCACCATGCCGGCCATCCGGAGGTCCACGTCGCCGAGCCGCGCCGGCCGGTTGCCCAGGACGTACACTCCGGCGGAGGCGTTGTCGGCGACGGTGTCGGGCAGGGTGATGTCCCAGTCGCGGACGCGGCTGCCCACCACCTCGATCGCGGGCAGGGCGAAGGCGGTGGCGCGGATCACGTCGGCGACCGTGTGCCGCTCGTGGGTCAGATCACGGTCGAGCACGAGGGCGACCTCGGCCTCCGCACGCGGCTGCATGACGGTCCCGGCCGGGATCTCCTCGCCGTCGGGCACGGCCATGTCGGCGAACAGCATGCCGAAGTCGGGCGCGTCCACGCCGAGCTGCCGCTGCACCGCCTTGCTGGTGAGTCCGACCTTGCGCCCGGTGAGCCGCCGTCCCTCCGCCAGCCACCGCTCCGTGAGCAGGCTCTGCACGGCGTACGCGGACTCCACGCCGTCGATCAGGTCACGCACCGGCTCGCACGGGCGGCCGGACACGTAAGCCTCCAGCAGCCGGGCCGCCGCGGCCTGGTGTCTCTCTGTCACAGGTGTCCTCATATCCTCACGCACACATTCACCGGCTCGGAGAAGAAGTCGAGCGAGTACTCGCCGCCCTCGCGCCCGATGCCGGACGCCCTGACGCCGCCGAAGGGCGTGCGCAGGTCCCGCAGGTTCCAGCAGTTGACCCAGACGATCCCGGCCTGGACGCGGGGCGCCACCCGGTGGGCGCGGGACAGGTCGGTGGTCCACACCGTGGCGGCCAGGCCGTACGGGCTGTCGTTGGCCAGCCGGACCGCCTCCTCCTCGTCGTCGAACGGCGCCACATGGCAGACGGGGCCGAAGATCTCCTCGCGGACGGTCCTGGCGCTCTCGGGCAGTCCGGTGAGCACGGTCGGCTCGACGTAGAACCCGCCGTCGCGCCTGTCGCCGAAACGCGGCACGCCGCCGCCGGCGACCACCGTCGCGCCCTCCTCGCGGGCGAGGCGGTAGTAGGACAGGACCTTGTCGCGGTGCCCGGCCGAGATCATCGGCCCGTAGTCCCGCCACGCTCCGGCCCGCTCGGCCAGGCCCGCCACGAACTCCTCGAAGACCGGGCGCTGCACGTAGACACGTTCGGTGCACAGGCAGATCTGCCCCGAGTGGGTGAAACTCGACCGCGCGGTCCCCTCGACCGCCTCCGCCAGGTCGGCGTCCGCGAACACCACGGCCGGGTTCTTGCCGCCGAGCTCGAAGGAGACCGGTGTGATGTGGTCGGCCGCGGCGCGCATGATGGCGGCGCCCGTGGCGGTCGCACCGGTGAAGGCGATCGCGTCGACACCCGCGTGGGAGGCCAGGTACTCGCCCGCCCCGCCGGCGCCGCGCCCGTGGACCAGGTTGAACGCGCCGGCCGGCAGCCCCGCCTCGTCGATCACCTCGGCGAGCAGGGTGGCCGTCGAGGGGGTCTCCTCCGACGGCTTGGCGACGACGGCGTTGCCCGCGGCGAGCGCTGGAGCGACCTTCCAGGTGAGCAGGAGCAGCGGCAGGTTCCACGGCGAGATGACCGCGACGACGCCCAGCGGGCGGCGCACGGTGTAGTTGAGCGCCCGCCCGCCGCCGCTCCAGCCGGGGACGTTGGTCGGATGGGCACGTTCCGGACGGCCGTAGGCGAGGTCGGCGTACGCGCGGAAGTTGCCGATCGCCCGTGGGACGTCGACCGTCGCGGCGAGCTCGCGGGGCCTGCCGGTGTCGGCCACCTCCGCGTCGACGAACTCGTCGAACCTCTCCACGATGCCGCCTGCGATCCGCCTCAGGAACTCGCACCGCTCCTCGACGCTCGCTTCTCCCCAGGCGCCGGCGAGCCCCGCCCCGGCGGCGCGCACCGCCTCGTCCACGAGCTCGCGCGGGGCCTCCGGGACGGCTCCGGCCAGGCTCCCGTCGACGGGAGAGCGCAGCGGGAAGGACGTCCCCGCCACCGTGAAGGCGCCGTTGACGTAGTGGGCGGGTTTCATGGCGCCAATTGTCCGGAGCGGCAGGGATAACAGTCCAATACCGAATTGCGGGTGAGGTATGTGGCTCTGGTCATATGTCGAGAACGGCATACCTCAGACCCGGATCGGTATTCGCTCTGGCATAGCGCCAGCGTGCATCCTCGTCGGTACCCCCCGGATCGGAAGGCACAGGGATGGACACAGACAACCGCCGGGCCGCGCGCCGCGTCTCATGGGCCGCCTTCATCGGCACGACCATCGAGTGGTACGACTTCTTCCTCTACGGCACGGCCGCCGCACTCGTCTTCAACAAGCAGTTCTTCCCGGCCATGGATCCGGTCGCGGGGTCGATCGCGGCTTTCGGGACCATGGCCGTCGGATTCCTCGCCCGCCCGCTCGGCGGCATCGTCTTCGGCCACTTCGGCGATCGCCTCGGGCGCCGGAACACGCTGGTGGCCTCGCTGCTGATCATGGGGATCGGCACCACGCTGATCGGCCTGGTCCCGACCTACTCGAGCATCGGCGTATGGGCCGCCGTGCTCCTCGTCGTGATGCGCATCGCGCAGGGCATCGGCCTGGGCGGCGAACTGGGCGGGGCCATGGTGCTGACCATGGAGCACGCCCCGAAGGGCCGCCGCGCCCTCTTCGGCGCCTTCCCCATGATGGGCACGCCGGCCGGCATGCTCTGCGCCAACCTGGTCTTCCTCGGCACCTCCTCGCTGCTCAGCGAGGAGAGCTTCATGGCGTGGGGCTGGCGGGTGCCGTTCCTGCTCAGCGTCTTGCTGGTGGTGGTCGGGCTGTACCTGCGGCTGCGCATCGAGGAGAGTCCCGCCTACACGAGCCTCCTCGAACGCCGCGAGCCGGTGAGGCTGCCGATCGCGGTCGTGCTGCGCGACCACTGGCACCGGGTCCTCCACACGATCGCGGTGATCATCGCCAACAGCGCGCTGGCCTACGTCTTCATGGTCTACATCCTCAGCTACGGCCCGGCCGCGGCGGGCCTGTCGCGCACCTTCCTGCTGAGCTGCGTGATCGGCGGTGCCGCCGTGTGGCTGGCCACCGCGCCGCTGTGGGCGCACCTGGGAGACCGGCTGGGCCTGCGGGCGGTCTTCGTACGGGGATCGGTGGTCCTGCTGGTGGCAGCCGTGGCGATCTTCCCGGTGGTCGACACGGGCAACCCGGTCCTCGTCGCCGTGTTCATGGTGACCGTGGGCGCCGTGCTGTCGATGACCCACGCGCCCCAGGGCACGCTCACCGCGAGCTTCTTCCCCGTGGCCGTCCGCTACTCCGGCACCTCCGTCGCCTACCAGCTGGCGGCGATGCTCGGCGGGGGCATCACGCCGCTGATCGCGGCTTCGCTCTACGCCGCGACGGGGACCTCGCTGTCCATCACCGGATACCTGGCCGCCGTGGCCGTCGTGAGCATGGTCGCGGCCCTGGTGATCCCGCGCGACGACGCCGAGCGTCTCGGCGACCTCCCCGCGGCCTCGGACGGCATGGCAGCCGATATAGCGAAATAAGGCCCGAAGCCGCGGATCGTATGCTGTGTCGGTGATATCTCGACCACTGGACCTGCTTAGCGGCCGGCTCAAGCTCAGGCATCTGGTGCTCGTGACGACCATCGCCGAGCAGGGCAGCGTCCTGCGCGCCGCCGAGCACCTCCACCTCGCGCAGCCCGCCGTGACCCGAGGACTGCGGGAGGTGGAGCGGATCCTCGGGGTGGAGCTGTTCTCGCGCGGGCCCCGCGGCGTGACCCCGACCCTGTTCGGTGAGGCGTTCATCGACCACGCGCGGGCCGTGCAGGCGGAGCTGCGCAGGGCAGGCGACCGGATCGCCGGCCTCGCCGAGGGCGAGGCCGGCACCGTCACGGTCGGCACCCTGCTCACCGCCACCAACGTGCTGCTGCCCCGTGCCATCGCCTCGCTCAAGGCCGAACGCCCTGGCGTGACCGTGATCGTCCGGGAGGGCACCTTCGACTCGCTCGTGCCCCGCCTGGTCGACGGTGAGGCCGACCTGATCCTGGGCCGGCTCAACCCGATCGAGGACCGGCCGGGGCTGCGCCAGATCCCGCTCTACAACGAGCCCATCCTGCTGGTCGCCCGCACCGGCCACCCCGCCGAGCAGGCGCGGACGCTGCCGGACCTGCTCTGCTACCCGTGGATCCTCCCCCTTGAGCAGACGTCCCTCAGGCACGAGCTGGAGCAGGTGTTCCACCGGCAGAGGCTGACGCTGCCCGGCAACCGCGTCGAGTGCACGTCCATGCTGACGATCCGGTCCCTGCTCCGGCAGACCGACATGATCGCAGCCTTGCCGGCCCTGGTCGTCAGCACCGACGTCGGGCTGGCGGAGCTGCCGGTGCCGCTGCCGTCCGTGCGGCGCTCGGTCGGCGTGACGCTGCCGGAGGCCCGCGCGCTCACGCCCGCCGGCCAGGCGATGCTCTCCCACCTGCACCGTCAGGCCGAAGGGCTCCGGCGCGAACTCGCGTGACCCGTAGGCGTGAACTCGCGTGACCCGTCCGGAGGCGGCGGGCACGCTCTGAACCTGGGCTCACCGGGCCTGGCACAGGGGAGGGGGCGTGGGAGGGGCGTCCGCAGCGGCGTCCGCTCAGCCGAAGACGGCGGGAGGCGGGACGGGTGCCATGACCGGCTCGCCGTCCGCGATGGGCGGGGCGCCCGCGACGAAGCGCGTCAGGGCGTCGCCGTGGAGGCATCTCGCCTGGGTGAGGCTGCCCGCCGCGCGGCGCGTGAGGAGGTCGACCGGCAGCGCCGACCGCGAGGCGGCGACGATGAGGTTGCCGAAGCGGCGGCCGCGCAGCACGCCCGGCTCCGCCAACAGCGTGACGTGGCCGAACGTGCTCCGTACCGTGGCGACCACGCGCCGGGCGAAGGCCAGGCCCTTGCCGTCGGCCAGGTTGACCAGCAACGTGCCCGAGGGGCGCAGCACCCGGGCTAGGTCGCCCATGTACTCGGCAGTGGCCAGCTCGACCGGCATCGTCGCCCCGGCGAACGCGTCGAGCACCACCAGGTCGGCCGACGAGTCCCAGACCCTGGCCGTGCCCTCGCGGCCGTCCAGCACGATGACCTTCAGGCGTGGCACCGACCGCAGGTCGAGCTGGTCGCGGATCAGGTTGACCAGGAGGCCGTCGGGCTCGATGACGATGTGCCGGGACCCGGGGCGCGTCGTGGCCACGTAGCGGGGGATCGTGCAGGCGCCGCCGCCCACGTGGACACAGCTCAGCGGCCCCTCCGGGAGAAGGTCGATGACGTCCGCCATGAGACGTACGTACTCGAAGTCCAGATATGTGGGGTCTTGTAGGTCAACATATGACTGAGGCACCCCGTCCTTGGACAGCACCCAGCCGTCCTGCCTGTCCAGGTCCCGGAGGAGTTCGATCTCGCCGAACGTCACCGGGTACAGGCCCGGCATCGGCTCCCGCTGTGCTCGTGCCACGCTGTTCCCTCCCACGGAGAACCGTATGCGACGCAGAAGGCTGATAGTGCTTCTTATCGCGGTTGTGGCGATCCTGGGTTCGTACGGCTTCGCGGTGCTGGCGGCGAACCGGGTGAAGGGCAGTGCGGCGCAGGTCTCGGCGTCCTACTTCCGTGCCTGGCTGGCAGGGGACGTGCAGGCCATGGCCCGGCTGGTCCACGACCCTCCGGCCGATTTCGTCGGCCGCCACCTGTCGTTCAGCCAGAAGCTGCACGTCGAGGCCATCGAGCTGCGGCCCGGTCCGGTCAGGAGCACGGGGCGGGCGACGGCCGAGGTGGCCTTCACCGGCACCCGGACGCTGCGCGATCTCGGGCCGTGGCCGTTCGCCGCGACACTGCGCCTCGCCGTACGGGGGCGGGCGTGGAAGGTGCTCTGGACCCCTGAGACGCTGCACCCGCTGCTCAGGAACGGCGGCACGCTCGACCTCGCCGAGGTGGAGGGGCCCGCGACGGAGCTGCTCACCAGCGAGGGGGACAAGATCCCCAACGACAGCTACGCCGACGCCTACCTCGACCGTCTCAGGCCGGAGTTCGAGGAGGAGAAGGCGGGCCTCGCGCTGGTCTCCACGGTGCCGGGACAGCTGGGGCAACGGCTGCTGACCGCCCAGCGGGAGCCGAAGACCCAGCGGACCACCCTGTCCAGGCCCGTGCAGGCGGCGGCCGCCCGCTCGCTGGACGGGGTGGAGAACGCCGCGATCGTCGCCCTGCGGCCCAGCTCCGGGGAGGTGCTCGCGGTGGCCGACCGGCTGCTCGACAACCGAAGCGCCTTCCACGACCTCTTCCCGCCCGGCTCCACGTTCAAGACGATCACCGCCGCCGCGCTGCTGGAGTCAGGTCTCGACCCGGCCGCCGAGGTGAGCTGCCCCGGCACGTACCAGATCCCGTTCCATCGGACCTTCGACAACGCGGAACAGCAGGACCGCGGCACCCTGTCGTTCACCGATGCCTTCGCCCACTCCTGCAACACCACCTTCGTGCAGGAGGCCGTCACGCGGCTCAGGAGGAAGGACCTGCGCGAGACGGCCGAGCAGTGGGGGTTCGGCCGCCCCATGCCGACCGGTGTGGGGGGCAGGTGCGGCGCGCTGGAGGATCCCCAGGACCTCGACTGGTTCGGCGCGGACGCGATCGGCCAGGGCACGGTCGTGGCCACCCCGCTCTGCATGGCCACGATCGCGGCAGCCGTCCAGAGCGGCACGTGGCGCCCGCCGCGGCTCCTCCCGGCCGAGGAGGTGCGCCGCGTCGAGGGCTTCAGTCCGCCCGAGCCGGTCACGCTCGACGAGGGGATCGTCGCCTCGCTGCGCGACATGATGGCCGCGGTCGTCGACCACGGGACGGCGAGCGAGGCGGGCCTGCCCGCGGGCGTCTCCGGCAAGACCGGCACGGCCGAGACCGAGGGCGAGCCGGATCACGGATGGTTCATCGGCTACCGCGACGACCTGGCCTTCTGCGTCTTCGTACGGAACGGCGGCTCGGCCCGGTCGGCGGCGCTGCCCATCACGGCCCGCTTTCTCAACGCTCTCTAACTTATGGTGGGCCGCGTCCAGCGGTCCACCAAAGGTAGCGGATTTCGCACCTACGGTACCGTAGGTTTCATGACGACCATCACCGCGAAACCCCTCTTGCGTGGCTGGTTGCACACTGGAGCGCTGCCCGTGACGCTGGTCGCCGGGTTCGTGCTCGTGGCGCTCGGCCCCACCCTCCAGGCCCGGATCGCCTCCATGATCTACGCGATCACCTCGGCCCTGCTCTTCGGCATCTCGGCCACCTACCACCGCGGCCGGCTCGGCCCGCGCCTGGCCGAGGTGCTGCGGCGCTTGGACCACGCCAACATCTACCTGATCATCGCGGGCACCTACACGCCGTTCGCGCTGCTGGCCCTCACCGGAGCCGCCCGCGTCGCCGTGCTGGCGGTCATCTGGTGCGGCGCCCTCGCCGGGGTCCTCTTCCGCGTGTTCTGGATGAGCGCGCCGCGCTGGCTCTACACGGTGCTCTACATCGGGCTCGGCTGGACCGCGATCTTCGTCATGCCGCAGCTGCTGGAGGGCGCCGGCGTGGCCGCCGTCGTGCTGGTCGCCGTCGGCGGCGTCTTCTACAGCGCGGGCGCCATCGTGTACGGCCTGCGCCGCCCCGACCCGGCGCCCCGCTGGTTCGGCTTCCACGAGGTGTTCCACGCGTTCACGATCGCGGCCTACCTCGTGCAGTACATCGCCGTCTCGCTCGTGGTCTACTCCGCCCTTTGAGCCTGGGGCGCGGCACCCCCGCGTGATGCGCGTGGACGTAGTGCCGGGCGTCACCAGGGGGCAGGGTGGCCTCGGCGGGGGTGGTGCGGCGGTGGTCACCCGTGGTGGGGGACGGCGGCACGGTCCTGCGCGGCCAGGCTGAGGTGGTGGACGCCACGGTGCGCGCCTGGGGCGGGCTGCCTCAGGTGGGGAGGATCATCCCGGTATGGGATGGATTGTGGTACGGCCGGCAGGGAAGGGTTGGAGTGCGGGTCACCGAGTTTTGACCGGCTGGTGGTCTGCTTTCGGGATCTATCTGGAGAACAGACCATCATGGAAGAACTCGCGCAACTCGCACGTGTCTGGTGGCTCGTCCTGATCCGTGGCATCGCCGCGATCATCTTCGGTGTTCTCGCGCTCATCTGGCCCGGGATCACGCTCTGGGTCCTGGTGATCTTCTTCGGCGCCTACGCCCTCGTGAGCGGCGCCTTCTCGCTGGTCGCCGGGTTCCGGCACGAGGCGAAGTCGCGGGCCTGGCTCATCATCTCCGGCATCATCGGCATCCTGGCGGGCATCATCGCCTTCGTCTGGCCGGGGATCACCTCCCTCGCCCTGCTCTTCGTCGTCGCCTTCTGGGCGATCTTCACGGGCGTCTCCGAGATCGTGGCCGGCATCCAGATGCGTCAGGTCATCCAGAACGAGTGGGCGCTCATCGTGGGCGGCGTGCTGTCCGTGATCTTCGGTGTCCTGCTCCTCATCTGGCCGGGCGCGGGCCTGCTCACGCTCGTCTGGCTGCTCGGCATCTTCGCCGTCCTGTACGGCATCGCGATGGTGATCCTGTCGTTCAAGGTGAAGAAGCTCGCGCCTCAGTCGTAGATTCCGGAAATTTTCCGGATGAAACCAGGCTATGGTGGGAAACGTATGCCGTGTCTGCTCATCGTGTGTCTGCTCATCGTGGAGGACGCATGGACGTACACGCCCGCCTCGCCCGTCACCTGCTCGTCGACGGCTACCGGCTCGTGCTCGACCTCGAACGCAGCCGGGGCTCCTGGCTAGTCGACGCCCGCGACGGCCGCCGCTACCTCGACTTCTACACGTTCTTCGCCTCCGCGCCCCTCGGTGTGAACCCGCCCTTCCCCCCGGACGTCGCCGAGCTGCTCGGGCGGGTGGCCCGCAACAAGCCCGCCAACCCCGACATGTACACCGAGCACCTGGCCGACTTCGTCGACGCCTTCACCCGCGTGCTCGGCGACCCCGAGCTGCCCCGCATGTTCTTCGTGGAGGGCGGCGCCCTGGCCGTGGAGAACGCGCTCAAGACGGCCTTCGACTGGAAGAGCCGCCGCAACGAGGCCGAGGGCAGGTCCCCCGAGCTCGGCGCCCGGGTCATGCACCTGACCAGGGCCTTCCACGGGCGCAGCGGCTACACCCTCAGCCTGACGAACACCGAGCCGGGCAAGACCGACCGCTTCCCGAAGTTCGACTGGCCCCGCATCGACGTGCCGGCCGTGCACCTCGGCGACGTCGAGGCCGCCGAGGGGCGCGCGCTGGCGCAGGCGCGGGCGGCGTTCGAGCGGCACCCCCACGACATCGCCTGCTTCATCGCCGAGCCCATCCAGGGCGAGGGCGGCGACAACCACATGCGCCCCGAGTTCCTGCAGGCGATGCAGGGCCTGTGTCACGAGTACGACGCGCTGTTCGTGCTGGACGAGGTGCAGACGGGCGGCGGCACGACCGGCACCCCGTGGGCCTACCAGCAGCTCGGCCTGGCCCCCGACATCGTGGCGTTCGCCAAGAAGGTGCAGGTCGGCGGGATCATGGCGGGCCGCCGGGTGGACCTCGTGCCCGACAACGTGTTCCAGGTCAGCGGCAGGATCAACTCGACGTGGGGCGGTGGCCTGGTCGACATGGTCCGGTCGCGCGCGCTGCTGGAGATCATCGAGCGAGACGGCCTGATCGCGCGCGCCGCCCGGCTGGGCGAGCTGCTGGTCGAGCGGCTGACCAAGCTGCAGGCCGAACGGCCGGACGCCCTGTCGAGCGTGCGCGGGCGCGGCCTGATGCTCGCCTTCGACCTCCCCGACCGGCCCGCCCGGGATTCGTTCATCGCCCGGCTGAGGGACGACAAGGGTGTTCTCGTGCTGCCCTGCGGCCTCCGCTCGGTGCGGCTGCGCCCGGCGCTCAACATCCCCGACGACGACGCGGAGCACGGCCTGGCCGCCATCTCGGCCGCCCTCGGGTGACGCCACGCGTGCGGCCCTCCGGAGAGGCTCCGGAGGGCCGCACCGAGAGGCCGTGATCAGAGCAGCTCGACGTTGGGGCCCCGGCAGCGGTTGCGCGTGTCCAGGACGTAGGGGCCGGCCTCCTCGACCAGCCCGTAGTCGAAGCGGTCGTGGTCGGTGAGGACCAGCACCGCGTCCGCCGTCGCCAGTTCCGCGCGCGTGACCTCGATGATCTCGATGCCCGCCGGCAGCTTGAGGTCCTCCACGTGCGGGTCGGCGGCCCGCACCTCCGCACCCAGCTTGTGGAGCGACTTCACCACCTCGATCGCGGGCGACTCCCGGCAGTCCCCGGCGTTCTTCTTGTACGCCAGGCCGAGCACGACCACCCGGCTGCCCTTGATCGGCTTGTTGCGCTGGTTGAGACCGAGGACCAGCCGGTGCACGACGTGGTCCGGCATGTGGTCGTTGATGTCGTTGGCCAGCTCCACGAACCGGAAGTTGTGCCCCAGGCTCCGCTTGACCTTCCACGACAGGTACGACGGGTCGATCGGCAGGCAGTGCCCGCCGACGCCGGGCCCGGGTGTGAAGCGCATGTACCCGAACGGCTTGGTGGAGGCCGCGTCGATGGCCTCCCACACGTCGATGCCCAGCTGCTCCGCGAAGATCGACAGCTCGTTCACCAGGGCGATGTTGACGTGCCTGAAGGTGTTCTCCAGGAGCTTGCACAGCTCCGCCACCTGCAGCGACGAGACCGGCACGACGTGGTCCACGATCCGCTGGTAGAAGTCCTGGATGCGCTTCAGCGAGATCGCGTCGATGCCCGAGACGACCTTCGGGGTGTTCTCCAGCCGCCACACGGTGTTGCCCGGGTCGATCCGCTCGGGGCTGTAGCCCAGGAGGAAGTCCTCCGGCGCGCGCAGGCCGGAGCCCTCCTCGAGGATCGGCAGGAGGTACTCCTCGGTGGTGCCGGGATAGGTGGTGGACTCCAGGATCACCGTGGCGCCCGGCCGCAGCCGGGGCGCGATGGACTGGCCGGCCGAGGCGATGTAACGGAGGTCGGGGGCGCCCTCGCACAGCGGTGTCGGCACGGTGATCACGCAGACGTCGAAGCCCTCCACGTCGGCGTAGTCGGCGCTCGCCAGGTAGCGGCCGCAGCGCAGGGCGGCGGCCACCTGGTCGTCGCTGATGTCCTCGACGAACGACTCGCCGGCGTTGAGCCGCTTGACGCGCCACTGGTCGACGTCGATCCCCACGACGTCGAACCCGGCCTCGACCGCGCGCATCGCCAGTGGCAAACCGACGTATCCCTGGCCGACGACGACCAGTTTCTCCCCCATATCTGGACCCCCCTCACTTCAAGATGAGATATCACCCCGACTGTAGGAGTCAGGCCCGCGCATGACACTGATTCGACGACGATCTCGGCGTGTCGTTCGGTGGCCGGGCGGAAGGGGATCCACGAGACCTTTTTCGTGCTTTCGAGTAAGTATTGACCTGCGGAAGTCAGGGGTAAAGTCGGCGCCAATAGCGCATTAGTCCGGGCACTTTCTTGATCATGTATGCGTTCTCGTGGGCCGTCGTTCCGCTCGCGGCATCCCTTCATGCCCTAGCGTTTTTTCGGATGGTTCCATTTTCCAAATAGCGTGACAAATAGCACGAACCGGACGAGCGCATGTGACGACTCCTGATCCCACCCGATCGCCCGGTAAGACATCCAGAGGCAGTAAGGAGTTGTGGCGCATGTTCAGTGCACATCGCGATGCGCCCGACCGGGCAGTCGGCACACCTGATCGGCACATTCACATTAAAAGGGCAAAGGCCACTCTGTTCCTGCGGGCGGTGCTCGCGACCCTCCTGGCGGCGGGCGCGCTCGTCACGGGCTCGGGTGGCGTACAGGCCGCGCAGCCCATCGACCTGGGCGACGCGGAGCCCTTCGCGGTCCTGGCCGAGACATCGGTCAGCAACACGAACCTCACCACGGTCACCGGCAACCTGGGCATCAGCCCCGGCAGCACGTTGACCGGGTTCCCGCCCGGGATCGTCAACGGCACCAGGCACCTGGGCAACGCGACCGCGGCGGCGGCCAAGGCCGACGCCGACGGCGTCTACACCTACCTCAGCGGGCTCACGGGCACCGCCACCGTGGCCCCTCAGCTGGGCGGGACGACCAGGGGGCCGGGCGTCTACACCTCGACCACCGGCTCCTTCGCCATCAACGGCACGCTCACGCTCGACGCCCAGGGCGATCCGGACGCGGTGTTCGTCTTCCGCGCGTCCAGCCTGACCGTGGCGCAGGTGGGCAACGTCAACCTCGTCCGCGGCGCGCAGCAGGACAACATCTTCTGGCAGCTCAGCGGCGCCACGAGCATCGGCATGTGGGCCACGTTCCGCGGCAACGTGGTGGCCCAGGGTGGTGTCTCGGTGGCCTGGGGGGCGTTCGTGGACGGGCGCCTGTTCTCCCTCGACGACTCGATCACCATCACGGGCACCGACGGCACCCCGCACACCCGCATCTCCCTGCCCGACGACCCGCCGACCACGACCACCCTCACCACCTCGCCCGACCCGTCGTGGAAGGGGGAGCCGATCACCCTGACGGCCACGGTGGAGCCGGTGAGCGGCAGCGTCGTCCCGTTCGGCGAGGTGGTGTTCAAGGACGGCGACACAGTGCTCGGCTCGGCCTTCCACAGCAGCGAGGGTCCTGCGGTGTTCACCGCGACGACACTGCCCGGCGGGGACCGCCAGCTCACCGCCGTCTACCTGGGAGGCGACACCTTCGACGGTGAGGAGCTGATCCACTTCGCGCCCAGCGTCTCGCCTCCGGTCACGCACACCGTGGAGGACAGCCTGTGGAACGAGCAGGTCACACCCGCGGTCCAGTCGCAGCCTGACACGCAGGCGGTCACGGTCGGCGTGAAGTTCCGCGCGGCGCAGAAGGGCACCATCTCCGGCGTGCGGTTCTTCAAGGGCGCGCAGAACACGGGCACGCACGTGGGCAGCCTCTGGAGTGCCGGTGGCAGCCTCCTGGCGAGCGCGACCTTCACCGGCGAGACGGCCTCCGGATGGCAGGAGGTGACCTTCTCCACACCTGTCGAGATCAGCGCCAACACCACCTACGTGGCGTCCTACCACACGACGTCCGGCCGTTACTCGGTCAACCGGCCGTACTTCACGTCGTCCTTCGCGAACGGCCCGCTCACCGCGCTGGCGAACGGCACTGACGGCGGGAACGGCGTGTACTCCTACGGCGCCTCCAACAGCTTCCCGGACAACAGCTACCAGGCCAGCAACTACTGGGTCGACGTCGTCTTCCAGCCGTCGGACAGCCTGTGGAACAAGGCCGCCTCGCCGGCCGTCCCGTCCAGCTCCGACGACCAGGCGGTCACGGTCGGGGTCAAGTTCCAGTCATCGGTGAGCGGCCAGGTCTACGGCGTCCGGTTCTTCAAGGGCGCCCTGAACACGGGCGCCCATGTCGCGAGCCTGTGGAGCGGCAGCGGTGAGCTGCTCGCGAGCACACCGTTCGTCAGCGAGACGGCGTCGGGGTGGCAGGAGGTGAATTTCCCGACGCCGGTCACAATCAACGCGAACACCACCTATGTGGCGGCCTATCACACGACATCCGGCAATTATTCGATAACGCGGCCGTACTTCACATCGGCGTACACGAACAGCCCGCTCACCGCGCTCGCGCATGCGACCAGCGGTGGAAACGGCGTGTTCGCCTACGGCGCGTCCAGCTCCTTCCCTACCAGTAGCTTCCAGGCCACGAACTACTGGGTCGACGTGATATTCCGCCAATAGGCCGTCATGTGACGCCCCGCCGGACACGGCTTCGCTGTCCGGCGGGGCGCCGTCATGTCCAGGCATGTCATTTCCGCCGATCGCCCTCGCCTGCCGGTAATGTCAAATGCGCAGAGTAATCCATATCGGTAACCAGTCGGCGCGAAAGCCGCCGAATTAAGGACCACTCATGCTGCATGCCGACATTTCTGCTTTTCTCGTGAAGACGAGGCGCTGCTGGAGGGCGGCCGCTCTCGTGACCGTCGCGGCGGCGAGCACTCTCGTCACACTGTCTCCGGCCGCGAGCGCGCAGGAGCCGGTGGACCTCGGCGTCGCGCGGTCGTTCGCGGTCTTCGGCGGAGCGTCCGTCGACAACAGGCACGGCACCCGGGTCACCGGCAACCTGGGCGTGAGCCCAGGCAGCCTGGTGACCGGCTTCCCGCCCGGCGTGATCGACGGCGAAAGACATCCCGGCGACGCGACCGCCGCCGCCGTCAGGGCCGACCTGGTCGAAGCCTACAACGACATGGAGACCCGTCTCCCGACCGGCAGCCTGCCCCAGCAGCTCGGCGGGACGACGAGGGGGCCGGGCGTCTACGACTCGCTGACCGACGGGTTCAACATCGACGGCTCTCTCACCCTCGACGCCCAGGGCGACCCGGACGCGGTCTTCATCTTCCGGGCCGAGACCCTCGTCACCGCCAGGGTCAGCAACATCAGCCTGATCCGGGGCGCGAAGTCGGAGAACGTCTTCTGGCAGCTCAGCCACTCGGCCCGGATCGGGGTCTACTCCACGTTCCGCGGCACGCTCATCGCCGAGGACTGGGCCGCCGTGGACTTCGGCGCCAACGTGATCGGACGGGTCGCCGCGCTCATCCACAGTGTCACCATCACCGGCACGGAGAGCACCCCGGTCACCCGCATCGGCCTGCCGAACGAGCCGCCCACCATCACCAGGCTGTCGTCCGAGCCCAATCCGTCGCTGCTCGGCCAGCCGGTCACGTTCACCGCGGAGGTCGATCCGGTGACCGGCACGCTCGTGCCGCAGGGGGAGGTGCTGCTCAAGAGGCGCTCGGTCGTCCTCGGCGCGACGTTCCTCGACGCCGCCGGCCGCGCCACGTTCACGATCTCAAATCTGGCCCGTGGGCAGCATCGGATCGTGGCCGTCTACCTCGGAGGCGACACCTTCGAGGGCGAGGATCCCGTGCACTTCTCGGGCAGCACGTCGCAGCCGGTCTTCCAGATCGTCCAGCTCGCCTGAGCGGGCGCGGACACCCCCGGGCCTCCCCCCGGGCCCGGCCCCGCCGCGAACCGGCCGCGAAACGGAACCGGCCGCGAAACGAAACAGGCCGCGAACTGTCCGCGGACCGGTCACGGGCCGGCCGGGATCAGGCCGGCTTCGCCTTCAACGGCCGCCACCACCACTCGTTGTCCGCGTACCAGCGGACCACCTCGGCCAGGCCGTCGGCGAAGGCGGTGCGCGGTTCGTAGCCGAGGGCGGCCAGCTTGCCGCAGTCGACCGAGTAGCGCAGGTCGTGCCCGAGCCGGTCGGGCACCTGCCGCACCATGTCCCAGCCCAGGCCGCAGGCCGACAGCAGCAGCTCGGTCAGCTCCCGGTTGGTCAGCTCGGTGCCGCCGCCGATGTTGTAGACCTCGCCCGGTGAGCCCTTCTCCAGCACCAGCTGGATCCCGCGGCAGTGGTCGTCCACGTGCAGCCAGTCGCGCACGTTGCGGCCGTCTCCGTAGAGCGGGACCGCCAAGCGGTCGAGGAGGTTGGTGACGAAGAGGGGGATCACCTTCTCGGGATACTGATAGGGGCCGTAGTTGTTGGAGCAGCGCGTCACGCGCACGTCCAGGCCGTGCGTGCGGTGGTAGGCCCGGCAGAGCAGGTCGCCGCCCGCCTTGGCGGCGGAGTAGGGCGAGTTGGGCAGGAGCGGCTCGTCCTCGGTCCAGGACCCCTCCGCGATGGACCCGTACACCTCGTCGGTCGAGACGTGCACCACCGTGGGCATGCCCGCGTCGAGCGCCGCCTGGAGCAGCCGCTGGGTGCCGAGCACGTTCGTCGTGACGAAGTCGCCGGCGCCCGTGATGGACCGGTCGACGTGGGTCTCGGCCGCGAAGTTCACCACCACGTCGCAGCGCGGCACGAGCCGGGCGAGCAGCTCCGCGTCGGTGATGTCCCCGTGGACGAAGGTGTAGCGGGGGTGCCGTGCCACGGGCGCCAGGTTCTCCGGGTTCCCGGCGTACGTCAGCTTGTCGAGGACGGTGACTCCGACGTCCTCGTAGCCGGGGTACGTCCCGAGCAGCAGGGACCGCACGTAGTGCGAACCGATGAATCCGGCGCCGCCGGTGACGAGGACGTTCATACGCGCACCTTGATCTTGCTGTGGTCGCCGACCATGAGCTCGTGTGTGTTGGGGGCGCCCTCCGCGCTGGTGACCTCCACGTTACGGCCGATGAGGGAGTGCCCGATGCGCGAGACGCCGACGACGGTGGAGCCGTCGAGCACGATGGAGTACTCGATCTCGGCGTTCGTCACCACGCAGCCGGGTCCGATCGAGGTGAAGGGCCCGACGTACGAGGAAACGATCTTGGAGTTGGCCCCGACCACGATGGGCCCGCGCAGCACCGAGTTCTCCACCACGGCGCCGCGTTCGACGACGACCCGGCCGGTGATCTCGCTCAGCCCGTCGACCGTGCCGTTGATCTCAGGCTCCACCTGTTCGAGGACGATGCGGTTGCACTCCAGCATGTCCTGCAGCCGGCCGGTGTCCTTCCAGTAGCCGCTGACGAGGTGGGAGTGGACGTGGTAGCCGCGCTGGATCAGCCAGCTGATGGCGTCGGTGATCTCCAGCTCGCCGCGCGCGGACGGCGTGATGGCCCGCACGGCCTCGTGGATCACGGGTGAGAAGATGTAGACGCCGACGATCGCCAGGTCGCTGCGCGGTCGCTCCGGCTTCTCTGCCAGGCCGACGATCTGGCCGTCCGGCCCCAGCTCGGCGACCCCGTAGAACTGCGGTTCGGCGACCTTCGTGAGCAGGATCTGCGCGTCGTGGCCGCCGTCCCGGAACGAGTCCACCAGGTCGCGGATGCCGCCGACGAGGAAGTTGTCGCCCAGGTACATCACGAAGGGGTCGTCGCCGAGGAATCGCCTGGCGATGAGGACGCAGTGCGCCAGCCCCAGGGGAGCGTCCTGAGGGATGTAGGTGACCTCGAGACCGAAGCTCGAACCGTCCCCGACGGCGTCCCGCACCTCCTGGGCGGTGTCGCCGACGACGATGCCGACTTCGGTGACGCCGGCGTCGCGCAGGGCTTCGAGGCCGTAGAAGAGGACCGGCTTGTTGGCCACGGGAACGAGCTGCTTGGCCGAGGTGTGGGTGAGCGGGCGCAGCCTCGTCCCCTTGCCGCCCGCCAGTACGAGTGCCTTCATCGGTGCCCTGGTCCTTCCGCGACGAGGACGTGGCCGTAGCGGCCGCCTGCCTCGCAGGAGTTTATGATCAGGGCTGTCCGCCGGGCAGGGGCCCGCACACGCTTGTCCAAGGACGCCCGGAACGTTGCCGAGATTAGACCTTGGCCCGCGCGCGGAACGTCCAGGTGCGGTGTGCCAGATAACTCAGGGGCGGGCTGGCGAGGATTATCAGCGCCTGCGCGACCATGAGGGGGACCCCGGCCACCTCGACCAGGAGCGGGAGGCCGGTGAGCGACGCTCCGAGGAAAGTCAGCCCCACGGCGTAGAAACGCAGGTATCCGGTCATCCAGGAATGGCCGGAGACGCGGAACACGAGCAGCCGGTATCCGGGATAGACGACCACCACGGTGACGAAGTGGCTGACCACGACCAGGACAAGATACGGGGCCCGATCTTTCGCGACCAGCAATGCTAGGCCAAGGAGAATGTAATAGACGACCGCCGTCATGGCGCCGGCCAGCAGATATGTGATGCGGTGTCCGCCAAGAGCCGAGATCAGCGCCCGCCACCTGAATGACGTTTCTTCGCCGTGCTTGGTCCGGCTTTTCAGTTCGACCATGTGGCCCGCACTCCGCATCTGATCGCGTGGTGGGGGCGGGCATGATTGTAACCGATTCGCACTGGATGATCGGGGGATCAATGTCGGTGTCGGTGGTAATCCCGTGTTACCGGTCCGCGCGTACCCTGCCCACGCTGGTCGGCAGGATCGTCTCGACGTTGCGCCAGGCGTCCGTCCGTCACGAGGTCCTCCTCGTGGTGGACGGCAGCCCGGACGAGACCTGGGAGACGGCCGCCGGGCTGGCCCGCGGGATCGAGGGTGTGCGCGCCATCCACCTCTCCCGCAACTACGGGCAGCACAACGCGCTGGTCGCGGGCATCCGGGAGGCGGCACACGAGGTCGTCGTCACGCTGGACGACGACCTGCAGCATCCGCCCGAGCAGATCCCCTGCCTGCTGGCCGCCCTCGACGGAGAGGGGCTCGACCTGGTGTACGGCGTCTCGCACGAGGAGGAGCACGGGTTCCTGCGCAGCCTCGCCTCCCGCTCGGTGAAGGCCGGCATGGCGGGAGCCCTCGGCATCCGCGCCGCCCAGGAGATCAGCGCGTTCCGCGCCTTCCGCACCCGGCTGCGTGACGGGTTCGAGGGCCTGTCGGGGCCGCACGCGTCGATCGACGTGGCGCTGTCGTGGGCCACGTCGAAGGTGGGCGCCGTACGCGTGCACATGAACCAGCGCGCGCACGGGCGCTCCAACTACACGGGACGTCTGCTGATCCGCCACGCGGTCAACATGCTCGTCGGCTACAGCACGGCCCCGCTGCGGGCGGCCAGCTATCTCGGGTTCCTGGCCGGCGTGGTCGGGCTGCTGCTCGGCGCGGGCGTGCTGTGGCGCTTCGCCACGGGAGACACCACGGTCGCCGGGTTCACCACGATCGCGTCGATGGTGGCGCTGTTCTCGTCCGCGCAGCTCATCGCCATCGGCGTGCTCGGCGAGTACGTCGGCCGGATCCACGGCAGCGGCATGGGCCGGCCGACCTACGTCGTACGGGACCGGGTCGGGACGGCGCGCGCCGCCGACGCCCGCCAGGACGGCCCGATCATCCCCGTCCAGGCAGGAGCGAGCTCCGGACCAGGTGAGCAGTGAGGAGGGTCTGCACCGGCTCGAACCCGTAGCGGGCCCACGCGCGCTGCACGCGGGTGTTGTGCCCCTGCGTGGAGATCACCACCTCCGACGCGCCGCGCGCCCGCGTGCGGTCCTCGACCGCCTTCAGCAGGTGGGCGTAGAGGCCGCGTCCCTGGCACTCGGAGACCACTCCGGCCAGCAGGATCTCCGTGCGGGCGGCGTCCTCCTCCAGGGTGGCCAGCGCGAGCAGGCGCGGGCCGCCCTCGCCCCGGTGCTCCAGTGCCAGGCAGCCGTCACCGGCGGCGGTCCGCCGGGCCCAGTCCTGGTAGCCGGCGAGCGCCTGCGCGGGGTCGAAGAGCGGGTTGGCCAGGTAGTGGCTGCCGTAGGCGGAGAAGATGTCGGCCACCAGCCGCTCGACGGTGGCGGGGTCGCTCGCCGCCGCGACCGCCAGGTCGGCCGCGGGTGCGGGCGCGCGGCC
>NZ_QNFZ01000287.1 GCF_003313395.1 Nonomuraea lactucae | reverse complement strand
GCCGGCGGGTCGGCGGCGGCGCCGGCCACCGCGCGGATGCCGCGTGCCGGTGTCCGAGCGCCGGTGAGGAGGTTGCGCAACAACCCGACGTGTTCCGGCATCGACGACGTCACGGGTATGCCGGCGTGGCGCAGGATCCGCCGCGCCTCCCATGTCTCGGCCAGCGCGGCGATCCAGATGACCGCGATCGGCTTCGTGGTCTGCCGGGAGACCCGGACGATCCCCTCGGCCACCGTCACGGCGAGCTCGCCGGTCACAGTGGTGAGAACGACTGTCAGCGCGCCGACGCCAGTGTCGGACAGCAGTGGCAGGCATGCCGCCTCGAACGCCCCGCCGCCCTGGGTGAACAGTTGGGCGGTCACGTCGACCGGATTCGCCGCGGAGCCGTACTCGGGGATCAGCGCCGCCAGCGCGGTGCGGGTGTCCGGTCGCAGCTCTGCCAGCCGCAGGCCCGCGCCCTCCAGCAGGTCGGCCAGGATGCTGCCCGCACCACCCGAGCTGGTGATCACGGCGACGTCGGGACCGGCCGGGCGCCGGCCGGCCAGCACCATGTCGATGACCTCGACCATCTCGCCGATGTCATCGACGCCGATCACCCCGTGGTCGCCGCTGACCAGCGTGAAGGCCGCGTCCGGCCGGACCATCGCTCCGGTGTGCGACGCGGCGGCCTTCCGTCCGGCCTCCGAGCGCCCGCTGCGCAGCACGACCAGGTGCTTGTCGAGCTCGCGGACCCGCGCGGACAGCCGCGTCCAGGCGTCGCCGTCGGGCACGGTCTCCAGATACGCCGCCAGGACACGCACGTCGTCCTGCTCGACGAGCGCCAGGGCGAGCTCGGCGGTGCTCAGGTCTGCCTCGTTGCCTGTGCTGCACCAGGCCGCCAACCCGACCCCTCGCTCGTGGGCCATGCCCAGGAGCGCACCGCCGATCGCCCCGCTGCGGCCGACGTAGGCCACACCGGAACTCGGCAGCAATCCCCCCTGCAGCGAGCCGGTGAACGACGCCACCAGCCCGGAGGGCTGGTAGAACAGCCCCATGCAGTTGGGGCCGAGCACGCGCATCCCGCTCTGACGCGCGATGGTCACGATGCGGTCCTGCGCCTGGCGTCCCTGCTCACCCAGCTCGGCGAAGCCCGAGGAATAGACGATCGCGGAGCGCACCCCCGCCTCGGCACACTCCTCCAGCACCGTGACGACGCGCGCCGCGGGAACGACCACCAGCGCGAGGTCCACGGACCCGGGAAGCGACTCGAGCGAGGGGTAGCAGGTCAGCCCGGCGAGCTCGGCGTGGTTGCGGTTCACGGGATAGACGGCGCCGGGGAATCCGGACTCCACGAGGTTCCTCAGCGTGATGGCGGAGAACCCTGGACGAGCCGAGGCCCCGATCACGGCGACCGATCGCGGCCTGAACAGAGCCTCCATCACATCCGGCCGCGCGGGTGCCAGCTCCGGTGGCACAGGGAGGGCTGCCACTGGTCGCCTCCATAAGTCGATATCGATGTCGAATAGGCGCTCACTGTAGCCCGCGTCCGGTATGTGAGCAATGGGCCCACTTACGCTTCCGCGGCTCGCCTGGTGCGGCTCAGTAGTCGCTGAAGGCGATCGCTGCGACGCAGTGTGTAGTGCTCGCATCCAGATTCGGCATTGACATCGATGTCGAAATACGCGACGGTGGTGTCCACTTCCGGCCCCCAGCGGCCAGGGCCTGATGGGCTCCGCCTTCCATCGGAGGAACCGTGTCGTACCGACCGCAGCCCCCACCGATGCCGGGGGGCGGCTTCGGGCACATACGCGGCATGGGCGCTCGTGCGCCGGGGGTACACTCCCGCCTGACGTCGATATTGATGTCGCTATCGAACCCCTCGGGCGAGCGACCGACTGGCAGGCAGGAGCAAGCGGATGGCCGGAAAGACGCCCAGCGCGACGCCCGAGGGCACGGCGAAGGCTCGCAGGTCGCAGTACGGCCGCGGCGTCTCCGAACGCGGAAGACGCATGCGGGCACTCCTGCTGGCCTCCGCCCGCCAGGTCTTCGAACGCGACGGCTACCTCGATGCGAGAGTCGCCGACATCGTGCAGCTCGCCGGCGTCTCCCACGGCACCTTCTACACCTACTTCGACTCCAAGCTCGAAGTGTTCCGCGCGCTGATCAACGAAGTCAGCGAGGAGGTGGTCGACGCGCTCACGGTCCCGTTGGGCGGGGACTCCGACACGAGCACGTCCGATTTCGCCGCACGGCTGGACCTGTCGAACCGGCGGTTCCTCGATGTCTATCGCAAGAACCACGCCATGTTGCGACTCATGGAGCAGGTCGCGACCATCGACCCCCAGGTCGGCGAGCAACGTGTCTTCCACCGCCGGGTTCATGTCGAACGGATCTCGGCGAGCATCCGCAAACTCCAGGGCAGGGGACTGGTCGACCGCGATCTGGACGCGCGCACCGCGGCCGCCGCGCTGGCCGCGATGGTGGGCAACTTCGCCTACTACTGGTTCGCGATGGGCGAGCCGTTCGACGAGGAGCTCGCCAAGGCGACGCTGCACCGCATGTGGCTCGGCGCCATCGGCTACCACGACGCCCGGTAGGGCTCGGGCTTCATCAGGCGGGCTCCGCCGTGTTGTCGACATCGATATCGATTGATCGGGCAGACGCCCTGTCGGAGGAGGGCTCCGTGACGGAACTCGAATACACCGTCGAGCAAGGGGTCGGCACGATCCTGCTGAACCGGCCGGCGAAGAAGAACGCGTTCACGATCGCGATGATCGACGAGTGGGTGCGGATCCTGACCGAAGCACGCACCGACCCCGCTGTCCGGGTGATCGTCGTCACCGGCGCGGGAGACGCGTTCTGCTCCGGCGGCGACCTCAGCGGCTTCAGCGGCAGCCCGACTCCGCTCGAGAACAAGAGCCTGCTGTCCGATCACATCCACCGCGTCGCCCTCGCGCTCGAGGACCTCGACAAGCCGGTGATCGCGGCCGTCAACGGCGTCGCCGTGGGCGCGGGTATGGACATGGCACTGATGTGCGACATCAGACTGGCCGCGCGATCCGCGCGCTTCTCCGAGGGCTACATCAAGGTCGGCCTCGTGCCTGGCGACGGCGGTTGCTACTTCCTGCCACGACTGGTCGGCATGGCCAAGGCGCTGGAACTGCTGTGGACCGGTGACTTCGTCGACGCGGAGGAGGCACACAGGCTTGGCCTCGTGAACAGGGTCCACGACGATGACGAATTCCCCGGGGCGTGGCTCGCCTTCGCTCGAAGGCTCGCGGCGAGCCCGCCGGTCAACATTCGCATGATCAAGCGAGCCGCGTACCAGTCCACCCGGACCGACCTGCGGACCGCGCTCGACCTGATCTCGTCCCACATGGCCGTGGTCCAGACGACACATGACTCGCGGGAAGCGATGGCCGCATTCCGCGAGAAGCGCACGCCGACGTTCGAAGGCCGCTGACGACACCCCGAAGGAGCAGCATGGCACCGGTAGCTTGGCGGCGCTTGGCGGCGCTTGGCGGGGCAGGACCGTCCATCACCTTCCGGCGCTCAACTGTGGATCGGTGACACCGCCTGGGCAGGCGAGCCGCGCGATGTCCCAGCCGGCGCGCCGGGCTCCGGCCTGGTAGGCGCTGTCGTAGAAGGCGAGGACGGCGGCGCGCGCGTCGGGCTCGGATCGGGCGTCGGCGTGGCGCAGCACGGCCAGATGGCCGCCTCGTTGCGTGATCCACTGCGCGGCCTCGGGTTTCAGGGGTTCGCTGTCGAGCCCGTCGGGCTCGGGAGCGGTGTAGGAGTAGAAGGCCGGCTCGGGGAAGGCGTCGTCGCCGAACCAGAAGCCAGAGCTGATCGCCTCGCGGGAGTAGGCTTCCCGGGTCACGGGATCGGCCTCGGGCGGCTGGTCGATCAGGCGGTCGGAGAAGCGGGTGCAGGCGAGGTCGAAGGTGTGCCAGAAGTGGTGCACCGGGCTGATCTTGCCCGAGTAGCCCGCTGCGAACTCCTCCAGCAGCAGGTTCACCTGGCTGAGGACCTGCCAGTAGCGGGTGACCGCGACGGGGTCGTAGGCGGCGTGCTCGGTGTCTTCGGCGAACGGCCGATCGGAGTCGGGCAGGTCGAACGGCCGCGGTACCCTCATGTCCACCCGCACGTCCAGGGCCGCCAGGGCCCGCATGGTGCTGTGGTAGAAGGACGCCACCGACTGGCCGTGGAGCGCGAGCGAGACCGCCCGGCCGTCTACCGTGGTGACGACCAATCGGTGGCGGACGAAGTCGAAGTCGATCGTGAAGATCGGGTTGCCGTCGGACTGTCCCATCGGACGGGTGGTGATCCCCTGCCCGGTGACATGGAATGGTACGTTCCACCAGTGGTTGCGCCGGACCGCCGAGGCGAGCCGGATCTTGCCCACTACCTGGCAGAACCGGTGCAGCGTTGCCTTGGTGTCCCGCCACTCGGCCAGTGGCGGGACGGCGAGCAGCTCCATGACACCACCATTCCCTCACATCTCCAGCGCTACCCATGCGATGGCGGCGTCAGGTCCGTGATGGCCGCCGACGCGGACGTTCCTGGCGAAAAGCGTAACTAATAGGTTACGCTTTCCGGGTGGACGAGGTGGCAGGGGCGATCGCGGATCCGGTCCGGCGGCAAATCCTCGTGCTGCTCAAAGACGGGCGGCTGGCCGCCGGCGAGATCGCCGAGCGCTTCGCCATCAGCCGCCCCGCCGTGAGCCGCCACCTGCGGGTGCTCAGGGAGAGCGGGCTCGTACGCGCCGAGCTCGTCGGCCGGCAGCGCTTCTACTCCCTCGATCCCGAGCCGTTCACGGGGCTGGCCGCCTGGCTCGCCCAGTTCGTCCGGCCGTCGGGGTGGGAGCACCACCTCGACGCGCTGGAAACCGAGGTCTACCGGACGCGCCGCGAGCGCCGTTCCGGTGCCGAGAGCAGAGAGGAGCACACCGCATGAGCCGATTCCCCACCGGCCGGCTGTTCCGGACGGAGAAGGGCAGCGACCTCGTCCTCACCCGGACCTTCCGCGCGCCCGCCGAAGACGTGTGGGCCAGCATCACCGAGCCCGACCGCACGGCCCGCTGGTTCGGGCCCTGGGAGGGCGACGCGGGGCCCGGTCGTACGGTGAAGGTGCAACTGCTGTTCGAGGAGGGCGCGCCCTGGTACGACCTGCGCATCGACGCGTGCGAGGCGCCGCGGCGGCTGGCGGTGTCGTCGCTGGACGAATCCGGAGCCTGGCATCTGGAACTGCTGTTGTCCGAGGTGGACGGGGGGACGGAGCTGCGGTTCGTACAGCATCTGGAGACGGAGGACGGGATCGGGGAGATCGGGCCCGGCTGGGAGTACTATCTGGATCTGCTCGTCGCCTCCCGCGACGGCACCACCGCGCCCTCCTTCGACGACTACTACCCGTCGCTGAAGGCGTACTTCACGGACCTCGCGCAGTAGTGGTTCATACCGCAGCGGCCGCGGAGGCCTCGCCGGCTACACCCGCTGGACGCGGCTTGGCGGGGCAGGTAGGTGCGGGCCTGGCGATCAGCTTGATCCTCGCAGGGCGCGGACGTACCGGTGGGCGTCGTGCGCCACGTTCCGCCACAGCGCGAGTGTCGCCGTGTCGCTCTCCTGGGCCGGGAACGCGACCCATTCGCGCATGGTCCTCTTTCCCATGGTCACCTGTTCGGCGGTTCCCGCGTCGACGTGCTGCCGAACTCGACCCTGGGGGAGCTTCACGATGAGCTCGCCGCCATGGCCCAGGAACGCGAAGATCTTGTCGCCTACGCGAAGCCCCGGGTTGCGGAACATCGTTCCCAGGACGACGTCGGGTTCGTCGCTGAAGTCTGCGGCGATCTCCTCGAGGAGACCCAGCGCGTCGTGACCGTCAGGCATCGGTGTGTCCTCTGTTCGGCAGAAGCGTTGGAATGCCGCCGCGGAGCCGTCGACGATCAGCCCCTGGGCCTCGGCCGTCCGCAGGGTCATCTGTCCGGTGAAGAGCGCGACGAGCACCTGCGGCGGCGCCGTGATCGTAGCGTCGAGCAGGGACTCACGTCGACCTGGCCGTGCTCGGCGATGATGTCGCAGCCGTCGTGCGCCCCAGCGGGTCTGTTCGCGGACGACGCCGCCGGCTGGGCGCTTACTTGCGGGGTTTGCGGGGGGCGGCGGAGCGGGGCGGCTCGGCGCGCATGTGGTTGCGGACGCGGGTCATGATGTCGCCGAGGTCGTGCAGGTCCTCTTCGGTGAGGGGGTTGAACAGCAGGCGGCGCACGACCTCGATGTGGCCGGGCAGGACGCGCCCGACGAGGGCGAGGCCTCCGTCGGTGATGGTGACCAGTGTGGCGCGCTCGTCGTCGGGGCAGGAGCCGCGGGTGACGAGGCCGGCCTTCTCCAGCAGGCTGGCCTGGTAGGTCAGGCCGCTGCGGCTGTAGACGACGCCGTCGGCCAGCTCGGTCATGGTCAGCTGCTTGGCGTCGGCGAGGTGGGCCAGGAGCTGGAACTGCACGTAACTCAGGTCGCCCTCCGCCCGCAACTGCTGCTCGACGGCATGCTGGAGCAGGCTGACGGCCTCCATGAGCGCGAAGTAGGTGCCCAGCTGCGCGGGGTGGAGGGGTTCGGTGTCAGGCATCCGCCCATCCTATGTGTTTCGAATTCAAAGCACACCACGGAAGCGCGGTGATGAAGGTCACACCCTCACTGGGATTGCTTTGAACTCGAAGCAGGTTACTGTCATCACACCGCTTCGAATTCGAAGCAATGGCTCGAGGAGAGATCATGAAGGCAGTCCGGTACCACCGCTATGGCGACAGCGACGTCCTGACCTACGAGGAGGCAGACCGCCCCGTCCCCGGCGCGGGACAGGTGCTGGTGAAGGTGGCCGGCACCTCGTTCAACCCGGTCGACGTGGCGATCCGCGCCGGTTACCTGCAGCAGGTGTTCCCGCTGGTATTCCCGCACGTGCCGGGCATCGACGTCGCCGGCACCGTCGCCGAGCTCGGCCCGGACGTCACCGGCTGGAGCGCCGGAGACGCGGTCGTGGCGTTCCTGCCGATGAACGCGCCCGGCGCCGCCGCCGACTACGTGCTCGCGCCGTCCGAGGCTCTGGCCGCCGCTCCGCGGACGGTGGATCTGGCCGATGCCGCCGCCCTCCCGGCGACCGCCCTGACGGCTTCGCAGGCGCTGTTCGAGCACGCCGGGCTGAGGGCCGGTCAGACCGTCCTGATCAATGGCGCCGGTGGCGCGGTCGGCGGGTACGCCGTCCAGCTCGCCAAGCGGGCCGGAGCCACCGTCACCGCCACCGCGAGCGCGCGCAGCGCCGACCGGGTCCGGGCCTACGGGGCCGACCAGATCATCGACTACACCGTCACCCCCGTCACCCAGGCCGCCGGCGGCCGGTTCGACGTCGTGCTCAACCTGGTGACCACCTCGGCGGAAGAGACCGCCGGCCTGGTCGACCTCGTCAGCGACGGCGGGGTCCTGGTCAGCACCACCACCCCCGCTCCCGAGGACGCAGCGCGCGGGGTGCGGACGGTGCGGGTGTTCGCCCGCAGCGACGCCGCCCAGCTCGCGGAGCTCGTCGCCCGCGTCGACGCCGGCGAGCTGCGGATCGACGTCGCCGACCGGCGCCCGCTGGCCGACCTCGCCGACGTCCACGCACAGGCCGTCACCGGAAAGCTCGCCGGCAAGACGGTCATCACTGTCTGACCCTTCCACGCCCCCATCCCATACTCATCTCCCGACACATCCACGATGGAGTACCGTCATGTCTTTCGCTCTTGATCCCCAGGTTGCCGAGGCCCTTGCGCCGATCGCCGCGGCCATGGCCGGCAGCACGCCCCCGCCGGTCGGGGACGTCGCCAGCCGCCGCGCCGCGCTGGAAGGGCTCATCGGCCACACCGACGCGGCCCAGCCGAGGCCCGCCGACGTCACGATCACCGACCACCACCTGCTCACCTCCGACGGCGAGAAGATCCTGCTGCGCTGGTACACCAAGCAGGGCGCGCCCAGCGAGCCCGGCCCGGCGGCCGTCTACTTCCACGGCGGCGGCATGATCCTCGGCCACGTCGGGCTGTTCGACGGCGCCATCTCCCGCTACGTCTCCGCCAGCGGCACCCCGATCCTCTCGGTGGACTACCGGCTCGCTCCCGAGCACCCCCACCCGACCCCGGTCGAGGACGCCTACGCCGGCCTCGAATGGCTGCACGAGAACGCCGCCGCGCTCGGCGTCGACGCGGCCCGCATCGCGGTCTTCGGCGACAGCGCCGGCGGTGGGATCGCCGCGGCGGTCTCGATCCTGGCGCGAGACCGGCAGGGGCCCGCGATCGCCCAGCAGATACTGGTCATGCCGATGCTCGACGACCGCAACCTCACCCCCGACCCGCAGGTGGCGCCGTACGCGCTGTGGTCCTCGGACGACAACCGCACCGGCTGGGGCGCGCTGCTCGGCGACGCCATCGCCGGCCCCGACGTGCCGGCCCACGCGGCACCCGCGCGGGTGGCGGACCCGGCCGGACTCCCCCCGGCCTACATCGAGGTCGGCCAGCTGGACATCTTCCGCGACGAGGACCTGACCTACGCCCTGCGGCTCAGCCAGGCCGGCGTACCGGTTGAGTTCCACCTCCACCCGGGCGTGCCGCACGAGTTCGAGAGCATCGCCTTCACCTCCGACGTGGCCAAGCGTGTCATGGCCGACCGGATCCGGGTCCTCTCCTCGCTCTGACAGCATGCGCCGGTGCCGACGGCGAGGGCCGCCCGAACGGCCCCTGCCGGTGGCACACCGGCCGAGCCGTCCCCGCCGGAGGACCCGGCACAGGTGCACGGAATGACCTCCGGCCAGCCACATGCACCCATGTCGCCGGCCATCTCTCCCATTGATCACATCGCAGAGGAACACACCATGACAACCACCCTTTTCACCCCGAACGACGCCGCGATCCTGCTGATCGACCACCAGGTCGGCACCATGCGATGGGCTGCCTCGACCCCGTTCGAGGAGCTCAAGACCCGGGCGCTGGCCCTGGCCCGCGGCGCCAAGTCCCTGGAGATGCCGCTGGTGCTGACCTCCTCGCTGGAGGAGCAGGCACAGGGCCCGCTGCTGTCGGACTTCGCCGACATCGCCCCCGAGGAGTACGCCGGCCGCATCCGCCGCCAGGGCGCCGTCGACGCTCTCCAGGACCCCGCCTTCGCCGCGGCGGTAGAGGCCACCGGCCGGCGCAATCTCATCGTCGCCGGCGTCACCAACGACGTCTGCACCGTCTACCCGGTGCTCACCGCCCTGCGGCAGGGCTACCGCGTCCAGGTGGTCGCCGACGCCGGCGCGTCCATCACCAAGGACGCCGACGACATCGCCCTGCGCCGCATGGAACGCGCCGGCGCCGACATCACCTCCACCAACCAGGTCCTGGCCGAACTCGCCGCCGACTGGGCTTCACCTTCCGGCCAGAAGGTCCTGCCCATCATGTTCGATCTCATCCCGGCCTGAACCCAGTCCGGCATCCCACCCCGCCCGACATCCACCAACGGCCGGCCGTACGCACCGGTTCACGCCGCCCCGGCGGCCGGCCACCCAGATCGGAGACCAGTCATGAGCATGGCGTACCTGGCACAGCCCGACCAGCAGCAAACCCTGGAATGGATCGACGGCGGGTTGTTCACCATCCTGCTCGACAGCCAGGCCACCGAAGGCAAGCTCACCGTCGGCAGGTTCGACGTCCCCAAAGACGAGGCCCCGCCATTCCACCTGCACACCCAGGAAGACGAAGTGTTCCTGCTACTCAAGGGCAGCGCGCTGGTGTGGGCCGGCGACGAACGGCACGAGCTCACCGAGGGCGGTATCGTCTACCTGCCGCGCAACGTCCCACACGGCTACCGCATCACGTCCGAGCGGGCCGACCTGCTGCTCATCGCGACCCCCGCCGGACTCGAGGACATGTTCCGCCACGCCGGCCGGGACATCACCACGGCCCGACCTGACGGCTTCGAGATCACCAAGGAAAAGCTGGCCGAAGCAGCCGCCCTGCGCGGCAACGTCATCATCGGCCCGCCCCGCTGACCACGGCACCGGCTCCGCAACCTCGCCGTGCGTGTCACCGCCTTCACCCACGCCATCATCTGCCCGGGAACCCTCCCGGCAGCACCGGCCCCTCTTCCGAAGGATCTGCCATGAGTCTTCCTCTGCTGTTCGGCGCGAACGTCGACCCTCTCTGGCAGCCCGCCGACGCACCGCTGCGCCAGGCCCTGGCCGCCGAGAGTCTCGGCCTTGAGCTGATCACCATCCAAGACCATCCCTACCAGGCCGCCTTCCACGACACCTGGACCCTGCTGACCTACCTGGCCGCCCGCACCGACCGCATCACCTTCGTCCCCACCGTCGCCAGCCTGCCACTGCGCCCGCCGGCCATACTGGCCAAATCGGCCGCCAGCCTGCACCTGCTCACCGGCGGACGCCTCCAACTGGGACTGGGCAGCGGCGCCTTCTGGGACGCCATCGCCGCCATGGGAGGCCCCCGCCGCACCCCGGGCGAGGCCGTCGACGCCCTGGTCGAAGCCATCGACGTCATCCGAGCCATGTGGAGCGGACAGCGCGCCGTCCGCACCGACGGCACCTCCTACCGAGTGGCCGGCGTGCACCCCGGCCCCACGCCCGGTCCCGGCCTGGGCCTGTGGCTCGGCGCC
Source organism: Nonomuraea lactucae (assembly GCF_003313395.1). Lineage (GTDB taxonomy): Bacteria > Actinomycetota > Actinomycetes > Streptosporangiales > Streptosporangiaceae > Nonomuraea > Nonomuraea lactucae. The sequence continues at coordinate 39,555 of NZ_QNFZ01000287.1, read as the reverse complement.
TACGGCCCGCGCACCCTCGCCCTGACCGGACAGCGTGCCGACGGCTGGCTGCCCTCCCACGCCTACCTGCCGCTGGACCGGCTGTCCGAGGCCTCCGCCCGTATCGACGCCGCCGCCCACCGCGCCGGACGGGACCCGTCGCTGATCCGCAAGGTCTACAACATCGCCGGACACATCAGCGACACCTCCTCCAGCAGCCCGTTCACCGGCACCGCCCGCCAATGGGCCGACCAACTCGCCGCCGCCGCCGACGACGGCATGAACGCCTTCGTCTACTGGCCCGCCGCCGACCACGACACGCAGATCGCCCGCTTCGCCACCGAGATCGTCCCCGCCGCCCGCCAGCTGCTCGCCCGCCCCTGACCCGGCGGGAGCAGCCGGTCCCAGGTGGCGGGTCGGCTATCGTGCCACACCAGTTGTGACTCGCGGAGTTGAACGGCGCGCGGTACTCAGCGGTACTGGAGGTTCCGCGTGTTCGCCTTGCCGTCCACGCTCAGCAGCCGCGCGATGGCGCCCTGGCGCGCTGCAGGCCGGCGATGAACGGTGCCGGGTCGCGGGGCTCGGCAATGCCTGGTAGTGCACATCCCGGTTGTCGTCGAAGTCGGACGGCAGATCCGCCTCGGGGTTGCGCCGGATCTTGCCGCCCTCGACCCGGCTCTCCCGCCGGCGGATCGCCTTGCGCAGCGCGACCAGCACACACAGCTCGTACGGGATGCGGTGCACCGCGGTGCGGCTCAGCACGCGGGCAAGGCTGAGCCGCACCACACCCGCCCGGCCACGAACACACCGTGCCCCCGTTGGCATGAGCTGTCCGGCGGCGAGTGCCGTACGCCGTGAAGAGCGACGCGCGGCACGAGGTCCGGCGCCGCCCGGCAGGTCAGCGCACCGCGAAGGTGGTCAGCACGGCGGCGTGGTCGGAGGTCCAGGTGTTGTCCTGATGGTCGGGAATGGGCCTGGGCGTGCCCTCGACCACGGCGTCGGAGGCTTTGACCCTGAGGCCGCCCTTGAAGTGGACGAAGTCGATGCGATCCTGCGGCTCGGGCTCGCCAATGTGGGAGTCGTGGCCGTAGCCGCCGGTGAAGGTCTTGTAGATGGGCGACCAGGTGATGCCGGGCTCGGCCACCGGGTCGGGATGGGCGACGCGGTAGGAGTCCTTCATCCCGGCCCGCGCGGGGGCGACGGAGGTGGGCCAGGCCATGGAGGGCAGGCCGCAGCGCTTGGCCGCGGGGATCCAGTCGAGGTGCGAAGGCGCGTTGAAGTCGCCGACCAGGAGCACGGGCGTGCGGGAAGTGGCGCCGAGGTCGCCGGCCATGGCCGTCATGATCTTCTCGATCTGTGGAGTACGACCTGACTCGACCTCCCTGGCGAGCAGCCGGTCGGTGCTCATCTTGCCGAAGCACGCGTCGTAGGGGCCGTAGGGCGTGTAACCGAGGTGCACGTTCCAGAGCACCAGGTCGTCTTCGCGCCTGTCGTCGAGCCTGATCCGGGCGGTGATCCCGGCCAGGCCTGACTGCGCGGGCAGTGGGCCACGCGACACGATCGGGTAGCGGCTGATGATGCCCATGTCGGGGCCGGCCTGGAAGTAGTCCCAGCCGAGCGCGTCAGCCAGCGCCTTGGCCGAAGTGGAGGAGGTCTCCTGCAGCCCGACAACGTCGACATCGCGGTCGAGCAGGAACTTGAGCTGCTTCTCGCGGCCGTTTCGCACCTGGCTGCCGCCGTGCCAGAGGTTCCAGCTCATCGCCTTGAGCTCGGGCACCAGCCGGGCGCCCGGTGGACGGACCCGGATGCGCACCGTGGCGGTCGCCGACTCGCCGGCTTCGCTCCGCGCCTCGATCCTGACGGTGGCCGTCTTGGCGGACGACGATGCTGGCGGGGTGCCGGTCACGGTGCCGTCGTCACCCACGGTGAGCCAGCGGGGACCCTCGACCTTGCGGAAGCTCGCGGCCTGCCCGCGTAAGGTGCCCTTCACCGTGGCGGTGTAGGGGCTCGCGGCCCGGGCGTTGCGCAGAGTGAAGTCCTGGGTGACGAAGTGAAGGGTCTCGTTGCTCACGACCTTTAGCTTCGCAGGCTGGGCGAGCCATGCGTACCCGTCCTTGGCCAAAGCGTAGACCACGTAATTGCCGGGCTCGAGGCCATCGGTCGGCAGGGACGCGGTTCCACTCGCCGCCGGGATGTAGACCCACTTGAGCGAGGGGCCGACGTACTTCTCCTCGACCGGCCCGTTGCCGGGGTCGTTGTAGAGGCCGATCCAGTTCCGCGGGTCCGGTCTGGGCGTGGAGTAGCTCAGGTTGATCGGCTCGCCGCTCTTCACCGTGGTGGAGGCGAGGGCCAGCTTCCCATCGGGGGCGGCGGCGTAGGCGGGTGCGGCCAGGCCGGTGAGGGTGAGTGCGGCGATCGCGATCGGAATGGTCCGGCGCATGGAGGCTCCTTTGCGTAGGTGAGCGGAGGAAGCGTCTCTTGCCCAAGTAAAGAACAGATGTACACAGCTTGACTAGCTTGTTGCGGCAAATGGCCAGCTCAGACCCTTGCCAGGATGTGGCTTGTCTGGACAGGTGCGCGCAGACCTGTTGCGCTGTGCAGGTGAGCTCGATCTCCCTCTCCACAGAACGCTCTTCTGACGTGTGGTCCCTTCGCCGCGGGGAGGTCACGGGGGTGCGGGTCCGCTCACCCGGCGAGGTGGGCCCGGCTCCGGTCCGGCCCGTGAAGTGCCTCCTTGTCGCTGTGCCGAAGATGTGATCAAGACCGTGGAAGCTCAGGGAGGGGGGTCTCGCTCCAGCAATGGTTGGTGAGGCCAGGCACGCGGTGGCTCGTCGCGCGGGCGGATCTGCCCTCGTCAAAGCAGGCGAGACGGTGTCGCCATCCTCGTTGGGTGCAGGGGCTCAGGCTTTGCGGTTCACGCGCCGGACGTGGCGACGGGCGTGGAGCGCTGGCGATACGCGGTGGGCCACCAGGGTCACACCCGGGGTCCGGTCGTTCTCGGTGACATCGTCTGTGCCCCGTTTGTGATCGGCTTCCGGCATCATCGCTGGCCATGAAGAAGATCATGATCATGGCCCTGGCGGCCTGCGCCGCCTTGTCGGTGGTTGCCGCCCCTGCGCAGGGGGCGCCGAAGGACCCCGTCAGCGCGCTGAAGGCCAAGCTCGTACCCGGGCACGGCGTGCGCTTCACCGAAAAGGTCACCTGGTCGAATGGCACGGATGAGAGGGAGGCCCAGGACCGCAAGGGCGTCTTCCAGTTCGACAGGAAGGGCGTCGCCGCGTTCGACATCAAGATCCACTGGAACGACGACGACTACGGGCGGCAGCGGGTCGTCGGCATCGGCAAGAACACGTACCACTCCGGCGGAGTCCTGCCCGCCGCACTCCCGGAAGGCAAGTCCTGGTACAAGGTCGAGAGGTATGGACTGCCCGACTCCTACGGCCAGATTCTCAATCCGGCCGAGCCCAAGACCTTGGCCGCACTGATCAAGCACGGCAAGTCGGCGAAGAGCTCCATCACAGGCACGATCACCTTCAAGGACCTCAGGCGGGCCTCGATGTGGTGGGCGGGCGCGAAGGCGCCCAGCTCGTTCGACGACACGAAGGTCTCCTACACCCTCACGCTCACCTCGGCGGGCCTGGTGAGCAGGGTGCAGAGCTCGTACACGGCGACGGAGGCCGGGAGAAGCGCCATGATCGCCGTGGACAGCCGCTACAGCGGGTGGGGTGCGAAGGTGTCGGTCAAGGCGCCGGATCCCGCCAAGGTGGCCACCGAATTCCGCTGACCCCCGCTCCGCTCCCTCCCCGGTGACGGTGAGTGCTGCGTACGGCTGGCGGGAGGAACACGACGCCGGACTGGAGTGTCGGCCGCCGCTGCCAGTTGTGGGCGGCGGCCCCGCCCCTGGCGGCAGCGGCTCAGGCGAACCCCGACAGGACTGGGCGCGCAGCACCCAGAAGCCGCTGTGCCCTCGCCGGCCTTGGCGCCCGCCCCGGCTTCCCCGGCACCGAGACCCCGGAAACGAGGGGTACGGCGTCTCGGCCGTCACCTCGGCCAGTAGGTCACGGTCTACGCCGCGTCGACCGGCCTGTTGTTGGCGGCCAGGACGCTGGGTTCGGCGTCGCGCGCATGCTGCACACCGTCTTGTGAACGCATATCGGGCCGTGTGGCGATACAGGGCGTGCGTACATGGATGAGCTGGATCGCCGTCGTACCGTTCGCCGGGTGGGCGCTGCTGCGGCTGAGCGGGTTCGAGCCGGACTGGCCGTGGGTGCCGGTGGTGGCGTACACGCCCTACGCGGCGGTCGGGGCGGTTGCCGGCGGGGCGCTGGCCTGGGTGGTGAGACGGCGGGCGGCGGGGGTGGTGGGGATCGCGGCCGTGGTGGGGTTGGGCCTCGCCGTCGCGCCCCGGGCCTTCACCGACGGCAATCCGCCCGCGGGCGGGCCGGTGTTGCGGGTGCTGGCGGCCAACCTGATGGTGGGCCAGGCGGACGCGGTCCAGCTGATGGCCCTGGTCGGCCAGGTGCGGCCGGACGTGCTGACGTTGCAGGAGCTCACGCCGGACGCGATGCGGCGGCTGGAAGAGGCGGGCCTGCGCAAGACGTTGCCACACACCGTCGCGCGGCCGTTGCCGGGGGTCGGCGGGTCCGCCGTGTACGCGCGGCATCCGCTGACGGCCGGAAAGACGATCAAGCAGGGCGCGTTCGGCCAGGCCAGGGCGTGGCTCGCGCATCCCGGCGGGGCCCGCGTGGAGATCGTCTCCGTGCACCCGTGTGCGCCCAAACGCACCGGCCGGCAACCGTGCTGGCAGGGCGGTCTCCACGCGCTGCCGCGCGGCGGCGGGGAGTTGCGGCTGCTGGCGGGGGACTTCAACGCCACGCTCGACCACCTGCCGATGCGTGAGCTGCTGGCGTCCGGCTATCGGGACGCGGCTGACGTCATGGGACGCGGATTCACGGCGACCTGGCCGCAGGCGCTGGGCCGCACGTTCCGGCCGCCCGGCGTGACCATCGACCACGTGCTGGCGGACTCGCGGATGGCGGTGCGGGACTTCCGCGTACTGGAGCTGCGGCACACCGATCACCGGCCGGTGTTCGCCGAGGTCAGGCTCCCGTGATGGGGGCACCGCGCAGCCCAGCCGGCCGCTTGGGCGCAGCCACTGTCCACGGCTCGGGCAGGCATCTTCCCCGATCAGTCCCCGCTGTCCGACCACCTCGCCGACCTGGCGCTGAGGAGTGCCGCGCCTACCGCCGCCGACCACGCCCACGCCACCCGCATCGCCGGGCCTCGACCTCCGACCATGATTGCCCGGCCTCCCGGGCCCGGCCAGGCAGGTAGGCACGCTCCCTGGCCAGGATCGGCTCCTGGCGGCTGCCCGCCTCGCGGGCCAAACGCCAGGAGTTGGCGATCGCCTATGGCGCTGACGGGTATGCGCTGGTGGAGGCGGTGTATGCGCCGTTTTCCTCGGCCTTGCTGAGGGAGTTGCCCGCCCGCCTACCGGGAGGGCTCCAGCACCACCTTGATCGCTCCTGCGGACCTGTCGCGGGCCACTCGAAACGCCTCGACGGCGTCGTTCAGCGGGAACCGGTGAGTGATGACGGTTTCTGCGATCTCCGGCCGGGCGGCGAGCATGTCCGCAGCCTGGCCGAACTCCCGCACGCCGTCGGGTCGGCCGTAGGCCATGGCATTGACGTAGGTCAGCTCCTTCAGGAGGCTATGTGTCGCCGGGAGGCCGATCGTGTCGTAGTAGACGCCCAACACGACGACCCGGCCACCCACCGCAGCCAGTTCGGCGCATCGGGCCAGGCCCGACGCGCTGCCGGCAGCGTCGATGACGACGTCGTAATCGCCCTTCGGGCGTCCGGCACCGAGGCGCTCCGCTGCTGACCTCTGGTGCTCGTAACGAGCCTCCACATCGACGTCGAAGCCCAGATGACGCGCGACGGCCGCCGCGAGCAGTGCGATCGATCCCCCGCCGACGACAACCACCCTCTCACCGGGCCGCAGCCCTGCCTTCCGCACTCCGTGCCACGCGACGGCACCGGGCTCCACCAGGCAGGCGTCCCGCACGGGCAGGGCGGCGGGCAGCGGCAGCAGCGTGTATTCCGGGACCACCACGGATTCCGTCATTCCGCCATCCCGGAAGATGCCCAGCGTGCCGTGCGCCGGGTCGGCGCAGCGCTGGGTATTGCCCGCCGCGCATTCGGGGCAACGACCACAGTAGATGGACGGCTCGACCACGAAGGCGGCACCGTCGGCCGTTGTGCCGGCGAACTCGTGGCCGAACGTGAAGCCTTGGAGTCCGCTCGCGACGAACGCGACATCCGTGCCGCAGATCCCCGCCGATGCGACGTCCAGCCGGACACCCGACCCCTCCGGGCCGACCACGTCCTGCACCTGGATCCCATCGTCTGTGTTCCTGACAGCCAGCACTCTATTTCCTCCCACCTCGTAAGTAAACGACGTTCGCTTAAGCTACGTGATCTCGTTTTGTTTACGCAAGGCATGGCAGGCTGGACACCGACATGACACGAGAGAAGCCCAGCTCACCGAACCGCGCCCGTATCTCATCGCCGGACCGGCCGGGCTCTGCATCCTGGTGGCTCGCTCGTGGCGAGCCCCCCACGCGCAGGCGGCGAAATCGGATGCTTTCACTGGAGGCGATCGCCGACACCGCGCTACGACTGCTGGACGAGCACGGCATCGAGGCGATGACCATGCGGCGACTCGCCGAGGAGCTGGGTTGCAGCCAGGCCTCGCTCTATCGGCACGTCCGCAGCCGGGACGAGCTGACGATCATCGTGGCCGACCAAGCCATCCAGTTGGGGCTGCAACCACCACCCCCGGCTCTGGACTGGCGATCGGAGGCGGAGTGGTTGGCGCGCGCCTTCCGCGGTTTCCTCCTCGCTCATCCCGCCGTTGCCCTGCTCCTGCGCGGCACCGAGCGCCTCGGCCCGAATTCGCTCCAGGGAGTGGAGTTCGCGGTCGATCGGTTCATCGGCGCTGGCCTGAGCCCGAGACACGCCGCGGCGGCCTCGGGCGCGTTGGCCACATTGATCATCGGCTCTGTGCAGTTCAACCTGTACCTCGACGCCACCGATCCCGGGGAACAGCAGGCGCGACAAGCACTCTACGAACGTCTCGACCCGCAGACCCATCCCCGGATGGTGCAGCATGCCACCGACATCGCCGGGGTGGGAAGTGATGAGGAATTCGAGTTCGGGCTGAAGATGCTTCTGGACGGCATCACGGTCGCGGTCCGCGGTACGACTGATCAGCTCGATCTCTGACGTGGGCCCGGCGGGGTGCAGGCCGGCGCTTCAGCGGCGCCGTGGCTGCTCTGCTCGTCGCTGTAACCGCCGAGTTCGCCGGATCCCAGGGCCGCCTACGGCGGCGCGGCCTCTCAGCGTGCGGGGCAGCACCCGGACGCAGTGACGGCAGCCGGGCCGGGCCTGCTGTGGACCGGCAATCAGGGGCTGCGACGCGAACCCGGCAGGTTGTTGATCGCTGCTTGGTGTCCAAGGAGGTCACCGGGGGAGAGGTCAACCCACCTGTCGGTCGGCGCCTTGCCAGTGCGGTTTGCGCAGTTCGCGTTTGAGGATCTTGCCTGCTCCTGAGAGGGGCAGGGTGTCGACGAATTCGCAGGTCCGGGGTGCCTTGTATCCGGCGATCCGTTCTTTGACGTGTGCGCGGATCTCCTCGGCGGTGGTGGTGGTGCCTGGTCGCAGCACGATGACGGCGTGCACCCGTTCGCCCCACTGCTGGTCCGGCACTCCGATGACCGCGCAGGAGGCGACTGCCGGGTGCTGGGCGAGGGTGTTCTCCACTTCGGCGGAGTAGACGTTTTCGCCGCCGGTGACGATCATGTCTTTGAGCCGGTCGACGATGTAGAGGTAGCCGTGTTCGTCGAGGTAGCCGCTGTCGCCGGTGTGCATCCAGCCGTCGCGTAGCGCGGTGGCGGTCTCCTGGGGCTGGTTCCAGTAGCCGAGCATCACGTTGTCGCCTCGGACGGTCACTTCGCCGATGGTGCCGGTGGGGGCGGGTTGGCCGTCGGGGGTGATCACGCGGATCTCGCAGTGTGGTGCGGCCCTGCCGGCTGAGCGCAGGAGTTCGCCGCCGGTCAGGTGGTCTTCGGGGGTGAGCAGGGTGGCCACGGGGGCCAGTTCGGTCATGGCGTAGGCCTGGGCGAAGCGGGCGGTGGGGAAGGCTTTCATGGCTCTGGTAAGGACGGCTTGGGGGATGGTGGAGGCGCCGTAGGCGATGTTGATGAGGCTGGACAGGTCGTAGCCGGTGCGTTCGGGGTGGTCGGTCATGATCTGGATCATCATCGGGACCAGCAGGGTGGAGGTGACCTGGTGCTTTTGTACGGCGGCCATCACTGTGAGCGGGTCGAAGGCGGGGATCATGATATGGGTGCCGCCCACGAGGCTCTGTGCGGTCCAGGCGGCCAGGTCGGCCAGGTGGAACATGGGGGCGGCGTGCAGGAACCGGCCGCCGGGCAGCACGAGCCCGCCCAGTGCCGTCGTGCCCAGCGCGGAGGTCATCAGGTTGGTGTGGCTGAGCATGACTCCCTTGGGCAGGCCGGTGGTGCCGCCGGTGTAGAAGACCCCGGCCAGGCTGTCGCCGCCCCGCCGCAGATCTTCCACCGGGTCCGCGCCGGCCAGCAGCTCCTCGTAGGCGAGCATCTGCTCGGGGGTGGGGCCGTCGCCACAATGGATCACAGTGGCCAGTTGGTGGGCCTCGGATCTCAGCGCGGGGACCTGGCCGGCGAAGGCGTCGTCCACCAGCAGTACCGTGGTCGCCGACTCGCGCAGCGAGTACCCGATCTCGGCGGGGCTCCAGCGGATGTTGACCGGGTTGACCACGCCGCCCAGCCACCACACGGCCAGCAGATATTCGTGGTAGCGGTCGGAGTTGAGCGACAGCATGGCCACCCGGTCTCCTTCGGCCACGCCCAGGCCGCGCAGCGCCCCGGCCAGCCGGGCCACCCGCGCGGCGCTCTCCTTGTAGGTGCGGATCCGATCACCGTAGACGGTGGCGGCAAGGTCGGGCGTCTGCTGCAGCGCGCGGTGCAGCCCTTGGGTCAGGTACATCGGACTCCTCACAGGGATCGAGCGATCAGTTCTTTCATGACCTCGTTCGGCCCCGCCGTAGATCTTCTGGACGCGGGCATCGGCGTACATCCGAGCGATGGGGTACTCGCGTGCAAGCTTCGCGAGGAGCAACCATAAGAAGGCGCACAACCACTGAACAGACCGAAGAATGCCCACTTTCTGACGTCGGCCGGAATGCGGGGTGTCGGAAAGACAGCTGTCACCAGCACATGCGAGGGTCGTTAGCGCTGGTCAGTGAGCCGTTGTCGTGGTGAGCGATCCCATCTGAGGCCGCGGCGCTGCGTGACGTCGGTTCCGGCGTGAAAGGCGGTTCTGACCAGCTGTACCCGAAGAGTTCGGCCTCGAGGTTCGGTCGGTTTCGGCGATCGTCGTGGTGGTGGTGGTGCCGGATTCCTGCGTCACGATGGTCGGGCGCCGTCTGCGACGTCGAGTGCTACGTGCACGCGGGCCAGATCTTCCGCATACCCCGAGTCTGAGGGACATCCGTGTCAGATCGTGCGCTTGGCGTTCGTCCCTGGTGGACGGCGGGCGGAACGTCGGCGCCGGGGTCGATCTGAAGTTGTTCCACAGATAACGCCCTATATCTGCGAGGCCCTGGAACTTCGTGAGGCACCGCGGTGGTCAATACCTGCAACGCCCGCCGGAGCATCGGTGCCGTCGACCGACTCATCGCTTGGCGCGAGGTGCACCTCCGGGAGAAGACGCTGTGGCGGATGCTGCTGTCCCGCCTGCTGCGCGGGCCGCCCCTGCGGGCCGGTGCTCGTCACCCACCGCCGCTCGGTGCCCGGGAGGAGAAGCTCCTCAAGGCCGCCTTCCCGCTCGACGTCCGGGCCGACAACTCCAGCGCGGAGATCCCTTTCGGACACGTGCCGCGGCCCACGCACGCCAACACCAGCTGGGATGCCGCCAAGTTCGAGATCTGCGCCCACCGGTTCCTGCACCCCGGCGAACGGGGGTGGGGCGCGGCCGTTGTCAACCACTCAACCTACGGGCACGAGGTCACCCGCGACGTCCGCGCCGACGGCTGTAGCACTTACCACCGTCCGGCTTTCGCTGCTCCGCGCACCTCGCTTCCCCGACCCCTGCGCCGATCAGGGGCAGCACCGTCTGCTCGCTGACGACCGGTCCGGCGACATTGTCGTACGCCTTACGAAGCCCACGGAGGGCGGGCCGAAGCGGTTCTGACCACCGGCTTACAGCTGGAGTCGGCGGCCGTGACCGATCTGCTGGAACGCGAGCCCGCTCGGACAGGCGTTCGCCGAGTACGGCCGCATCGACAAGACCCTTCACCTGCTCGGCACCCTCGACCCGATCGGCGACACCTACCACCGGCGCCTGAACAAGCAGCTCCCCGTGCAGGAGTCCCGCCACCGGCTCGCCCGGAAGATCTGCCACGGCGGAGGTGGCCAGATCCGTCAGCCCTACGGCGAGGGCAAGGAAGACCAGCTCGCCGTCGGCCTGGTCGTCAACGCCGTCGCGCTGTGGAACACCCGCTACCTGTCGGCCGCCGTCGACCAACTCCGCGCCCAGGGGCGGGCCGTATCTTGAGTTCCTCCGCACGCCCGACGTGAAGACCGTGCGTCCTCACTCCGGCCTGACGCGGAGCCTCCCCGCCTTCGAGCCGGACAGCGGCAAACCCTTCGAGGCTCCCCACTCGGGCCGGCTTCACCAGGGGCAATGTATCTGTGCGTAATCGAGGTTCTGGAAGTTGGTGAGTGGGTGGCCGAGTCTGGGGGCGGAGTTGCCGCCATCCACCGTTCCGGTCCCGAACTCGTATGGGAGGGCAGACCAAGTACGGAGAAAGGGAGCAGTGAGCCGCTGAGTCGCTCGGCGACTGCCCGCGCCGACACACCCCGCCGACGGCTCGCTCGACGATGCCTGAGGAGACAATCCGGGGGTCGTGCGTCCGGCGAGGTGACCCCGTGGCCGGGTCGCGCTCATGGCGAGGCCGGTGCTGCCGCGCCGGACGTCAGAGCGGCCTGCACGATGCGGATTGCCTCGCCCGTGTCGATGCCGACGCTGGCGATCACGGCTGCGTAGTCGGCGGCGGCCCGGCGGGCCCGCTCCAGGCCCTCCTCGCCGGCGGCCGACACGAACGAGCCCGCCCGCCCGCGCGTCTCGATCAGCCCCGCCTCCTCCAGCTCCCGGTAGGCCCGGCCGACCGTGTTGACGGCCAGGCCGAGGTCGGCCGCGAGGTGGCGGATGGTCGGCAGCCGGGCGCCCACGGCCAGCGTGCGGTCCTGGATCTGCCGGGCGAGCTGGGCCCGCAGCTGCTCGAACGGCGGCACCGGCGAGGCCGCATCGATGACGATCATCGGACGCTCATGGCCCGCCGGGCCACCGTCGCGCTCGACGGCGTCCTGGCATGGAGCGCGACGCACGCGGCCAGGCCCAGGATCAGGTAGGCGACCGAAGCGGCGCTCCACCAGCCGGGCGCGGTGCCGAACAGCAGCACCATGGGCAGCGACCACTGCACGTTCGGCGTGGTGAGGTCGCGGGCGTCCTCGACGCGCATGATGACGTCGGCGGTCAGTGACTCCTCGTCCTCCGCCACCACCGGGCGCCTGAGCAGGTGGCGCAGTTGCATGGCGATGATGGCTGTCACGCCGAGCAGGCCGATCAGCAGGACGACGGCCAGCTGCCGCACGGTGGGGTCGGGAACGGCCAGGGCGCTCCCGGCCAGCACCATGCCACCGGCGAACGTGGCGACCGCGAAGACGGCGTACGGCTGGCCGAGCACGGCCCGCCAGCCGGGCTGGATCAGATGGGCGGCCCTGCGGGACAGTGCCGCGCCCGCCCGCTGGTCGACGCGTCGCACCCACCAGTCGAGCAGCGACTGTGCCAGCAGCAGCCCGGCCACCAGCGCGGTCAGGGCCAGCAGCGGCAGCGGGCGATACGGCTGGAAGCCGCCGAAGGCGGAACTGGCGAACCGGTCGTAGGTCGCGGCGAGCGCGCTCGCGAGGATCAGCACGGCCAGCATGACGTGGGCGGCGAGGCGGGCGCGTCTGCGGACCGCCAGCCGGCTGGCCAGCAGCGGGGTCGGGCGGGCACCGGCCAGGTCATGCCGGGCCAGCCACGCGCCCGCCAGTCGCAGATCGGCCGCACGCGCCGGCGGGCCGGCGTCCGGTAACGGTTCACAGGTCACGGGCGGCTCCTTTGTCGCAAGATTTGTAGCAACATAGTGAGTCATGCCTTGCGACAAAGTCAACGCCCCTTGGGCTCTCATCGTCCCGGTGGCGCGGGCCCGGGCTCTGCGGCGGCCGTCGCCCCGGACCATCAAGTGGACGGCGGCCGGCGCCGGCCACGCAGCGGGAACCGGCTCTGAGGGACACCGGGGCCGGATCGCGCACGAGGATGCGCGATCCTTGAGGCGGACGCCCGGCCGGAGCAGCGGCGGCGATCACCGCTGCCGCGAACCCTGGGAATTCACGCGTCACAACGGGCGCAGGTGCTCGATCGTGACGTGGTGCTGCTCGGTCAGCCGCTGGGCGATCAACGAGCGGTGGCAGGCCTCGGGGTCGCGCTCGACACAGAGCAGCGCTGTGGTCCCACTGCTCGGCAACTCCGACACGATCGGCGTGAGGTCGGCGCGGTCGAGGATCTCGGTGGTGTAGCGGCGGGTGTACTCGGCAGCGAGTTCGCGGCGCGAGCGCTTGCCGACCCCTTGGCGGTCATCCTCGGCGTATTGGAGTTGGCGTAGCTCGGTGGTCGGGGCGAGCTCATGGTGGTGTTCGTAGGCGATCCGGGCATGGGCGAGGGCCGCCTGCAGCCGGCGTGAGTTCGCCCAGGCGTACTCGGGTCCGCGGACGCCGCGGCGCTGGCGTACGTCGAGCAGCAGACGAACGTCCGCGTGCCGCAGTCGTTGCAGGAAGGACTCGCCGCTGAAGCCATAGACGCCGATTGTCACCACCCTGAGCACCGGAGATCACCCACCTGCCTACTACTCGTGCCGGTTCGACCGGCGGCCCTGCTGCCGGAGGCGGCGAGGTCGCATCACGCGACGGCGGTCCCTTCAAGCTCGACCATCAGGTCGGGGATCGCCAGCCGTGTCACCCCGAGCATCGTGGTGGACGGCGCCACCCCGGCGGCGCCCAACCGCGACGCCAGCACGCCGTAGTGCTCGAAGAGCCGATCGACGTCGGTGGTGTAGACGTTGAGCCGGACGAGGTTCGCCAGGGACATGCCGGCCTCGCCGAGCACGGCCTGCAGGTTGTCGAGGCTCAGCGCCAACTGCGCCGCCATGTCACCGGCGTGCTCGGGCTTGCCGTCGCCGCTCATCGCGGTCTGCCCAGAGCAGTACAGGGTCCGGGTATGCCCGGAGACGATCTCGCCCTGGTTGTACCCCAGCTCCACCGACCACGCCCACGGATTGACCGCGGTTCGCTCCATCGCCACATCAGCTCCATTCGATTCGTCGACATCACGTACGTCCATAGCCCGGTAGCCGCCGTCATTCTTCGTCGTGTCGATGAGCTTGCCAGCGAATACACGACATCCTGTGTCGTGTATTTCTGTAGAGTTTTCGTGTGCGCGCCGACCGGTTGGTCTCGCTGGTACTGCTGCTGCGGCGGCACGGTCGGCTGTCCGCGGCCGCGCTGGCCCGCGAGCTGGAGGTATCCACCCGCACCGTGCTGCGCGACATCGAGGCGCTGTCCGCGGCCGGCGTCCCGGTCTACGCCGAACGCGGCCGGCACGGCGGTTTCGCGTTGTTGCCCGGTTTCCGGACCGAGCTCACCGGACTGAACCCCGACGAGGCCCTTGCCCTGCTGGTCGCCGGATCGCGGCGCGGCGCGCAGGCGTTCGGCCTCGGCTCAGCGCTCGCTTCGGCGATGCTCAAGGTGGTTGACGCGCTACCCGAAAGCTATCGGGACACTGCGGCCGGCGCGGCCGAGCGATTGCTCATCGACCCGCGGACCGACCTCCTCTCGCGCCGGCTGGTCGCTGAGGAGGTGCCTGACGCCATAGCGGCCGAGGTCCTGCGCGCGGTTTTCGCCGGACACAAGCTGCGCATCCACTACGCGGCTGTGGACCAGAGCCCGAAGTGGCGCACGGTGGACCCGATCGGCCTGGTCACCGTACGCGACCGGGGCTACTTGCTGGCCACGAGGTCTGGCGCGGACCGCACCTACCGGCTGTCCCGGGTCTTGGCCGCCGAGGAGCTCGCCGAACCCGCACAGCGACCAGACCGGGTCGATCTGGACCGGGCCTGGCAGGAACGCAGCACGCGGTTCCGGACCAGTGGCGACCAAGTCACCGTGCTGGTACGGGTGGACCCGGCGCGGCGGGAGGACCTGGTGGGCACCGCGCTGGCCGTCCGCGCCGAAGAAGCCGAAGAAGCCCAAGAAGCCGAAGAAGCCGACGCAGACGGCTGGCTGCGGCTGGAGGTGACCTTCCAAGATCCGAGACACGCCGAATGGGCGCTGTGGCAGCTCACCACGAACGCGGAGGCCCTGGCCCGGCAGTGGTTGCGCGACGCCCTGCGCAACCGCGCCGCCGCGATCGCCACCCGCTACGGAGTGTCATCCTGAGAGTTGTCGCCTTCTGCGGGCAGGCCGCGTTCCTGTCGAGGCCATCTGGAGCAACGTCTCGCCGACCGGCCCCTTCACCTGCGCGGGGGTTCCCGCAGCCGGTTTGGTACGCGCATCAGTCCGGGGTTGACGTGGTCGCCGCGCAGCCACCGGTGCGGGGTGCGGTGCCCGCACAGCAGGAGCAGGTGATCACGCTCGTCGGCCGTCACAGCCGGACGTTGGTCGAGAGTCGCCGTGCACTCACCGTCGTCGCAGCGCGGGCGACGAGCAGCCCGTCGACCTCGCCGAGATCCGCATGAACTAGGCCGTGGTCGGCGATCCGGGCAACCCCGCCCTGATGCTCATCCCGCGCAGACCGAATCGTGGTGGGGCTACGAGGACGCCATGCGGCTGCTCGCCGACCGATACCACGTCTTCGCCGTCGATCTGCGCGGCCAGGGCCGTTCCACCTGGACACCCGGCCGCTACAGCCTCGACATCTTCAGCGGCGACCTCGTCCGGTTCATCGACCGCGTCATCGATCGCGTCATCGCCGCGTGGCTGTCCGCGTTCGCCGCTCGCGCCGTACCCGCGACCTGGCACTGACACGGGAGGAACGGCCGGCTGCTGTAGGAGTCCTTCACCGGCGCGCTGCGATCGTCATCATCGGCGCCGGCTACGGAGGTGCCGGACGGCCAGGGTGACGCCGCACGCGAGGGCGATGAGGCCGAACCCTCGTGCTCGTGGCGACAACGCGCAGCCCCGCAAGACGGCTCCCTGCATCAAGCTACAGTTCGGCCTCAGCTGCGCCATGATTCACCGACGTCGGCGGGCGGCCCGGTCGGATTTTCCCACACGCGCCACGTCCCGAAGGGGCCTAGAAGTCTACAATGTAAAGACGCTCGGTTCATACAAAATCATGAACCTGCAACCCATATTGGAACGGGGCTTCGCCCGTACGCGCCAACAGACACAGCTCCTCGTCGTCCAGCCGGCTAAGTCAGGAGAAGCACCTGGTGCTCCAGCGGAAGGCGTGGGCAACCAGGACCAGGGTGGTCCACCGATACCAGGACCGGGTCAGCAGATCGCGCGGTGCTCCCGGCTCGCCGCCTCAGGCGCGCTCCAGGAATGCCGAGTTTCCTCTGGCGGGTCGGTGACCTGCGGCCCCACCTCGACCAGCAGGATAGATGACGGAGCCGCAGTTGGGTGCCGGTGAGGCGGTGATGGGTAGTTCGGCGCGGAACCGCCTCGTCAGGGGACCGGTCGGCACATCCGTCGAGCCGGTTACGCCCGTGCTGACGCGGAGCTGGCCGCCTGGGCACTGAATCGCCTCTCCCGTGACGCGCACGCTCGACGGTGGGAGGGGATGCAGAAGCTGCACCAGCGGCACCACATCGTGGCCGCGCTGTGCTGGCCCATAACGCCGCGTTATCCCGATGTGAGATGTGACCGCGTGGGCCGCGCTGGCAGATAGTGCTGGTGATGTCGTCCCCTACCCTCGAGGTCGCCTCATGCTGAGATTCGGGCCGTTATCCGCGCTCGTTCTGACCGCCTGTCTTCTCGTGTCCCCCGCTCCCGCGCAGGCCGCCGAGCCGGGATCCGCCACCGTCGTCCCCGTGCAGGTCACCGGCGATCCGGCCAAGAGGTTCAACCTGATCCTGCTGGGTGACGGCTACACCATGAGCGAGCAGGACTCCTTCAGAGCCGACGCCGACCGGCATCTCAACGTCCTGTGGTCCATAGAGCCGTTCAAGACCTACCGCACCTACATCAACGTCTACCGGGTCGACATCGTCTCGGCCGACTCCGGGATCAGCTGCGACCCGGACCTGACCTCGCCGCGCAAGAACACCCCGCTGAGCATGGGCTTCTGGGGCCAGTGCAACCCGAACAGCGTGCAGCGCCTCATCACCATGAACAACGCGGCCGCCACCCGCTACGCCAACCTGGTGACCGGCACCTCGGCGGGCAACCGGCAGATCCTCGCGCTGGGCAACAGCACGACGTACGGCGGTGCGGGCGGCTCCTACGCCACCGCCTCGGGCAGCAACGCGATGTCGGCGCTGATCAGCCCGCACGAGCTGGGTCACTCGCTGGGCGGCCTGCAGGACGAGTACGACTACTACCAGCGCGGTGTCCCCGGCGGCGCTTACCCGCAAGGCGAGCCGTCCTCGCCGCACCACACCCTGCTCACCGAGCAGCAACTGCGGGACCACAAGCGCAAGTGGTGGCGCTGGCTCGGCGAGCCCAGCGAGTCGGGCGGCCCGATCGCCCGCTACGAGGGCGGGCTGTACTACTCCTCCGGCGTGTGGCGGCCGAGCAGGCATTCGATGATGAAGACGCTCGGCTACTACTTCGACCAGGTCAGTCGCGAGATCATGGTGCAGCGGATCACCGCCAAGACAGAGGTGATCCAGGCTGCCACGCCCACCGCGGCGCCCGTGGGCGCCGACCGGGTGCTCTGGGTGGAGCCGATGCGGCCGCTCGGCCACGCGCTCACCGTCACCTGGACCGTGGACGGCCGGGACCTGCCCGGTGACGCCACCGCGCTGGACCTGCGCACGCTCGGCCTGTCGCCGGGGACGCACAGCGTGCGGGCGACCGTTACCGACCCGACCGGCTTCGTCCGCGATCCTGCCATCCGCGTCGCCATGACCATGACCAGGACCTGGACGGTCGACACCGCGGTAGCCACCCCGCCCGACGGCGTCGTGCCCGGCATCGTCTCCTCGAGCCCCACCGGCAGGCCTGCCGGCCGCGACGACGTCCTCTCCGTCGAGACCACCCATCCGGCTGGCGAGGTACCCGCGGTCACCTGGAAGCTCGACGGCGCGCAGGTCGGCGACCAGGGCAGCGACCTGGACCTGGCACAGCTCCGGCTCGGTGAGGGCACCCACACGATCACCGCCGCCGTCGGCGCGGACACCGCCACCTGGACGGTCGACGCCACGCCGCCCGCGACCGCCTACGAGCTGTCCGAGCCGCTGCTGCGCAGCGGCGACGTCAACGTCTACAACGGGCCGTTCACCATGCGGCTCACCGGCCGCGACGACAGGGACGGCCACGTCGTCTCGGAGTCCAGGGTGGATGGCGACGGCTGGTTCAACTACTTCGGCTGGCCGACCTCCGCCGACCTGCCGTGGACGTTCAGCGAGACCGGCACGACCATCGACCATCTCGTGTACGGCAAGCTGCCCAGGGGCCGCCACACCATCGAGTACCGCTCGATCGACCCCGCCGGCAACTACGGCCCGGCCAGGAGCTTCAAGGTCGCCACCATCGCGCCGCCCCCGGCCTGCGACCGCACGATCACCGGCGCCCACCGCGGCGCGCTGGCGGTCACCACCGGCGTCACCTGTCTGGACGGCGCCCAGGTCGACGGCCCTGTCACGGTAGGGCGGGGCGCCTCGCTGGTCGCGCGCGGCGGCGCCATCACCGGCGTGCTGAGCGCGGCGAAGGCGGCCGCGGTGCACCTGCTCAAGACGCGCGTGAACGGGGCCGTGGAGCTCAGCGGCACCACAGGCACGCTCGCGATCGTGGGCGCCGAGATCCGTGGCGCCGCCTTGCTGACGCGCAACCAGGCTCCCGTCGTGGCCGGCAGCACGGTCAAAGGCGCGCTGGCCTGCACGGGCAACAGCGCGGCCCCTGACGAGGTGGGGGTGCCCAACCAGGTCACCGGCGCCTCCACCGGACAGTGCGCGGTGGCCAAGGCGGCTGACAGAGCGGCGGCGCCGTACGAGGCGGTCATCACGACATCCCGACACGAGAACTGAACGGGTGCCACACTGGCGACCTCGCCTAATGGGGCATAGCGGCTCCAGGGGCTCTCGGCGGCGGTGGTGACGCGGCTGGTCTGCTGGTCGGTGTAGCGGAGCATTCGTGGCTTCTCGATCGCATCGGTGGTCATGGCTGCCCGCCGCGGCGGCCAAGCGCTCGAGGCAGCTGAGCGCGCTGAGCGCCGCGCCGACAACGCCCACGCGGAGGCCGAGGCCGTCCGCCGCGGCGCTGCCGAGGAGTGCGCCCCGCCAGGACGAACTCGGCACCCAGCTGACCGCCGCACGGGCCGACATGGCCCGCCACCGTGCCGGCGAGGCCGCCGAGCGGATCAGCGAGCTCAGGGCCGCCGCAGCCGTCGCCCGCGCCGAGAGCGCGGGCGTGCGCGTGGAGCTCGCCGCCGCCGAACGTGGCCTGCTGTGCCGAGCGCGTGCTCCGTAACACCTTCTGGAGCCGTGTACCGGGCTGTGGGCGGGCGTCGATGTATAACCGAGGAGGGGTGCGCATGGGCTGGGGCGCCAGAGGGGTCGCGGCGGCGGGGACGGTCGCGGTGGCGGCGGCGGTCAATGTCACCGCCGGCATGCTCACCCAGCAGTGGGACGTGGCGTGGTTGGCGGCGACCGGGGTGCTGGTCGTGGCCGGTGGTGGCCTGCAGGCGTGGCTGATCGTCGCTGAGGGTTCGGGCCGTTCGGATGGTGTGGATGAGCGGCTGGCGCGGGCGGCGGAGCTGTTGGCCGAGGAGGTGGGCGTGCGTCTTCGGGGGGAGACCGAGCGGCGTGATCTCGGGCGTCCGGCTCCGATCTCGCTGACTGTGCGCCCGACGGGGCGGCCGGTGCAGGCTCTCCCCGAGGCGCTGCTGGGCGGGATCGGCCCGATCGGCCATGCGGCGGTTGATGGTGCCGAGGGCGTGGCGGACCTGTTCCGCGGGCTGCCGATCAGGCAGTTGGTGATCCTCGGCGAGCCCGGTGCGGGCAAGACCGTTCTGGCGATGCTGCTCACGCTGGCCCTGTTACGGGAGCGGTCTGCGGGCGCGCTTGTGCCGGTGTTCCTGCCCATGGCGTCGTGGAATCCGGACACCCGACTCGACACGTGGATGGCCGACCGGCTGGTGGAGGACTACCCGGTCCTGGCGCGCTCGTACGGCAGGGGCACGGCGCGGCGGCTGGTGGAGACCGGTCGCGTGCTGCCGG
This sequence comes from Nonomuraea lactucae, assembly GCF_003313395.1. Lineage (GTDB taxonomy): Bacteria > Actinomycetota > Actinomycetes > Streptosporangiales > Streptosporangiaceae > Nonomuraea > Nonomuraea lactucae. Next base: position 19,995 of record NZ_QNFZ01000287.1, on the reverse strand, counting down.
TGCTGGACGGCCTGGACGAGATCACGGCCTCCTCGTTCGAGGAGGTGATCAAGCGTGTCGATCTGGTCTTTCCCGACGGTGCCGGTTTCGTGCTTACCTGCCGAGCCCAGGAGTTCGAGGCGGCCGTGGTGGAGTTCGATGTGCCACTCAGCCGGGCGACGATCATGGAGATCGAGCGGGTCACGGCGCGGTCGGCGATCGCGTACCTGCCCGCGACGTCCCTCGACCGTGACCGCTGGGAGCCGCTGTTGGACCGGCTGCGCGCCGAGCCGGACGGTCCGCTTGCCACCGCCCTGACCACGCCTTTGATGCTGTATCTCGTCCGTACGACGTATGAGCATCCGGGCACGCGGCCGGCCGAGCTGCTGGACGTCTCGCGGTTCGGCACGGCGCGTGCGATCGAGGAGCACCTGCTGGACGCGTTCGTTCCCGCCACCTATGCGCCGTACCACGGTCTGCCGTACGCCCCCGTGCAGGCCGGGCGGTGGCTGGGCACGCTGGCTCACGCGCCCAGGGAGTTGAGGTGGTGGAATCTCGCCTCGGGTGACGGAGTCCTGTTGACGGTGCTGATCCTCGCGGCGTGCGCCGGCTGGGCCAGCCATCTGGTCCTTGGCCCGATGTTCGGGTTCCTGATGGGGGCGCTGGTCTTCTTCAGCTACCCCCAGGTGGAGGAGTGGCTCGACCTCGACCGGTTGAACGTCGTGGCGGGAGAGCGTGAGACGGGCGTCCGCGCGCAGTTGCGGGCCTATCGGATGTTCGCCGGGTTCTGCGCTGCCGCCGCGGGGGTACTGACGGGTGGGATCGTCGGGGCCGCGCTCGGCGGCGGGCTGGGTGCCGAGGCGGCCACGGTCCGGCTTTACGTGGTGGCCGGGGGTGTGGCGTTCGGGTTGATGACGTTGATCGGGACGGCGTGGGGGGCGTTCTTCCTGACCCGTGTCGGCTTGGCGTTCGCCGGGCGGCTCCCGCTGCGGCTGCTGAGGTTCATGGAGGACGCGCACCGGCGGGGTGTCCTGCGGCAGCCCGGTGTCGCCTACCAGTTCCGCCACGCACGCCTGCAGGATCGGCTGCGCGCCACGGCGGGTCCGAGCCCCTTCCGTGTCGCGCACTACGGCGCCGCCGGGGCGGGGCCGCGGCTGGGCATGTTCGTGCGGCTTCTGTATGCGCCGCTGCTGCGGCTGGCCATCCACGTGTCGGTCGTGGTGGTGCCCGCCGCGCTGCTGGCGGTGCTGCCGTTCATCGAGTATGTCCACCACCATTCCGGCGTCAGGCCGGAGGTGGACGACCGCAGCGTGTGCGGGGGGCCGAACGGCGCCTGCGTGGTGTCGTTCACCTGGCGGTGGAGTCTTCCCCCGGCGGGCGGCAGCACCAGCCGGGTGTCGGTCAAGCAGTACTTCTTCATGAGCCCCGCGTATGGGGGGCTCGGCGGGGACATCGCCGTGGAGGGGTGCCCGGCCGCGTCGGTGCTGATGTCGGTGTCGGCGGACGGTTTCGGGGCTCCAGCGGTGCGCCGGACGCTCGGCGGGCGGCAGGAGGTGGATCTGGGGGAGTTGGACTGGCCGCTGCCCAAGAGGTTCGAGACGTTGACGGTGGCCTTCCGCCGCCTGGACGCGGCCCCGTGCACGGCTGTGATCGCCTGGCACAACCCCCATTTCAGCGTCGACCAGATCTTCGACTTCAGGGCTCGTTTCGAGTGATCAAGTCTGACTGGATGAGCTGTCGGTCTGCGCGAGCGGTGGCCGCTCAACCCCTGGTTCCGTCCGTCGGTGCTGCTGGCCGGGTGCGGGGCGGACGTTCCTCTCGCGCCCGGCGATCCCCGGTCGCGTGCCTGCGCCGGCGGGCAGTACCGCGCCGGAGGCGAGGGTCAGCGATGCTCTGTGATGGCTGATCCCTCATTCTGTGATGAAACGATGACAACGTGGTTGATCACCGGATTCGTCTGATTGCCTACGGATCATGCAACCGACGAACCCCTCTCCTGACTCCCCGTTCCTCCATGGATTCACTGGCCGCCGTCGTGCCGGTGTGATGGCGGCCGTGGCCGTCGCGGTCGGGGCCACGCTGGCGGCCTGCGGCGCATTCACCGCCGCCCCCGGCGGCGGATCGCCCGCGACGGACGCGACGGCCCGGCACGCCAGTCAGGCCGCGACCAGCGTCAGGGTGCTGTGGATGGGCGACTCCATCGCGGGCGCGGAGGCCCCGGCTGTGGAGGCCGCGTTGAAGGCCAGCGGTGTGCAGTTCAAGAACGCCACCTCTGACGGCGGCGGCAACATCGTCGCCGGTGATCACCCGGTGACGGCCGTGGGGGCCAAGGACACCTGGAAGAGGCTGCAGGAGGACCTCGCCTCCTTCCGGCCGACGGTGATCGCGTACCAGATCACCACCTACGACTGGGGCACGCCCCGCCAGCAGTTGGTGGCCTACCAGAAGCTCTCCCGGACGGCGAAGGACGCCGGTGCCCGGCTCGTTCTGGTGTCCGCCCCGCCGTTCAAGATCGACGAATTCTTCAAGCCCCACGAGGACGCGATCAAGAGCGCGCCCGCGATGGCCGCCAAGGTCGCTGACGTCCGCTACCTGGACGCCTCTGAGCTGTGGGGGGACGACTACGCCGCCGACCAGGCCCAGCGTGCCAAGGACGGGATCCACTCCTGTCAACAAGGGTCGGCGGCCTTCGCCACCTGGTTCGCCAGGCGGCTCGGCAAGCTGGCCGGCTTCACTCCGGCCGCCCCCGGCGCCTGGGCCACCGGGCCGTGGACCGGCGACGAGCGCTTCGTCAAACTCGGCTGCGGCTGATGGCTTCAGCCTCCCGCCGCGCGCATATCGGCGCGCTCGATGGGCTGCGCGGGCTCGCCGTCGCCGCGGTCCTGCTGTTCCACGCCGGGCACATGCGCGGCGGGTTCCTGGGCGTCGACCTGTTCTTCGTCCTGTCCGGTTTTCTGATCACCGGTCTGCTGCTGGAGGAGCTCGCCGGGCGCGGCCGTATCGACCTGGTGGCCTTCTGGGGGCGCAGGGCCCGTAGGCTCCTGCCCGCGCTGGCCGTCATGGTCGCGGGAACGTTGCTGCTGGCCTGGGCGTTCGCCGGGCCGGACGTGCTGGGGTCCGCCCTGCGGGACGCGCCATGGGCGGCCGCCCAGAGCCTGAACTGGCACTTCATCGGTGAGCAGATCGGATACTGGAACGCCTCCGGCACCCGTCTGCTCGCCCACCTGTGGAGCATCAGCGTCGAGTGGCAGTTCTACCTGGCCTGGCCTGTGGTGGTGGCGCTGGTCGGGAAGGGGCACGGCGGGCAGCGGCGGGTCGCGCTCGTCGCGGTCGCCGGCGCGTTCGTCTCACTCCTGCTCATGATCAGGCTCGGAGCGGCCGTGGACACCACCCGCGCCTACGAGGGTACCGACACCCGGGCCTGCTCCCTGCTCCTCGGCGCGGCCGCGGCCACCGCGCCCGTCCGCCACGCCGTGGCCGGCCTGTCCCGCACGGCCGTGGACGCGATCTGCGTTCCGCTGCTGGGCGGGTTGCTCGTGTCATGGGTGCTGACCAGCGGGGAAACGACCCCCGGCCTGTTCCAGGGCGGGATGTTCGCGCACGCGCTGGCCGGCGCCGCGCTGATCGCGCTCCTCGCCCACGCGCCGGACGGTCTGGCGGGCCGGGCAGTGGGTAGCGCCGTACCGCGCTGGCTGGGCGAGCTGTCCTACGGCCTGTACCTGTGGCACTGGCCGGTCTATCTGCTGCTGCCACGGCCGGTGGCCGGGCTCGCCGGCTGGGGCTGGACGGTCACTGCGATCGGCCTGTCGCTGCTGGCTGCGGTAGTGTCGAAGGTCACCGTCGAGGACCCGGTACGGTTGCGCGCCCGGTGGGCCACCGGACGCCGGGGATGGGCGGCGCTGGCCGTCGCGGGAGTGATGGCGGCGGGACTGTGGGCGGCGATACCTCGGCCGCAGCCCGGTGCCGGGACGGTCGATGTGAGCAGGCTCGGCCGGCTCTAGCCAGTTCACGCCGGCGACATCGCGTCGAAGAGGAGGAACAACACATGCCGGGGGCGCTGAGCCGCGTGGCGACGGTCCTGGTCGCGGCGGCGGTGCTGGCGGGCTGCGGGATCACCGACACCGATGCGCTGCCCGCCGGTCAGCCGGTCCAGGGCGGCCTGACCGAGAACAGCAGCCAGCTACTGCGGGTGTACTTCGTCACGCAAGAGGGCACCTGGCCGGTCTCGCGGCCGGCCCCGGCCGGCAACCGGCTGCAACGGGCCATGAACGCGTTGCTCGCCGGCCCCACGGCGGGGGAGCGGGCCAGAGGGCTGATCACACAGCTTCCCTCGTCACCCCAGCCGGTCCGGGCCACGACGATCAGAGGCCGGGTGGAACTGCGTCTGCCCTGGCAGGTACGCGACCTGCGGCCGGTGGCGGTGAGCCAGCTCGTGTGCACGGCCGCCGCCGCGGGCGTCAGCGACGATCCCGTCGTCGAAGTGGTCGAGCCCGCCACTGACCGGCCCTGGCCGGTCAGGTGCGACGAGAACGGATCGGCTGTCCCAGCCGACCAAGGAGCCTTCTCATGACCCGCGTGCTCGTGATAGAAGACGATCCGGCCGTGCGCCGGGGCGTGAGCGTCGGCCTGCGCCACAGGGGCCACGAAACCGTGCTGGTCGCGACCGGTGAGGACGGGCTGGCAGAACTCGTCGCGAGCGCCCCCGAGGTCGTGCTGCTCGACCTCATGCTGCCCGGCATGAGCGGCCTGGAGACCTGCCGCCGCATCCGCGCCTTCAGCCAGGTGCCCATCGTGATCCTGTCCGCGCGCGACGATGACGTGGACATCGTGGTCGGTCTGGAGGCCGGCGCCGACGACTACGTGATCAAGCCTGCCAGCAGCGAGGTCATCGAGGCACGCATGCGCGCGGTGCTGCGCCGTACCACGCCGCCCGCCTCCTCCGACCAGACACGCACCACCCACGGCGACCTGCTCATCGACCGGGTCGCCCTGCGCGCGCTCAAGCACGGCACGCCAGTCGCGCTGGCGCCGACGGAGCTGAAGCTGCTGCTGTTCCTGTCGGCCGCGCCCGAACAGACCTTCAGCCGCCAGCAACTCCTGGAACAGGTGTGGGAGCACACCTTCCACGGCGACTACCGGCTGGTCGACGCGTGCGTGATGCGGCTGCGGGCCAAAATCGAGGACGACCCCCGCAACCCTGGTTACATCCAGACCGTACGCGGCTTCGGCTACCGCTTCGGGCCGCTGTGATCCACCCGTCCCTCGCTCGTGGCCTGCGAGCTCAGCTGGTCCTGGTGTTCCTGCTGGTCTCCGTGCTCAGCGCGCTGATCGCCGCCACCATCACCTTCCGTCAGGGCCGCACCGCGATCGTGGAGCGCGCCCAGGTCGACGCCCTGCAGGACCTGCGCGCCCACCTCGCCTCCCGGACGCCTGACCTGCCCGCCGACCCCACCGAGACGGACCTGCGTACGCTGGCGCTGCAACTGGACCGCGCGGCAGGCATCCGCGGCTGGCGCACCGCGGTGTCCTACCGCGGCGGCCCGCTCATCGCCGCCGGAGCGCAGCCGCCACTGCCCGCGCAGTTGCGCACTCAAGCGGCCACCGCGACCACCGCGCTGGCCCAGCGCTTCCATCGCGGCGAGGCGCCGTGGCTGGCCGTGGCCCTTCCGGTCACCGCCGCCGCCCGCCCACACGGCCCCCCGCCCCTCGTCGTCTACGCCGCCTTCTCCCTGGCCTCCCAGCAGCGGGATGTGGACACCCTGGCGGCCGCCGCCCGTGCCGGAGCCCTGCCCGTCGCCCTGGTCTCCATCGTTCCCGCGCTGCTGGCCGCGCGCAGACTGCTGCGACCGGTCCGGCGGCTGCGGACGGCCGCCGAGCGGATGGCGAGCGGCAGTCTCGACACCCGCGTAGGCGTCACCGGCAACGACGAACTCGCCGACCTGGGCCGTACCTTCAACACCATGGCGGCCACGCTCCAGTCCGACGCGGCCGCGCTGCGCGACATGGAAGCGCGGGCACGCCGGTTCGCCGCCGACGTCTCCCACGAGTTGCGCACCCCGCTGGCGGCCATGTCCGCCGTGACCGAAGTCCTCGATGCCGACGCCGCCTCCGGCCGCCTCGCGCCACTCACCGCCGAGGCGCTGCAACTCGTCTCCGACGAGACACGCAAGCTCAGCCGCCTGGTAGAGGACCTGATCGAGGTGTCCCGCTTCGACGCCGGCGTCGCCGTACTGAACCTTGACGAAGTCGACGTGGGCGAGCTCATCGGCAAGACGCTGGCGCTGCGGCACTGGCGCGACCGGGTCGGCACCGATATTCCCCCCGGGCTGCGCGCCCGGCTCGACCCGCGCCGCGTGGATGTCATCCTGGCGAACCTCGTCGGCAACGCGCTGCGGCACGGCGGCACGGCGGTATCGGTGCTCGTCCAGGTTCGGGCCGATACCCATCAGGTCGCCGTCACCGTCGCCGACGACGGGCCGGGCATCCCCGCCGACCTGCTGCCCCACGTCTTCGACCGCTTCACCAAAGGTGACGCCGCCCGTACCCGTACCGACGGCAGCGGCCTGGGCCTGGCCATCGCCATCGAGAACGCGCGCCTGCACGGCGGCACTCTCACCGCGACCAACGCCCCCCACGGCGGAACCATCCTGACCCTCACCCTGCCGCGGAATCCACCATGAGGAACGCCCGTTGTGCGCGGCACCAGGTAAAACGGGCAGGCCGGACCCAGGGAAGAACGTTCACGCGTTCCGGCCGGCCGTACTCGATCGTGGCTGCGCCGGAGAGCGGCCGCACCTCCTGGACCGCACTGCTGGACGCGATCCGTCTGGAGCCGGGTGCCCACGTGCGGCGGCGGGCACGGTAGGCGGGCACGTGCATGCGGGTTGCCGCAGGTGCGGCTGTCGCAATCGCGGCCGGCGCGCCTCCCAACAGGTGACCGCTGGTACCGGCGGCGACGGGGAAGTCGAGCATCGTCCACGCCAGAACGCCGATGTAAGGAGTCATCCAGGGTGCTGGTCACAACCGAAGTGTGGGTGACAACACCTCAACAGAAGGATGAACATGGCCAACACCATCGAGAAGCTCCCCGTGTCCACCCCAGTCACCACCGAGGACGCGCAGCGCATCGTCGACGAGATCCGTGCGGACGACGAACTGGCCTGGCAAGTCGCCGCCGAGCTCGACCGCGATCCACGGGTGCTGCTCGCCAGGCTGTTCGCGCTCTCGCGGGCCCAGCAGGCCGGGCTGTCCCGGATGAGGTTAGAGCGCACCCGTTCCACGTTCGCGCCGGTCGCCCGGGCTCTGCGCGAGGGTGACCCATTGTTCGTTCGGGTCGACCAGGCGGCCGCGGTCACCACCGCGGTCACGGGCTCGTTCAAGATCACGGTCGACGGTAGCGGCGTCAGTGTGGAGGCCTCTATCTCCTGCTGACCGAACACGCTGAGGGCTGATCGTCTGTAATGCGGGCCCGCTCCTGGTACCTCAACCCGGGGCGGGCCGTCCCCTGCCGGGTGCACGAACGTCCAGACCGCCCGCCTCGACGTCAAGTGGCCGTTCCTCAACCCCTTCCGCACCGTCGGACAACAGCTCCGCCCGTATCCAGCGCCCACCCATCCGCCTCAAATATCCAGGTTCAAGGGGATGGCCCGGAAGCAGGCGATGGAACCGGCGATCCGTGACTCCTTGGCGAGCGTAGTACTTACGTCGTCCACCGAGGACAACTCACCATCGACCAGCATCCACCTGATGAGGAGATCAGATGCGCCGACAAACCACAGCCCTCTTCATGCTGCTAGCCGCAGTAGTCGGAGGTCTGTTCACGGGGACCACGCCTGCCTCCGCCGCGGACGTTCTGTCAAGAACTGCCGGCATCTCATACTTCGACTGCGACTCCGGTGCTGCTCTGATCGTCTGCACCGCGACGATCGACGGGACACCACCGTTCAGCATCACATGGAAGGTCAACGGAGTGGAACAGCCCTTCTTCAAGAACTCATCCACCTTGCGGGTTGGCTGCGTGGTGGGCCGCCCCTTCGATGTCCAGATCGCAGTCACCGATGCAGGCGGCGCCAGTGCCACGGACCGGGCGGCAGGCGTGTGCAGGAGAATCCAGGAATGAACATCCGCCTGTGTCGGCGCTGTTCAGCCCGTGGGCCGCAACGGGCCGAGCGCGGTCGCAGACATCTCCCGCACAGAGTCCTGGCTCACTGCCAGGTCTCCGAAGCGCCCGCTCCGGGCCTGCGACGTCCGGGCGGCTGAGCGGAGCCTTAGGGACCGCCTGGTCACTCAGCCAGCCCGTGCCCTCGCTCGGCGGGCGAGGGCACGGGCTGGAGATAGTTCAAACAGCCGGAGCGGTCAGAGACCTGCGGTCTCGGATCCCGCGGCGTCGATGAGGTCGGCCACCTCCGTGGGGTGGGAGCGAGCGAGGCGTGGCAGGCGTGGAGTCCGATGGTCTTACGCGGGTTGAGCCTGGCGGCCAAAGGCGGCATTCAGATCCGGCTCCTCGTGTCCCTTGTGGCGTGCGGAGTTGGGCTCCTCGTATCGGTGCCTGGCCACCTCCGCTGGACAGAGGCATGCGGCCCGAATTCCGCGAGGAAAGCCTCCTTGTGAGGGCGTGCCGGGTCGGCAGGCACGACGATCGCGTGCACCACCTGGCCCAGGACGAGATCCGTCCGCCCGACGACCAGGGCCTCCCTGACGTCCGCGTGTTCCAGGAGCATCTCCTCCACCTCGCGAGCACTGACGTTGGCGCCGCCGACGATCACGACGTCGTTCAGCCTGCTGGTGGCGGTGGTCGCGCTGCTGCTGAGAAAAACCTCAACCACCTCGTAGGGAGGCAGCGGCGAGGCGTTCTCGCCGAGGATGACGACTTCGCTGTGAGGGGCGTACTGCACCGCCAACCCAGACGGTTGTCACGATGCTTGCCCGTGACCTGCGCCAGCGCCGCAGCATCCAGATAGAAACCGCTCCAGATCCACCGGCGAAGGATCGGCCGGGCAACGGCCATACCGCGCTATCTGCTCATCAGGCAGATACTCGGCCACAAGCCGCGAAAGCGTTCAATCCTGCGGAAATAGTCCCCGGACCCCATAGTGGTCACCTGAGGGGTGAGTGAGCGCCACGTGGTCAGGGGACCGGCGTTGCCCCGGCACTGTCACGGCCGGCCTTGATAGCCCCGAAACGCGCCGTCCCGCGCTGAATCGCCGCCTGGAGGAGCCCTGGCTATTCGGAGGTGTATGGAGGAAAGGCGTGTTCGGCGGCCTGGGCCAGCGCTGCAACGTCGGTCAAGCTGTAGCGGTTGGCGCGGCGAGTGATCTGCCCGTGCAACCGTGACGCACGCATCAGCGTCGTGCCGCCCACCGTGATCGCTCCCCAGCGAGGCAGGCGCGCCCCGTGCACAGCGATCACGGTGACTACGTCGACTGGCCGCCCTGTCGCGCGCCGCAACACCTCGCTGACCGTTCGAGCCTCGAAGACCACAGGCCGCACGATCTTGTCGATCGGTGTGCGGCCGACCCAGAGTGTGCCGCCGCCTGGCTTGATGGTGGTGCGGCGGTGCCACTTCTTGGAGTCGATCACGAACACGCCGGTCGGGCCGATGACCAGGTGATCGATGTTGGCCCGACTGCGCGGCAGCGCGCGGTCGTGCAGCACGATGTAGCCGGCCAGTTCCAGGGACCGAAGACGGCGAGCGGTCGCCCGCTCTCCCGCAGCCCCTTTCCGCCAAGCCGCAGCGGAGGAGTGCCGCCGGTGATGGTAGACCCAGTCCGCGCCCGTGGTCAGAACGGCTGCCGCCAGGCCGGCCTGCCAGCCGAGCAGCCATCCCGCCATGATGCCGGCGAGCAGAGCGAGGCCGGCGCGCATTGTCCACCGCCGGGCGCGCGTGGCTGACAGGTTGGCGTGGTAGGCCACCCGCGCTGATGCTCCCGCTGCTGCTTTGCCTGCTGAGGGTCGGGGGATGGTCACCAGGCACCTCTCCTTGAGAGTTGAGGCCAGCTGATCAGCCACGGTAGTCGCCTACACCGACAGTGGCATCCGAGTTCACCTGGAGGAGGGCCCGAAACGAGTGTTTCGGGCCAGGCGGTCACGGGTTGGTCTCCGGCTCCCGATCCTTCTCGATCCGCTGCAGGTATTCCTCGTCGACCTGTGTGATCATCCACCAGCCCACGGGCGATATCTGATGCAGGAGCACGTGGTCGTGGTCGGGCAGTGCCATGGAGTCGCCGCTCAGGTCGACGAGGTAGGCCCGCCGCTCCCGAAGGCACCCCCTCCACCGACCAGGTCATCCAGGGCCTGGGATCCCTGGCCCCCTTCCTCGCCCCCAATAAGCCCAGGTGACGGCAGCCCTTAGGATCTGCGGCATGGCAACGAGACTGGTGCAGATCAATATGAAGGCCCGGGACGACTCCGCGCTCGGCCGGTTCTGGGCGGAGGCGCTCGGCTGGAGTATCGACAGCGAGGGGCCCGGCGTCACCAACCTCGAGCCCGTGGGCTTCGCCTACCCCGACCCCGCCGCCGTCTGCATTGACCTCATCGCCCGCCCGGAACCCAAGACGGTGAAGAACCGGGTGCACCTCGACCTGACCACCACCTCGGCCGCCCACCAGGCGGACGTGGTCGCGCGCCTCCAGGCTCTCGGCGCGACCCCCGCCGACGTGGGCCAGGGCGACGTCCCCTGGACGGTCATGGCCGACCCGGAAGGCAACGAGTTCTGCGTCCTGGAGCCGCGGCCGCTCTACCAGGACACCGGGCCGATCGCCGCGGTGGTGGTCGACTGCACCGACCCGCGAGCGATGGCCCGATTCTGGGGCGAGGCGATGGACTGGACCCTGCACGAGGTCACCGACGACCACGCGGTCATGCGCTCCGCTGAGGGCGTCGGCCCCTACCTGGAGTTCCTTCGCAACCCCGACCCCAAGACCGTGTGGAACCGCGTCCACCTCGACGTCCGCCCCTACCGCGGCGACGACCTGGCAGCAGAGGAAGCCCGGCTGCGCGCCCTGGGCGCCATCGACCCCGGCATCGACCAGTCCGACATCCCCTGGACGGTCCTCGCCGACCCGGAAGGCAACGAGTTCTGCCTCCTCGGTCCCGGCTGACCCCGTAGGCTACGGGTCAGCGACGGGCTCCTTCCTGGCAGGTCAGGGGTGGGACGGCGGCCCAGGTGGTGTTCGGCTGTTCAGAGAGGCCCTCCGCTCGCCGGCTGGCCCCAGTGCATTGCTGCACCGGGGCCCTCTCAGAACCGTGCGTGCCACTCGTCGCGGCACACGGCTCAAGCAAGCCGCGATGGGCGGTTCAGGTGCGCTGTGCTGGCCTCGCGCGTAGTCGGGCAAGGTAGCCACGATGGCAGGAGGTGTGAACAAGGCGGGTCTGGCCATCGCCGGTTGGGCCGGGTCGTCCGTGGTGCTGTCCAACTTCCACGATCTGGCCGCCATCGACGCCACCACCGATGTGATCATCAACGTGATCACCGCTGTTGGGCAGTTCCAGCGCTACCTGCAGAATGAACTGACCGTCGAGTGGATCGCAGCGGCGGAGGCGCAAGGCCGCTACCGCGGCCGCCCGCCCGCGCTGACCGGCGCCCGGCTTGAAGATGGACGGTCTGCGTTCCAGGAACAGGGCGCCTCGATCGCGGCTCTCGCGCGTACGCACGAGGTGAGCCGGGTCGCCATCCTGACCTCGTTGGCCGGGCTGCTGCCTGACCAGCCGATCCCGCCCCCTCGGTCAGGGGGATCAAGGGGGCGGAGAAGGGGACGCCCGTCCCTGGGCGATAGGGATTTCGCGCGGCCCCGCTACTCCCCGGCCATCTCGGTAGTAGCACCGGCGCGGGCACGGCGCTCTCGACGACGGGCTCAGCCGCGGCCGCGTTGACCGGTTGCGGGTGGCCCTGGCGGGGCGGCGGCTGCCCCGCGCGCCGGCGGGCGCTTGTGCTAGCCCCGGATGCGTTCGAGCCCGTCAAGGAGCAGGTCGAGGGTGAACTCGAACTCGACCTGGCTGTCGCACCAGCCCAGCGTCGGGTCGGCGACGTCGTGGGTCTCGGCCGCCGCCATCGCCATCAGGTGGGGCAGCGCCTCGGCCATCGCGGCGAACTCCGCCTCGGCGACCTCGTCGTCCATGCTCCCGCCCGCCGATGCGGGGCTGAAGACCTCCTGCGCGAACCCGAGCGCCAGGCTGCCGAACGCGTGCAGCGCCCGGTGCGCAAGCCGGTAGGAGAACCCGCCGCTGATGAGCGTGGCCACGATCCCGTCGTAGTAGGCGTACACCCCGGCCGGGATGCTCGCGCGCGTGCCAAGGAGCCCGGGAGCCCACGGGTGCCGGAGCATGACCTCACGCGCCGCAAGGAACCGCTGCCGCAGTCGGGCACGCCAGTCCTGGTCGGCCCCGGCCGTCTCGATGCGGCCGACCGCGGCGTCGATCTCACCGACGACGGTGTCGGCGAGGCCGTCGAGCAGGCCTTCCTTGCCGGGCAGGTGGTAGTACAGCGACATGGCCTCGACGCCGAGATCGGTGGCGAGGCGGCGCATCGTCAGCGCCTTGATCCCCTCCGCATCCGCCAGGGCGACCGCCGCCGCCAGCACCCGCTCGCGACTGAGTGGCTCCCGAAAGGTCTTCTCATCCATCCGTCTCCTGACTCTTGCCAGCATCTTACGATGTATGGTTCCCTTACATCGTAAGACAGATCATCGGCGCCAGCCCGTCGACCTCCCGAGCGACGTCGTCGGCCACTGACGCACCAGAGGAAGGGCGCCACGATGCACCCACTGATCCGCAGCGCCCGCACGACCGGGCTGCTCTACCTCGGCCTCGCCATCAGCGGCGCCCTCGGCTTCCTGCTCATCCGGTCGCGACTGTTCGTCGCCGACGACCCCGCCGCGACGCTCGCCCGCCTGGTCGAGCACGAGGCGCTGGCGCGCACCGGCATCGCCGTCGAGCTGCTCGTCGTCCTGACCCAGGCGCTCACCGCCGTGTGGTTCTACCGCCTGTTCCGCACCGCGGCCCCTGTCGCCGCCGGCAGCATCGCCGCCTTCGGCCTCGTCAACGCGGTCGCGATCCTCGCCAGCGCGGCGGTTCTCGCCAGCGCGGTCACGGTCGCGACCGATCCCATCGGCGACGCGGCAGCCACCGTCCAGCTCCTGTACGTCCTCAGCGGCGACCTGTGGGGAGTGGGCGCGCTGTTCTTCGGCCTGTGGCTCGTCCCGATGGGCTGGTGCGTGCTGCGCTCGCGGTGGATGCCCCGGCCGCTGGGCTGGCTCCTCGTCGCGAGCGGCGTCGGCTACCTGCTGAGCGTGTTCGTCAGGTACCTCGCTCCCCAGGCGGCGGTCGTCGCCGACGCCCTGGTACTTCCCTCGACCGTAGGCGAGTTCTGGATGATCGGCTACCTGCTCGTGCGCGGCGTCAGCCCTCACGCGATCGACGAACTGCCACGCGACGCAGCGGTCCCCCCGCTCCCCGAGCGATCCCGCGCCTGAACACCCCGCCCTACCCGCCCTGGACGCCGACCCGCTCGGGCAGTCCGCGCCGGACCATGTAACTGCCGGCCGCGTCTTGCCGGCAGTGGTGCTCGCTGGGTCGGTCGTGACGGATCGGCCAGACACGATCGGTGTGCTTCGGGGTTCCGCACCGAGTTCTACGGCGCCGCCGGCTTGCCGGCCCTTGCACGCAATGCGTGGGCAGTTCTGGGCGTTCCTCGTACCAGCCGATCGCCTGGTACGAGGCGGAGACACGGAGCTCCGCCTGCCGCCCGTTCGCGAGCCTGGTTGTGTTCGTCGTCACGTGGGCGAGAAGCAGGCCGGCGCTGGGATCGACCACGAGCAGAACGTGGGTGAACAGGCCCGGCTCTATCTCACTCTGATAGCTGAGCGCCTGCCCGCGCCTGCCCAGCGGATCTGTGACCTCCCCCTCAGCTCGTATGCCGGGCATGGACGCGAGGATCCGGTACGCGGATGCCCGAGCCTCGGGCGAGGCAGGCACGCCACTGATGATGTCCTCACAGGCTTGCACAAGGACCTTCTCCACGTCTGGCGCGGAGTCAGAGTTCGCCGTCAGCCGCCGGGTGATGCGCTCTTCCAGGTAGCTCCGGAGCTTTTCGGGTTCGCTCGGGATCGCGCGCACCTCCTTCCAGGATCCGAACGGGACGGCGAACAGCTGCTCCGTCTTCATGTTCTTGGGGTATCGCCAGATGGTAGGCGCCCCCGCAGCCCGCCAGGCCGCCTCGTCTTGTGGGGTCGCGGGCTTGACGCCGAGATCCTGCCGGATGCGCCAGCTCTGCAGATCCGGCCGCTTCGCCAGCCACGTCTCAAGGGACCGGCCGGCCTCCAGCACATAGCTGCGCGTGGGGTCGGTCAACATCCACTGGTGGACGGTCGCGGTGCGCCAGTAGTCGCCGTTCGCAGGGGCCTCTCCACGGCGATGGCAGCAGCGAGCAGGATCTGCCGGCCGGTCGGTCCGGTTGTCGGGTGCGACGACGTGCCGGGCGGAGGCACGACGGGGATCGTACTGTCAGACAGCATCGCGGGGGCGATAACCGCTACCGCGGCGGCGGCCGCGGCCAGGCCGAGCAGATCGCGGCCAGGAGAGGGCAGGAGCCGCCGCCGGGCCGGAACGCGCTCCAGCCGGACGATCTTCGCCAGCAGCGCGTCCGCCCCCGTGGTGGACGCCCGGCCGGCCAGGTCCTCATCCAGCACTCGCGCCCGGTTCTTGAAGATCTGGTCGTTGTTCACCCTGACTCCTTCTCGATGAGCGGCCGTGATGCGAAACCGGCGGCCGATGGGCGGGTCTGCTCCAGGGCCTTGGCGAAGCGTTTGCGGCCCGGTGCAGGCGGATACGGGCGGCGTTGCGGGAGCAGTCCAGCATTGTGGCGATCTCGCCGGGGTCGAGCCCCTTCCAGAGGGTCAGGGCCAGTAGTTCACGATCGCTGTCGGCGAGCATGTCCATGGCTTCATCCACGCCGTGCTGCTCACTGTGGTGGGAGGGGGCGATGTAGAGGTGTTCGATCTCGTCGATGAGTTCGGTGTGCCGGGTGAGCCTGCGCCGCTCGCTACGGCGGTGGTTGGCGAGGACCCGACGGGCCACGCCGTACAGCCACAACTTGCCGGCCTCGCCGTCAGGCAGCTCGGTTATCCGCCGCCAAGCGATCACATACGTCTCGGCCACAACATCGGTGGCGTCCTCGGGAGAGGAACACCGCCGCACGGCATGGCCGAGGATCTGCTCATAGGTTCGCCGGTACACCGCCTCGAACCGGGACCGGTCGTGTTCACTCCCGCGTCATCCTCGTCAGACCTTCCGAGCGCTGCGGGCTTTCAGTTCCTACGTGTCCGCGGCCGACGGCAGAATTTCCGGCCAGGCAGGAACGACTGAACCAATCCGAGCGGGCCCCCGACCGGCAGCGTGCGAAAACCCGGGTCAGCAGATCAGGCGCGCCGCCGCTGTCAGCCAGATGTGACAGCTCGAACGCCGCCTCGGCCACACCAACGACCGCTACCTGCGCCTGTACACCAACCCACCCGACGACATCGCCGCCGGCTACGGCGCAGTCTTAACATGTTCGAGCACGTCAGCGGCGCGGGTTTGCCCCTGCTGCGGCCAGGGATTGCCCGCTGACACGCCAGCCCTCACGCGCAGGTCAGGTGAGCTTCTCTGAGCACGACGCTGCGACCAGGCGAGATGGATTTTGGGGACGTATTGCGCAGCCGTCCGCTCCAGGGGGACGTGGCACGGAGCCGTAGGCAGCGCGGAGAAACAGAGCCACAGGTGAACCATCACGGAACCAAGGGATCACCGTGTTCCCGTGGTCAGATGCTGGAGGGCTGGTGCTCGCCGGCCGCGGTGGCACGGACATCGAAGACCTGGCCGGGCCAGAGATCCGGCCCATGATCCCGTGAGGCGTTGCGTTCAGTGCGACGACGGTGATTTGCGCCGGCGGTCATCAGGCCCTCCCGGACGCTCCCGGTAATGTCAGCCGTTGGCGAGAATGCGGGTGACGGTGGCGGACAGCGTGCGCACGCCGTGCGTGGTGGTGGGGTCGATGCCGGTCAGCTCTCTCGTTCGGCGCAGGCGGTAGTCAAGAGTACGCGGGTGGATGTAGAGGTGGCTCGCGGTGGCCATGCGGTTCATGTCATGGCGGTAGTAGGCGGCCAGAGTGGCCACCAGGTCCGGTCCCTGCGAGAGCCGGTGGGCCACCTGGCGCAGCCATTGGTCGACCTCGGGCAGCCGGGCCGCGCCGAGCTCTACGAACACATCAGCGATGGTGCTGACCCGGCGTGGGACGCACTCGATGGGAGCGGCCTGGCTGATCTGCCGCGCCAGGGACAAGGCACCGGGCAGGGCTGACACGCTCGCGGTGGTGGCGCCGACGGCACAGGGACGCCCCACGGACTCGGCGAACGCGGTGACCAACGGGAGGGCCCGTTCCCGATCCTGATTCGTGGCGGGCAGCAGCACGACGAACTCCAGCCGGTTGTTCCAGCGCATGGGCAGCCGGTCCTTGTCGATCAGGAGGCCGAGAATCTCGGCACGGGTAGCCGGGGCGGGCCGGAAGTCCGGGTCAGCGATCCGTACGACCGTCACCGTGTAGTGGGAGGCGGCCGGCATGTTCAGCTGGAACGCGAGCTCGGCGGCGGGGCCGCCGGCGAGCAAGGCTGCGGCGAACTGCTGAACGCGTTCGGCGTCCGGCAGAAGATGTCGCTGACCGTCCAGGAAACCGCGAGTGTATGAGTCCTGGGCTGGGACGCCCTGCTGGCCAAGCCAGCTCAGCATCGTCAGCTGGTCGTTCAGTCCCGCGGTCCCGGCCGCCTCCAGCACCTCCTGCATCTCCTGGACCATGAGGGTGGTGTGCATGCCCAGCACGCGCCGGGCAGAGTCGAGCGAGACCCCGGCGCGGCCGCGTTCGTGCCCGACGGAGGCGATGACGGCCAGGTCGTCGTCGGTGAACGGCCGGTCGTGCGAGGCCAGTTCCACGGTGCGGCGCCGCAGCAGCACCGCGAAGTCCAGCACCGCCGCGTGCTCGTGGTCACTGGCGGCCATTGTGCGCCACTCAGGCAGGTCACGTGCGTAGATCTGGACCGCCCTGCGCGCATTGGCGTCCACGCGTTTCGCCAGCATGCCGAAGAAGTCACCCACGTGCACCTCCAGTGAGACCCGTTCCTCCTTCGTCATTCGCGCGAGCGGCGGCCCTGGATTATTCGGTGTCCGGGTTCGGCCAAGCGGGGGCGTTTTATCAGTGCCGGTGAATTTGCGTTGGGTGGCCAAAGCAAATTCATCACGGTACGCAAATCCCCCAAATGTTCTTGCCTGTACCGAATCAGCGCGATGTTAATGGAGACGTCAAACTCACCTCACGTTCCCGGAGGAACTGAAAAATGAAACACCATCTGGCCGCTATCCTCACCGCAACCGCGGCGGGGCTGACCCTGCTCGCCACCGGCGGCGCCACGGCGGCCTCCGCTGCCCCGGACCCCATCCAACAGAAGATCGACAAGGTCCTGGCCGAGCACCCCGGCGGCACTCAGACCAGCAAGAACACCATCGCCTGGCAGAACGGCGACGTTATCCTGACCCTGGCCGGCCAGAACGCCAAGGGCGTCCAGGCAGCGGCTGCGGCGCCCTGCCCCGACGGCCGGTTCTGCCTGTTCAACGACGCCAACTTCGGCGGCGACTTCGTATCCTTCCGTGACAGGCTGTGCGACAACCGCATCATCAACCTGCCCTCGTTCAATTTCAACGACAAAACCTCATCCTGGGCCAACAACACCGACTTCGACGTCGACGTGTGGTCGGATATCGGGGCCGGTGGTCCCCGGCTCTTCCAGATGTTCACCTTCACCGAGAGCGCGGGCCTGCCCAAGAACCTCAACGACAGGGCCTCCAGCCTCAACTGCTTCTAGTAATTCATTCGACGCCGGCCGCCGGGTACTGACCATGCACAGCACGGCCGGCCTCGACGTCACCGAAACTGCCCCGCCCGGACCACTGGTGGTGCCTGATGCGGGCCCGCTCCGCCTGGGCCCGCATCGGCTACTGGCGGCCGCTCGGCGGCCGCCACCGGGCACTCGGCGACGCCCAAGACGCCCTTAGGTGCCTTCGCAGTTGCAGCTGCGATCGGCCTGATCAAGATGGAGGACCGTTGTCTACCTGCTTGACGCGCTGGCGAACGTCAGCGGCGAGCCTGATGCTCGGCGTTGCTGGTTCGCTGATCGGCATCATGCCCGCATCAGCGACAGCGGCCGCGCCCCCGCTGCCGTCCGACGTCACCGGACTCAGCACCGCACACTGCGAGTGTGCTCAAGGATAGGAGGTCCGGCGATGTCGGTCGTCTATGCGGACGGTATCCCAGGCAGTTTCAGCATGCGGTCGACTAGTTGGTGGAGATGAGCCCGGAAGCGCTGTCGGGTGCGAGAATCGCCAGAGGGGGAGTGGTCCGCATGGCCGAGGGCCTCGCCGTGTAGGAAGCCGTATGTGCTCCACACCAGCGTCTGCACCATCAGGTCCATGTCCACACGGTCGTCCATCAGTCCCGCCCGGGCCGCCGAGCGCAGCACGTCGCGGGTACGGTTGAGCAGGGGTATGGCATAGGTCTCCTCCAGATCGGGGATGTCAGCGGCATCGCCGAGCCAGCGGTGCATCCACAACGAGGGGATCTGCGGGTTGGCCATGCAGAAATCCAGGTATCGGTCCACCAGTCCGTGCATGTGGCGGGCGACTTCCCGAGGGCCGGCGGCGGCCACCGCGCCGCGCGCATCCTCCATGGCGGCCCGTTCCACCTCGTAGGCGTGCTTGATGACGGCGAGATAGAGGCCCCGCTTGTCGCCGAACCGCTCCTGCATCCACGCCACGTCGTGCCCCGATGCCTCTGCTATCTGCTGCAGCGATGTGCCGTCGTAGCCGAATGCGGCAATGAGCCGCATCGCCACCGCGATCACCGCTTCGTGGTGTGGGTCCTCGGCACGAATCATGACTCCGATTCAAGCTCTTGCCGCAGGCGGAGTGGCTAAGCACGGGTCCTGATACGGTCAAGCCTGCGTCGCAATTCCCGTGAGCGATGCAGCGCGGCGCGCCCCGCGTCTGGTCGCCCCGATCCTGACGAGCAACCCCGCCGCGCAGCCGTGAAGTGTGCTGGCACGCCGAACGCGGGTCGGTGGTCGTGCACTCTCAGACGCTCAAGGCCTCGACCTGCATGGCACCACCATGCAGGTCGAGGGCAATTACGTGGACTCGCACGGGGAGTCGGAGTCTGGCTTCGGAGTCACCCGGTTGCTGAACGTGAACCTGCTGCCGCGCATCAAACAGATCAACCGGGTCAAGCTTCACCAGGTCGATCATGGAGGGCTGGCCCGGTATGCGAACCCTGGCATCGGCGATGACTCGGCCGGTCCGCTGGGACATCATCGCCCACAACTACGACCAGGTCGTCAAGCACGCCACCGCGATCCGCACCCGCACCGCCTCACACCCGGCCTACCAGGCGGTGCTGGAGATCGGCCGGGCGGCGCGCACCACGTTCGTCGCCCGCTACTGAGTCGCCCGCTCCTTATATGACCGCGACGTGCAGCGGGAGATCGAGGAAGGGCTGAACGTAGTGGAGGCGTGAAATAGCGCCGACGCGGTGATCTGCTACGGCCGCGGCGGCGAGATCTCCGCCGATCGGCGGGACGAGGTGGAGATGACGGCGCTGTGTCTGCGCATCTTGCAGGCCTTGCTCGTCATGGTGAATGTCGTGATGCTTCAAGACGTCCTCGCCGAACCCGGGTGGGCCGCGCTGCTCGTCCCGGTCGACCGGCGCGGCCTGACCCCGCTGTTGTGGCTGCATGTCCGCCGCTACGGCGAGGTGCGCCTCGATCTTGAGCCGCCCCGGTTGGGCATCGGCGCCTGGGTTGCCTCGGCGGTGCATGAGGGCAATCCGTCGCGAAACGATCGGGGGGCGGCGCGGTTGCGCTGCCCTTCGATCGTTTCCACGCGCCTACCAGCGCAATGGCCCGGTTTCGTCTTGGAAGGTTCCTGTCGGGCCGTCCGCGTCGA
>NZ_QNFZ01000278.1 GCF_003313395.1 Nonomuraea lactucae | reverse complement strand
CGCCCCGGGCGTGCCGCGGTCGCGGCGAGCCCGTCGATGGCCGACAGCACCCTGGCATGCCCGTACGCGGGCAGGCCGACGGCGGCGAGGGCGACCACGACGAGAGCCACGGCCGCGCGGACCCCCCGCCACCGCGCCAGCAGCGCGCCCGCCAGGACGGCGACACCGATCAGCGCGAGGTAGGGCCGGTACAGGACGCCCTCGTCCTGGCCCGGGACGAGCGGGATCGTGACGCCGCACAGGACGGGGACGAGGTACGCGGCTGCCAGGCCCGCGCCGATCGAGCAGGCGGTGGCCCGGGGCGGGACGCCGGCCCAGCGGACGAGGAGGAGCAGCCCGCAGGCCGTGACGGCCGCGAGATACGGGTAGCCGCCCCACAGGAAGAACAGCTGGCTGCGGCCCGGGTGGCCGAACAGGACCGCGGCGCCGAGCCCGGCGGCGCCCACGCCGAGCATCAGGGTGATCGCCGGGCGGGTGAGCTTCCGCGACCGGATCAGCAGCCCGGAGACGCCCAGCCAGGCGATGGCCCAGCCGAGGGCGTACACCCAGGCGATGCCCGGCACGCCTCCGGGCGGCGGCGCGGCGGACGCGGTCAGCTCGCTCCAGGCGGTCCGCGCGAAGGAGAACGGGTCCACGACGAGCCCTTGCCGCGCCCTGCCGAACAGGACGAACTGGGCGAAGAGGATGCAGGCCACGGTCATTCCCAGCCCGATGAGCACGGGCCGCCACGGCCTGGGCCGCCCGGCCGGCCGGACCACGGCCACGAGCGCCAGCCCGGCCAGGAGCAGGGGCAGGTAGGTCGCCTTGGCGCCGGTCAGCGCGGCCAGGAGGACCGCGGCCAGCCCCCAGGCCCGCACGCCCCCTAGCCGGTTCTCCAGCAGGTCGGCGAGGACCAGCATGACCGGCGCGAACAGCAGCGCGCCGAGCGTCTGGGTCGGACTGATCCACGCGCTGTCGGGGATGCCGCCCCACGTGAACAGCCCGTTCGCGCCCAGGTAGAGGCTCGGCGCGCCGACGAGGACCGCGCCCACCACGGTGATGGCCGCTCCGGTCCAGGAGCCCGTCACCCGGCGTCCCGTCATGCCCGCCAGGACGACCAGCGCCGCCAGCATGGGCAGCACGGCCAGCCGGAACAGCAGGACGAGCGGCTCGACCCCCGTCAGCCAGTTCGCCGCGGCCAGGTGGGCGTAGACGAACCAGTGGTAGGCGAGCGGCTCGCCCGCCACCATCGGCACCATGGGCGGCACGTGGTGCTTCAGCTCGCCGGCGAGAGCCAGGTGGAAGGCCATGTCCGGGGCCGCGGCGCCGAGCGCGGGCCAGGTCAGGGCGTGGGTGCCGAAGAACTTGACGGCGCTCCACGCGACCAGGAAGGCGACGACCAGGGCGAGGAACCACGACCACCACCGGGGGGCGGGTGCCCGCCTGCCGCCCTTCCAGTGCCGGCGCAGGGACGGCGCCAGGAGGAAGGCCGCGTAGGTGGCCAGCGGCCAGAGCGCGACCAGCAGCGGGGCCCCCACCGCCCGGGCGGCCACGTACACCGGGATCTCCACGGCGTAGCCGAGCGCCAGGCCGAGCGCGATCTCCTCGGCGCGCGTGCGCGGGCGGTCGTACACGGCCCGGATGACCAGCACGCCGGGAAGGACGAGTCCCAGCGCGACGTAGCCGGCGAACAGGGCGATGTCCCTGCCGGACACGCCGTACCGGCCCAGGGCCGCCAGGGTCAGCGCGGCCACGAGGGCGGCCGGAAGCCATCCCGTCAGGTGGGGCGCCCATCGCGCCCGGCGCGGGGCGGCGGTGACGCCGCTCTCTCGCGGGATGGTCCGGACGGCCGGCGACATGTTCTCCATGGCCGCAAGCTTTGGCGAGCCGAACGGCCGAAACCGGATGGGACCTGTGCCTGCGGGGTTTTCTTGCCCTTTCCTTGTGAGAGCCGAGGAAAGCGGACGGCATTGGCGGTGAAAAGTGGTTCTCCGCGAAGGATGCCGGGAAATCGCCCGGTCATGCGCCATACCTGGTGAGAGACGCCTCTCGTTATATGTATTTGCTCATGCCCCGCCACGTGTCCGGCTGGGATGTTCGCTGCGGATTATGGTGCGGGGGAGAAGTCATGCCCGTCGGTGTGAAAAGGCCTGTTTCGGGGTTGCGGTCCTTTCTCGTCACCATGGTGGCGCTCACCGTGATGCTCGGCGTCACGGCCTGGCTGCCGGGTGGCGAGGCCGCCGGCGCCGCGCGCGCCCGCCAGAACTGCCCGCCCGCCTCGGTGATCTGCCTGGAGAACGAGCTGCCCGGCAGCCCGCCGAGCGAGTGGGACATACCGGGAGCCGGGAGCACCAACATCCAGGGCTACGCCACGGACATGAGCGTCAACAAGGGCGACACCATCGAGTTCAAGGTGACCACCGACTCCACGGACTACCGGCTCGACATCTACCGCATCGGCTACTACAGCGGCCTGGGGGCGCGGTTCATCACGTCGGTGGAGCCGTCCGCCATCCTCCCCCAGACGCAGCCGGCCTGCCTGCGCCAGACGGAGACCGGCCTGGTCGACTGCGGCAACTGGGACGTCTCGGCCTCCTGGGCGGTGCCGGCCACCGCCGTCTCCGGCGTCTACATCGCCAACCTGATCCGGGAGGACGCCACCGCCGGCCGGAGCCAGATGATCTTCGTGGTGCGCGACGACATCAGAGGCGCGGACGTCCTCATGCAGACCTCCGACGCGACGTGGCAGGCCTACAACAACTACGGCGGCAACAGCCTCTACTCCGGCAGCCCGGCGGGGCGGGCCTTCAAGGTGAGCTACAACCGCCCGTTCGTCGACCGCGGCAGCACGCTGAGCGGAGCCATCGAGTCGTACTTCTACAACTCCGAATACCCCATGATCAGGTGGCTGGAGGCCAACGCCTACGACGTCAGCTACACCACCAACGTCGACACCGCCCGATCCCCGGCCGAGCTGCTCGAACACCGCGCGTTCCTGTCGGTCGGGCACGACGAGTACTGGTCCCTGTCCATGCGCGAGAACCTCGCCAACGCGCGCGACAACGGCGTCAGCCTGGCCTTCTTCTCCGGCAACGAGGTCTTCTGGAAGACCAGGTGGGAGAACAGCATCTCGGCCGGCGACACCCCGTTCCGCACCGTCACCTGCTACAAGGAGACGCTGGCCAACCGCAAGATCGACCCGAGCCCCGAGTGGACGGGCACCTGGCGTGACCCGCGCTTCGCCACGCCGCCCAACGGCGGCTTCCCGGAGAACCAGCTCACCGGCACCCTCTTCGTGACGAACGGCGTCGTCAACGACTCGATGACCGTCCCGTTCGACTACAGCAGGCTGAGGCTGTGGCGGAACACGTCCGTGGCGACTCTCCTGCCGGGGCAGACGGCCGTCTTCCCGGCGGGCACGCTGGGGTACGAGTGGGACGCGGCGCCGGACACGGCGTTCACCCCGGGCGGCTCGGTGCTGAACTCCCGGACGACCATAGGCAGGCTGAACAAGGTCCTGCTCGACTTCGGCAACACCTACGGCGCGGGCGTGCCGACGCACAACCTGGTCCTCTACAAGCACTCCAGTGGCGCGCTGGTGTTCGGCGCGGGCACCACGCAGTGGTCGTGGGGCCTCGACGCCGTGCACGACCGGCCCGGCACACCGGCCGACATCCGCATGCGGCAGGCGACCGTCAACCTCTTCGCCGACATGCGGCTCCAGCCCGCCAGCCTGCAACCGGGGCTGGTGCCGGCGTTCCCGTCGACGGACACCACGCCGCCGACGACCGCTTTCAACATCCCGACCGCCGGCACCGTCGTGCCGGGCGGCACGACCGTCTCCATCCGGGGGACGGCGGCCGACACCGGGGGCGGCCGGGTGGCGGGCGTCGAGGTCTCGCTGGACGGCGGCGTCCGCTGGTTCCAGGCGTCGGGCCTGACGAGCTGGCAGTTCAGCTGGACGACCAGCGCGGCCGGACCCGTGACGATCAGGGTGCGGGCGGTCGACGACTCCGGCAACCTCCAGACGACCCCCGCCACGCGCGACGTCACGGTCGGCACGCCGTGCCCCTGCACGACCTGGCCCCTGACCGCCACCCCCGCCGTGGCCACCAACCAGGATCCCGCGGGCGTGGAGGTCGGCGTGAAGTTCCAGGCCACCAGCCCGGGACTGATCAGCGGGGTCAGGTTCTACAAGGGCGCGGCCAACACGGGAACGCACATCGGCAGCCTCTGGACGTCCGCTGGCCAGCTCCTGGCCAGGGCGGAGTTCACCGACGAGACGGGCAGCGGCTGGCAGCAGGTGAGCTTCTCGACCCCGGTGCCGGTGAGCTCCAACACCACCTACGTCGCGTCCTACCACACCACCACCGGCTACGCGGTGACGCGGAACTACTTCACCGCGGACTTCTCGTCCGGCCTGCTCACCGGCGTGGGCAACAGCACCCCGGGCGGCAACGGCGTCTACACCTACGGCGCGACGCCGACCTTCCCGACCAGCACCTACAAGTCGACGAACTACTGGGTCGACGTGGTCTACGCGCCGTCGGGCGCCCTGTGGGACGACACCGCGCAGCCGGCGATCGAGTCGTCGGGCGACACCAAGGCCACCACGGTCGGGGTGAAGTTCAACGCCACCACCGGCGGCCTGGTGACGGGCATCCGCTTCTACAAGTCGCCGCTGAACATCGGAACCCACACCGGCAGCCTGTGGACGAGCGGCGGGCAGCTGCTCGCCAGCGCCCCCTTCATCAACGAGTCCCCGAGCGGCTGGCAGCAGGTGAACTTCTCGACACCCGTGCCCATCGACGCCAACACCACGTACGTGGCCGCCTACCACTCCACGAACGGCAACTACTCGATAACCAGGCCCTTTTTCACCACGGAGTACGGCCGGGGCTCGCTCGTCGCCCCGGAGACCGCGAGCGTCGGAGGGAACGGCGTCTACCGGTACGGTTCGACCAGCTCGTTCCCGAACAGCACCTACCAGGCCACGAACTACTGGGTCACCCCGCTGTTCAGCCCCAGCACCTGACGTCGCGCGGGCCCCGCCGGGGCCCGCGCCTCCGCGGGATCTGAAAAGCCCGCAAAGCGCCGGTAAGAACATCCCACGATCCGGTCGTTCGCACCCGTGGGGCGGAGTGGTGTCGCCAGGCTTGCGCGTATGGCCGAAGCTCCACCCTTTCAGCGCTCGACGTATCTGCCTCCTCCGCCCGGCTCCGTGCCGGACGCCGAAGGCCCGCCGCCCCGTGAGGGGCTCGCGGGCCGGCTGCTGAGGTGGCTCCCGGCCGTGGCCGTGCTCGGCTGCGCGGCGATCGTGCTGAGCCGCTACGGCGTGTCGGTCCGGGACATGGCGAAGTTCGGCGCCTACATCGCGTTCGGCATCACGCTGCCCGGCCTGCTCTGGGTCCGGGTGATGTACCGCAACCCGCTCACGCTCACGGAGGCCGTCGCGCTGGGCGCGACGCTGGGCTACGCGATGGAGGTGCTGACCTACATCCCGGCCCGCGCGCTGGGGGCTCCGCTGCTGGTGCTCGCCTGGCCGCTCGGCACCTACGCGCTCTTCATCGCCGTGCCGCGGCTACGTGCGCGCTGGAAGGGCGGCCCCGCCGCGCGCCGGGCGCCGTTGTGGTGGTCGTGGTGCCTGGCGCTCACGGTGATCTACCTGATCGTCTGGACCGCGGTCAACTTCTTCCGGACGCAGGCCCTGACCTGGCCGGCGATCGGCGCGTCCTTCGTCGACATGCCGTTCCACCTCGCCCTGGTCGGTGAGCTGAAGCACCACATGCCGCCCATGGTGCCGACGGTCGCCGGCGAGCCCCTCGTCTACCACTGGTTCGTGTACGCGCACATGGCCGCCACCAGCTGGGTCACCGAGGTGGAGCCGCTGGTGCTGCTCTTCCGCCTCGCCGTGCTGCCCATGCTGGCCGCCCTCGTCGTGCTGCTGGCGCTGATCGGCCGCCGCGTCACCGGCTCCCGCGCCGGGGCGCTGGGCGCCATCGCCGCCACGGTCCTCGTCACGGCGCCCACTCTCTACCTGGGCACGACGCCGGGGGTCTTCACCTGGAAGACCGTGCAGTCGTGGTCGAGCCCCACCCAGACCTTCGGCGCCCTGCTGTTCGCCCCGATCGTGCTCCTGCTCATCGACCTGTTCGAGAACCGGCAGCGGTCGAGGTACTCGTGGGTGCTCCTCGGGATCATGATGGTGGCCGTGATGGGGGCCAAGGCCACCTACCTCCCGCTGCTCACGGCGGGGCTCGCGGTCGTCGTGGTGGTCGAGGCGGTCAAGTGGTTCTGGATACCCAAGCAGGCGCTCGTCGCGCTCGGCATGTCGGGCGCGTGCCTACTGTTCGCCCAGTACGTCTTCTTCGGCGGCGTGCGGCAGGGCATCACGGCCGAACCGCTGTCGATCATGAAGGTCAGCCTGGCGAACCTGACCGGCGGGAGCGCCGAGCAGGTGTCGGCGACCGCCGCGCTCGGGGTCACGCTGCTCTGCGTCCTGTGCGCGGCGATCACCTGGTGCGGGGTGCTGGGGCTGCTGCACCGGCCCCGGCTGCTGGCCCGGCCCGCGATCGTGCTCGTGCTCGGGATGAGCGTCGCGGGCCTCGGCGTGGCGCTGCTGCTCGGCCACCCGCACCTGTCGCAGGGATACTTCCTGCAGGCGCCCTACCCCTACGTGGCGATGGTGGCCGTCTACGGGCTGGCCGTCGTCGTCCGGAGGGCCCGGCTGAGGCTGTGGGAGGTCGCGGTCGCCGCCGTCACCGGGATGGCCGCCGTCTACGCCATCCGGATGGCCTTCGCGGTCCGGGTCCCGCTGGAGCCGGGGCATGACCAGCTTGAGCTCTACCTGCCGTACCTGGCCCTGCTCGGGGTGGCGCTGGGGGCCGTGGTGGCCCTGCGGGCCGCACGGCAGGGCCGGCTGCGCACGGTGGCCCTGGTGATGTGCGTGGTGACGGCCGCGGGCACGCCCGCCGCCTGGGCCACCCGCGTCCTGCCGGGCACGTACCGCAGCCCCATGTCGGGCCCGCCGAACCCGAACGGCACGCCGACCGAGGAGATGATCCCCAAGGGCGCCTTCGCGGCGGGACGGTGGCTGCGCGCCAACTCGGACCCCGGCGACCTGGTCGCCACGAACACGCACTGCCGCTGGGGCTACGAGAACCCGTGTGACAGCCGCGTGTTCTGGACGGCCGCGCTGACCGAGCGGCGCGTGCTGGTCGAGGGCTGGGCCTACACGGCGACCAACATGGACAGCTGGAGCTCGGGCGAGGTGGTGGAGAACCGGCCGTTCTGGGACCGCGACCGCATCCAGGCCAACGACGCGGTGTTCCAGGCGCCCTCGATGGAGAGCGTCAGGCTGCTGCGGGAGGGCTACGGGGTGCGGTGGCTCCTGGTCGACCACCGGCGGCTGGCGCCTCGGGCGAACCTGTGGGCCCACGCGAAGCAGCGTTTCCGGTCCGGCGACTACGGAGTCTACGAGCTGGCCGGGGACGGCGGTCCGGTGACACGCCCCGGCGGGTGAGGGAGCGACGCCGACGGGCCCGCCCTCTCCCGAGGAGAGGGCGGGCCCGTGCGGTGTGAGCCGCGTCAGCGGCCTGAGGCGGGCGCGATGGCCCGTGGCGCCCCGCCCCCTTCCAGCACGCCGAGGCCGGGGCCCGCCATGCCGACGAACTTGTCGCCGTACGCGAAGACCCGGAACCGCGACTGCGTGCCGGCGTACTCCTGGAACGCCAGGTTGTCCTGGATGTCGTCCATGACGAGGATGTGGCGGTCGGTCAGGTGTGGAGCCGTCCGGCCCAGGAAGAACTCCCGCCCGCTGCGCGTCTTGTCGGAGTCGTAGTGGACGAGGTCCAGCGCCACGCCGGGACGGAGCATCTCGTCGAGGTTGCGGCGGTCACCCCTGATGCGCAACGTCCAGGCGTCCTTGAGGTGGTCGGGAACGACATGACCGATGTGGCGCTCCGCGTCCGGGATGCGGAAGCACGGGAAGTCGCTCGAGTAGAGATGCCCGTGCCCGTTCGCGCGCATCGCGGCCAGCACGGCGGCGCTCGACCACCCCGCCGCGACGCCCGTCTCCAGCACCGTCTCCGGGCGCAGCGCCCGGGTGAGGAAGTGCAGAAGCTCGATGCTCGCCGGCCCGCCCAGAACCACCCCGGCGGTGGCCAGCCGCTCGACGCGGGCCTGCGCCGAGCGGGTCAGCGTCCGGGAGAAGGACTCCGCCTCGCTCCACAGCGTCTCGTCGATCTTCCTGCCCCACGCGGGCAGGTCCTCGGCCCGGGCGGACGCCCATGCCGTGGCGGCGGCCCGTTCGCGGTCGTGCCCGTACCTGATGCGCAGGTACGCCTTGTGCGCGACGACCGGCAGATACGACGGACGCGCGGTATTGCGGAGAACCGAGAAGACTCTCATGACCCCCCCGAGGGTTTCAGGTGTGATAGCCGTACCTGTGCAGGTGCGCGGCCAGGGACGCGTCGAGCAGAGCGAGCTGGCGGGGGGTGAGATCGGTCCGGTACGCCTCGGCGCGGGCGGTCGAGAACCGCATGCGGTCGAGGGCCAGCTCGAAGTCGCGCGTCCACGGCAGGTCGTAGAAGCCGAGGATCAGCTCCATGTGCTTGCGCGGGTCGCGGAGCAGGTCCTCGTAGCGGATCTCCAGCCACTGGCCGGACGGCACCGCGGCGCGGGCGGCCTCGTAGGCGTCCATCATGGCCTTCCACCCGAGGCCGGCGAGCAGCACCAGGCACTGGTCGCCGCGCTCCCACTCCTCCGCGTAGCCGGCGGGCAGCGGACCGAAGCGCCAGCCCGGCGTCCCGCGATGGCCACGCCACCACGGCATCTGCGCGAGGGAGTTGGCCACCGCGCGCCCGTCGCGCACCATGTGCACGAAACGGGCCTCCGGGAACACCTCGTGCAGGAACGCGGCGCGCGGCCAGCCGGTGAACTTGTGGACGAGACGCGTCCCCGGCGCCGCCCGGCCGTCGAAGAAGGTCCGCAGCCGCTGGGCGAGCCACGGAGTGACGTCCTCGGCGTGCAGGTCACGATATGGATCGGTCATCACGGCGGAGACCTCGCGGGCCAGCGCGGGATAGGCCTCGGACGGCCCGAGCCGCAGGCGGCTCCTGGCGGCCAGGGCGGACGGCAGCCGGCGATAGATCGTCCCGCCGTGCCGTCGCAGCGGCCGCGGCGCACGCGGCCAGCGGTTGTCCAGCCGGGACACGAAGCTCACCTGTGGATGGTGGGCGAGCACCTCGTAGGCCAGCGTGGAACCGCAGCGCCCGGTGCCGATGAGGAAGTCGGGCACGCGGCCTCCTTCCATGGGAATGATCGGTTAGTCCGAAGGTAGGGCCAATCAGGCCGTTGTTGTTGGACGTCCGGCTTGAACCGTGTCGCCCAGAGAACGGAGGACTTGCGCCGAGCAGACCCGGTAATGGCTGGGGCAGGAGTGCGTAATCTCTGCGGGCCCCGGAGCGCCGCCGCCCGCTCCGGGCCTGTCCGGGGGTGATGATGCGCCCGTGAGGACCAGCGTGCATGTCTGCGAAGTCATCAAGACACTGGACGTCGGCGGGGCGGAGGTGCTGCTCGTCGAGCGGCTGCTCGCGTCGCCCGCCGCCGGCAAGCGGTACACGGTGGTGTGCCTGCGCGCCTCCACCGGCGAGCTCGTCGACCGGCTGAGGTCGTCGGGCGTGCAGGTCGTGGATCTGACCACGTGCCCGCGCGCACTGCGCCTTCCCCGCCTGGTGGCGGTGGTCCGCGCGCTGCGCCCCGACGTGCTCAACCTGCACTCGCCGCTGCCCGCTTCGCTGCTCCGGGTGACCTCGCGCTTCTCACGGCCGCGCCCGGTGCTCGTCTCGACGGTGCACAACGTCCGCTACCGGTTGCCGACGATGCTGCTCGACCGCGCCACGGGATGGCTCGACGCCCGGACCGTGGCCGTCTCACCGCAGGTCACACGTGCCGTGGTGAGCCGCGGGGCGCGCCACCTCTCGACCCGGATCCACGGGGTCGACGTGGCCGGGCAGCGCCGCGCGGCCATGGACGCCGGGCGGACGAGACGCGAATGGGACGTCCCCGACGGCGCCTTCCTGATCGTGCACGTGGCGAACCTCCGTCCGCAGAAGGACCACGAGGTGCTGATCGAGGCCTCGGCC
This sequence comes from Nonomuraea lactucae, assembly GCF_003313395.1. Taxonomy (GTDB): domain Bacteria; phylum Actinomycetota; class Actinomycetes; order Streptosporangiales; family Streptosporangiaceae; genus Nonomuraea; species Nonomuraea lactucae. The sequence continues at coordinate 13,644 of NZ_QNFZ01000278.1, read as the reverse complement.
CGGGTCGTCGCGCGCGATCCGCGAGCGGTGTTCCTGCTGGCCGGAACGGGGCCGCTGCGCGAGCGGGTCGCCCGGCGGGTCGCCGGCCTCCGGCTGGACGCCGTCCGGTTCCTCGGCGCCGTGCCGAACGCCGCCCGCCTGATCGCCGCCGCCGACCTGCTGGTGCTCAGCTCCTCGTACGAGGGACTGCCCGTGGTCGTCATGGAGGCGCTGGCCGCGGGCGTGCCCGTCGTGTCCACCGGCGTCGGCGGCGTGCCGGACCTGGTGCAGGACGGACGCAACGGCTACCTGACCCCGCCGGGCGACCCCGGAGCGCTGGCCGAGGCCATCCTGCGCGCGATGCGTCCGGAGGACCACGCCCGGCTCCGCGACGGCGCGCTGAACAGCGCGGACCTGGTGGACATCAGCCGGACAGGCGAGTGGTTCGACAGGCTCTACGACGACGTGCGCGCCTGAAGGCGCGCCACGGCTTTCGACTAGGGAGTTGCCATGACGGCTGGAAGCCGGGCGCGTCCGCTGCGGGTCGCACTGTTGATCGGCCACCTGGGAATGGGGGGCACCCAGAAACAGCTGGCCCTGCTCGCCCAGGAACTCCATCGGGCCGGCACCGAGGTGCACGTGCTGGTCCTGTCCAGGGGCGGTCCCTGCGAGGCCGAGATCCGCGAGGCGGGGATCGAGGTGCACCTGCTCGGCTTCGACCGCGGCGCGAAGGTGGGCACCTTCCTCGCTTTCACGCGGATGGCCGTGCTGCTGCGCCGGCTCGCCCCCGACGTGCTCCACGCGTTCCTGCACGAGGGCTACCTCGTGGGCGTGCCCACCGCGCGGCTGCTCCGGGTCCCCGTCGTGGTGGCGGGACGGCGCAACGAGACCCGGCTCAGCGCGTCGCGGCCCTGGAGCCTCGCCCTGGACAGGGCCACGGCGCGGATCGCCCACCACGTGGTGGTCAACGCGGAGGCCCTCGCCCGGGACGCGCACGCCGCGCTCGGCCTGCCCGAGAAGAAGCTGTCGGTGATCTACAACGGTCTGCCGGCGGTTGCCTTCGACCCCGCGCCGCCCGAGCACGTCGCCACCGAGCTCCCCGTGGTGGCCTGCGTGGCCCGGCTGAGCGCGGAGAAGGGCCACCGCCACCTCCTCGACGCCGTGGCGCTGCTCCAGCGCCGCGGCCGGCCGTGCACGCTGGTGCTCGCCGGTGACGGGCCGGAACGCGCCCGGCTCGAGGAGCAGGCCGCCGCGCTCGGCGTGGACGCGCGCTTCCTCGGCGCCAGGCTGGACGGTTCGGGATTGCTGGCCCGCGCCGATGTGGTGGTGCTGCCCTCGCTCACCGAGGGGCTGAGCAACGCCGTCATCGAGGCCATGGCGGCGGGCCGGCCCGTCGTCGCCACCTCGGTCGGCGGCAACTCCGAGCTGCTCGACGGGCGCGGGATCATCGTCCCGGCCGCCGATCCCGAGGGCCTGGCCGGTGGTCTCACCCGGCTGCTCGACGACCCGGGGCTGGCCCGCGAGCTGGCCGCGGCGGCCCGTGCCTGGGCCGCGAAGAACCTCGACCTGCGCGTCATGGCCGAGGAACACGTCAAGCTCTACGAACGGCTCCTGCGGGCCGGCCGTGAAGGATAGCCCCGACGAGCTCGCGGCGCGGACCACGACACGCACGGCGGACCGGCCGGCCGACGCTCCCGGGGCCGCCCTGTCCGTCCGGGCCGTGGCCGGGACCGTCGCCAGCCGCACGCTGCGCCTGCTGCTCGCCACGCTCACCGGCATGCTCATCGCCCGTACCCTCCAGCCGGAGGGCAGGGGTGTCTACGCGGTCATCGCCACGACGGCCGGCATGACCATGGTCCTGGGGCACCTGTCCATCGAGAAGTCGCAGATCGCGCTCTGGACGGACCGGGCCCGGCACGCCGGCCTCACCTCGAACAGCCTGGTCCTCGGCCTGGTCCTCGGCGCGCTGGCCGCCCTGGCCGGCCTCGCGGTCACCCTGTGCGGGGTGATCCCCACGCAGTCGTCGCTGATGGCCGTGGCACTGATCGCCGTTCCGTTCGGGGTCGCGGCCATCAACCTCAACGGCATCGCGCTGCTGCGCTCGCGCGTGGACATCGTCAACCGCGGCACACTCGCCGCCGCGCTGATCCAGTGCGTGCCGCTGCTGCTGATCATGGCGGTCAGCGAGCTGACGGTGACCAGCGTCGTGGTGTGCTGGACGATCTCCATCATCGTGCCGCTCGTCCTCCACCTGCGGGCCTCACGCCCGCTGCCTCTCCGCTGCGACGGCCCGCTCGCGCGCCGGCAACTCGGCATCGGCGGCCGCTACCACGCGGGACGGGTGGCCTTCCACTTCCTGCTGACGCTCGACGTCCTGCTGCTCAACGCCCTCTCCTCGACGGCGGCGGTGGGCATCTACACGGTCGCCGTGACCGTGCTGGCGCTGACGCGCATCCCGTCCGACGCGATCGCGCAGGTCGTCCTGCCCCGCCAGGCCGGCGAGGACGCTCGCGACGCCGACCGGATAACCGCCCGGACGCTCCGGCTCAACCTCGTCATGTCCGCGGCCGTCATCGGCGCGCTCGCCGCGGCCAGCCCCTGGCTGATCCCCCTCGTGTACGGCGAGTCGTTCGAGGGCAGCGTCCTCCCGCTGTGGGCGCTGGCTCCCGGCGCGGTCGCCCTGACCCTGATCCGGCTGGTCGAGCAGCACCTGGTACGGCTGGCGCGCCCGATCGGCATGACCGCGATCGCCGTCGCCGCGCTGGCCGCCAACGTCCTGCTCAACCTGCTGCTGGTCCCGCACTGGGGGGCGGTCGGCGCCGCGCTGGCGTCGAGCGCGACGTACATCCCCATGGCCGCCCTGGAGATCGCCTGGTTCGCGCGCTCCGCGCGGATTCCCCTGCGCGACATGCTCCCGCGCCTGGCCGACCTCCGCTCGGTGTCACGGCGGCTGGTCAGGCGCGGGCAAGGATCACACGGGCAAGGGTCACACGGGGACTGACGTCTTGCCGGGGGAATCGGCCGGCGGCCGTCCTTCCGGGAGCCGGTTCCACGAGACCGCCGACAGCAGGCTGATGATCAGCACGATCGGGATTCGCTGGCGGAAGATCAGGCCGATGTTCGCCACGGTCGTGGCGTAGGCGATCGTGCCCGGCACGATGAACAGCAGCAGCAGGAGCAGCATCCGCCGGTCGGAGTGCCAGAGCCGGCGAACGCCGCGGCCCGCGCAGTAGAGGAGGTAGTAGAGCAGGAGCGCCTCCAGCTTGCCGAACTGCAGCGCCATGCTGCCGCCCATCCACGGGAAGGGGGACAGCAGCGTGTAGAGCAGTTTGGGGGCGAGGTTGCTCCACGCGTTGCCGCCGTCGTCGAACTCGATGCCCGAGTCGTCGGAGGCGTTGGAGCGCCGGACGTTCTCGGCCTGCCCATGTTCGAGTTCTTCCGTCACCATCAACGCGGGACTGCTGGCGGTGATGTCCTCGACGAAGACCGCCGCGCACACCAGCGCGGCGACGGAGATGGCCACCAGCCGCAGGGACAGCACGTGTCTCGGGTTCACGATGCCGAGCAGCAGCGGTATCGCGCACATGAAGACCATGTACGGCCGTACGTGCCACAACGCCCACAGCAACGGGGCGAGCAGCAGAACCTTGCGGATGTCGAAGCGCTGCACGTTCGACGCCGCGAGCCCGAGGCAGGCCACCACGAGGAACGCGTTGAAGCCGTCCTTGAACATGTCGGAGGTGTGCACGAGGAACGCCGGAATGAACGCCACCAGGACCAGCAGCCGGAACGCCGGGCGCTCCTCGGCGCCGATCAGCCGGGCGAACTTGTACATCACGATGCACAGCGCGCAGGCGAGCAGGGCGACCAGCGACGTGCAGGCGAGCGGAGCGAAACCGCCGCACGCGTAGATCACCAGCGCGAAGACATGGCACGGGACGGAGGCGGAATAGAGCGAGTTCACCTCCTCGGTGGAGACGAGTTGGAAGCCCTCGCTCTTCCAGAAGTCGACGATCTCCATGGCGGTGAGCTCGTAGCCGAGATTGTCGCCGCCATATCCCAGGGAACCGCTCCGCAAGAAGAGGACATGGATCACCAGCCGGGTGAGAAAAGCCATGGCGAGCACCGGGAACACCCGCCAGGCCGTCTCGGTGTCGAAACAGGCCCGGACGAGCAGCATGAGCGACACCGCGGCGGCGGCGACAATGATGTACTCCATGGAAAATCACCTTAGTCGCCGCCCAACCGCATGCCTCGGAGTAAAGGCGCGGAAGCGCCCATCCGGGAGCACCAATGGCCTGGAGATTACTTTTCTGCTCGGCATCCCCCGCGTTAAAGCCTCCTATTTCCGGACATGTCGTGTCGAGGGAGGCGGGGCTGCTGCGGAACAGCGGTGAATGGTACGGGCGTTTCGCAGGCTCATGCGAAGGTAGGGAATAGGAAAAACATTTCGTCGGCACCGTGACGGCGTCGGCGAAATATCAGGTGACGGGTTAGCTTCTCCGACGTGAGCAGGCGATCACGGAGGAGCCCGCGAGTGCAACCTGACAACCGAATCCGGGTCATGGAGATCATCGCGCGCCTGAACGTCGGAGGGCCCGCCACCCAGGTGATGGGCCTGTACGAGCGGCTGGACCGCGACCGGTTCGACCACCGCCTCTACACCGGCCACGTCGACGCGGGCGAGGAGGACCACCTCCGGCTGCGGCAGGTCGAGACCGGCGTCCACCGCGTGCCCGGCCTCGGCAGGTCGGTCAGGCCGGGCGACGACGCCCGCGCCCTGTTCTGGCTGGTCCGGGCCATGCGGGAGTTCCGCCCGCACATCGTGCACACGCGCACGGCCAAGGCCGGCGCGCTGGGCCGGGTGGCCGCCCGGCTGGCCGGCACCGGCGCGGCACGCGTCCACGTCTTCCACGGCCACCTGCTGCACGGCTACTTCACCCCGCTCCGCCGCCGCATCTACGTGCGGTCCGAGCGGCTGCTCGCCGGCATGTCGGACCGGCTGGTCACGGTCGGCGCCCAGGTGCGCGACGACCTGCTCGCGGCCGGAATCGGCCGGCCGGAGCAGTACGTCGTGATCCCTCCGGGCGTCGGCCTCGGGCCGCTTCCCGACCGCGGGGCGGCACGCGACCTGCTCGGCATCCCGCGGGAGTCGCCTGTGGTGGCGTACGTCGGCAGGCTGACCCAGGTCAAGCGGCCGGACCGGTTCCTCGACATGGCCCGGCGCGTGCTCGGCCAGGTGCCCGGATGCCGGTTCGCGGTCTGCGGAGGCGGCGAGCTGGCGGCCGACCTCCAGCGGGGGACCGAGCCACTGCGCGACTCCTTCCACCTGCTCGGCTGGCGCAAGGACGTGGAGACCGTCTACGCCGCCGCCGACGTGGTCGTGCTGACCTCCGACAACGAGGGCACGCCGCTCACCCTCATCGAGGCGGGCATGGCCGGGGTGCCGGTCGTGGCCACGCGCGTCGGGAGCGTCGCCGAGGTCGTCCGCGACGGGCGCACGGGCCTGCTGGCCCGCACCGACGCCGGCGAACTGGCCGAGCTGACGGTCCGGCTCCTGTCGGACCGGGCCCTCGCGCTGCGGATGGGCGAGTACGCCCGGGGCTGGACGACGCGCGAGTACGGCGTGGACCGCCTCGTCTCCGACACCCAGGACCTCTACCGGTCGCTGGGCACCTCACGTGGGCCGCACCTGATTCCGGAGGCTATCGACCAATGAGAGTTCTCGTTACTGGCGGTGCGGGCTTCATCGGCGCGAACCTGTGCCACACGCTCGCCACCCGCCCCGAGGTCGAGCAGATCACCGTGCTGGACGACCTCAGCAGCGGCGACCTGGCCAACCTGGACGGCGTCGGCGTGCGCTTCGTGATGGGCAGCATCCTCGACCGCGATCTCGTGGCCGAGCTCGCGGCCGACGCCACCACCGTCGTGCACCTGGCCGCGCGGCCCTCGGTCCCCCGGTCGCTGGCCGACCCGCTGGCCTCGCACGCCGTCAACGCCACGGGCACCCTGAACGTGCTGGAGGCATGCCGCGCCACCCGCCCGCACCTGATCCTCGCCTCGTCGTCCTCCGTGTACGGGGACTGCGCGGAGCCGTACAAGCACGAGGACCTCCCGGCCCGGCCACTCAGCCCGTACGGCGCGAGCAAGCTGGCGACCGAGGCCTACGCCCTGGCCTACGCGCACAGCTTCGGCCTGCCCGTCCTGCCGTTCCGCTTCTTCAACGTGTACGGCCCGATGCAGGCGGCGGACCACGCGTACGCGGCCGTGATTCCGGCGTTCGTGTCGGCGGCGCTCCGCGGGCGGCCGGTGCCCGTCCACGGGGACGGCCACCAGGCGCGGGACTTCACCTTCGTGGGATCGGTGACGACGGTCCTCGCCGAGGCGGCCGCGCGCCGCGTGGTGAGCGACAGGCCCGTCAACCTCGCGTTCGGCACCCGAGTCTCGCTGCTGGAGCTGATGGACATCATGGGCGGGGTCCTGGGCCAGGCGATCCAGGCGTCGCACCTGCCCGCCCGGGTCGGCGACATCCGCACGTCCCAGGCCTCGCCCCGGCTGCTGCGCGAACTGTTCCCGTCCGTGTCCCCGGTGCCGCTCGACGAGGGACTCCGCCTGACGGTGGCCTGGTACGAGAAGGCGGCCGGCTCCGGCCCGGGCACGCCCGCCTGACCCGTCGCTTCCCCCCGGCATTCCAAAGCTCTTGACGTTCGTGATTAGGGGAAGCCTGTGAGCAACTCAGCCAAGATGACCTACCTGATAACGGGTGGCAGCGGATTCGTCGGATCACACCTGGCCGACGCGCTGCTCGCCCGCGGGGACGCCGTCATGATCCTGGACAATCTGTCGACCGGGCGGCTGGAGAACCTCCGGCCGCACCCCGACCTCCGTTTCGTGCAGGGGTCGGTACTGGACGAGCTGATGGTGGACGAGCTCGTCCACCAGTGCGACGTCGTGATCCATCTCGCCGCGGCGGTCGGGGTGAAGCTGATCGTCGAGCAGCCGCTGCGCTGCCTGACGACCAACATCCGAGGCTCCGAGATCGTCATCGAGGCCGCGCACCGGTACCGCAAGAAGATCCTGGTGACCAGCACGAGCGAGATCTACGGCAAGAACTCCTCGGGGCCGCTGCGGGAGGAGGCCGACCGCATCCTCGGCAGCCCCGCCGTGGTCAGGTGGGCCTACAGCACCGCCAAGGCCGTCGACGAGATCCTGGCCAACGCCTACCACCGCGAGCGCGGGCTGCCGACGATCGTCGTGCGGCTGTTCAACACCGTGGGCCCGCGCCAGAGCGCCGCCTACGGCATGGTCATCCCGCGCCTCGTCCAGCAGGCGCTCACCGGGCAGCCGCTCACGGTCTTCGGCGACGGCACCCAGACGCGCTGCTTCGCGCACGTCGCGGACGTCGTCGACGCCCTGGTCCGGCTGCTCGGCACCGAGGCCGCGGTCGGTCAGACCTTCAACATCGGCTCCGCCGAGGAGGTCAGCATCCTCGAACTGGCCAAGCTGGTCATCGAGCACACCGGGTCAGCCTCCGGGGTCGAGATGATCCCGTACCACGAGGCGTACCAGCATGGGTTCGAGGACATGACGCGCAGAGTGCCGGACACCACGAAGCTGCGCGAGCTCACCGGCTGGACTCCACGCCGCTCTCTGGACGAGATCCTCACCGAGGTCGTCAGAAAGGTCCGCGAAGACCTCGCGGCGTCCCTCCGGTGAACGCGGCCATCACGCTCGCCGCGGGGGTCATCGGCGGCACGGTCAGCGGCTGCGCGGTCGTCCCGCTGAAGCGGCTGGCCGTGCGCTGGGATCTGACCGACCGGCCCGGTGAGAAGAAGGGCCACGCGCGCCCGACGCCCTACCTCGGCGGCCTGGCCATCGTGCTCGGCACGGTGGTCCCGGTGATGGTGCTGCCAGGTGTCTTCGACATCCGGGTCGTCGCCATCGTCCTGGCCGCGACGGCGATCGCCCTGCTGGGCCTGATCGACGACATCAGGCCGCTGCCCGCCCTCACCCGGCTGGCCGCCGAGATGGTGGCGGCCACCTGCGTGGTGCTGTCCGGCGTGCAGATCCCGGTGACCGGGGGCTGGCCCGACGGCCCGTTCACCGTGGTGTGGGTCGTCGTGATGACGAACTCCTTCAACCTGCTCGACAACATGGACGGCGCCCTGGGCACCGTCGCGACGGTCACCGGCGGTTTCCTCGCCGCGACCGCGTTCGTGAGCGGCCAGGCCACGCTCGCGCTGCTGCTGGCCGCGCTCGCCTGCGCCTGCCTCGGCTACCTGCCGCACAACTGGGCACCGGCGAGGATCTTCATGGGGGACTCGGGGTCGCTGTTCATCGGCTTCACGCTGACGTCCTCCGCCGTCCTGCTGGTGACCGGGAAGGGCCTGGACACCGCGCTCGCCGGGCTGCTCCTGCCGACCTTCGTCGCGGGCGTCGACACCGGCGTCGTGCTGGTGTCGCGAATCCGGGCCGGTCGCTCGCCGATGACGGGCGGCACCGACCACGTCTCGCACCGGCTGCGCCGGATCGGGCTGCGCACGCGCGCGGTCGCCGTTGTGCTCGGCGGCCTCGCGGCCGTAGCGGGCGGCCTGTGCCTGGCGACGGCCCTGCAGTGGACGTCGCCGCTCGTCGCGGCGGCGCTCGCGGGCGTGGCCACGCTCCTGCTCGTCGCCCGCCTCCAAGGCGTGCACATCTACGTGCCGGTCGAACACCTCAAGGCTCCTCCGAGAATCCGTGAAAGGCGGCGTTGATCCAGTGGATCTGCTCTATTACGTACGGTTGGCGCGCAGGAACTGGCTGCTCATCCTCCTGTCGCTGGTCATCGGAGTGACCGGAGCGGTCACGGTGACCGTGAACACGCCGCCCAAGTACGTGGCGGCGACCTCCATGCTGGTCTCGGGCCACGACCGCGAGGGCAGCCTGTCCACGGCCTACCAGGCGGGCATGCTGTCGGCGCAGCGCGTGCAGTCGTACGCCACCCTGCTGTCGAGCCGCCGGGTGGTCAGCCAGATCGCCGCGCCTGAGGACATCCGGCGGGTGCAGTCGAGCATCACGGCGGAGGTCGTCCCCGGCACGGTCCTGCTGCGCGCCGCCGTCACCGACACCGACCCCGTCCGCGCCGCGCAGCTGGCCAACACCCTGGGGGCGCGGTTCACCGAACTGATCGACCAGATCGAGCGGCCGACCCCCCGGAGCCACTCGACCATCAAGATCACCGTGGTGGACGAGGCGGAGGTGCCCACGGTGCCCGTCAGCCCCCGGCCGCTGTTCAACCTCATGTTCGGGGTGCTGATCGCGCTGCTCGTCGCGCTGGCCACGCTCGTGCTGCGCGACCGCCTCGACACCACCGTCAAGAGCACGCACGCGCTGCAGGAGATGTCGAAGAGCTCGACCCTCGGGATCATCGGCTACGAGCGGGACGCGCGGCGCCACCCGCTGATCGTGCGCCGCAAGGGTCGGTCCTCCCGGGCGGAGGCGTTCCGGTCCCTGCGTACCAACCTGCAGTTCATCGGCGTGGACCGGCAGCCCAAGTCGCTGGTGATCACCAGTTGCCTGCCCAACGAGGGCAAGTCGTCGACCTCGGCCAACCTCGCGATCACCCTTGTGCAGGCGGGATGGCGGGTCATCCTCGTCGACGGCGACCTGCGCCGGCCGCGCATCCCCGACTACCTCGGCATCGAGGGCGGCGTCGGGCTGACGGACGTGCTCATCGGCCGCGCCCGGCTGGACGAGGTGGTCCAGGCGTGGGGCGAGCCCCGGATGAGCGTGCTGCCGAGCGGCCAGATCCCGCCGAACCCGAGCGAGCTTCTCGCCTCGCAGGGCATGCGCCAGCTCCTCGGCCAGCTCACCGACGAGTACGACATGGTGATCATCGACGCGCCGCCGCTGCTGCCGGTCACCGACGCGGCCACGCTCGCCGCGGTCTGCGACGGCACGATGCTCGTCGCCAGGTACGGCAAGACCCGCCAGGAGCACATCGAGCGCGGCACCGAGCTGCTGTCGTCGATCAACGCCCGGATCGTGGGGACGGTGCTGAACTTCGTGCCGTCCAGGGCCAGCCGGTACGACGGCTACGGCTACGGCTACGGGTACGACTCGGACTCGCAGGACAAGGCGCCGGTCAAGGAGCCTGCGGCTGTGTGAGGACGCGGAGCGGGGCGGCGAGCGCCTCGGCGATCCTGCGTCCCGCGACCCGGTAGGCCCACCAGGACCCGCCGATGGGGTCTGCGATGTCGGGCTGGTCCACCCGGACCAGCCCGCGCAGCCCCCGCGCGTGCTCGACCAGCGCGTGGGCCCTGCGCACGGCGTCGGCCTCGGCGGCCGGCGGCCCATCGGGCAGCTCGCCGCTCAGCGCCCCGAACTCGACGATCGTGAAGGTCCGGGCCGCCGCGGGCACGTGCATCGCCACCGCTTCCGTCCGGTGCGCGACCGTGGCCGTCAGCACGAGGTCGGCTGCGGCCACCAGCTCGCCGGTGAGCGGGCGTGACTCGAACCCGGCGGGGTCGCCGCCCAGGCGGCACAGCACGCGCCGGGCTCGTTCGGTCATCTCCATGCCGGGCTGCGCGTGCGTGCCGGCGCTGGACACCTGGAACTCCGGGCCGAGCGCCGCACGGGCCAGCCGCTCGGCCGTGGGGGAGCGGCAGAGGTTCCCCGTGCACACGAACAGGATGCGGAACCCGGTCTCGGCCCCCGGTCGCACGCCACCCATACCGTCCATATCCCTACCGTCCATGAGCGCGACGGTAGGGGGCGCCATCCGGAGAGCCGCTCGCGGCACGCCGCTCTTTACCCATCCCAGCCGATCAGACGCCGCAGGCGCCGCACGGTTCGGCGGGGCTCAGCGGGGCTCGGCGGGGCTCAGCGGGGTGGGCTCTCCGGGACGCAGCCCGTGCGGTCCAGGACCACCCGGGTCTGCTGCCGGCGGGCGAGCGGTTGCACGGGCACGACCGCGTTCGCGGCCGAGGCGGGCTCCAGCAGGTGGAACTCCAGCGTCCGCGACTGCCGGGGAGCGAACTCCAGCACGGTGGTCAGGACCGGATGGGACTCCTCCACCGCCTCGATGACCCGCGTGCTCCTGCCGTCGATCCACACGCCGCCGTTCCTGGCCCCCACCGCTGTGTACAGCGACACCCACAGCAGGTTGGAGCCGGGGGAGCGGTCGTGGTCCCGCTGATCGAGCCGGCTCGTGACGTACTCCGGCAGCTTCCTGCGCGGCACGTCGTTCGTCAGCCGGACGCGCACCCGCGAGACGCGGTAGCCGTCGGCTCGGCAGGGGCCGAGCCGGTACTCCATCTGGCGGTCCAGGTAGTAGTCGAGCTTGTTGCCGGCCGAGTTGTTGATCACCAGGGCGGCGTACGGGCCGGGCTCCCGCGGCAGCACGCCGCCCAGCGGGGTGGCGGCGAGACGCTGCTGCTCGGCCTCCCGCCGGCTCCAGACCTGCAGCCGACGGCTCCTCACCATCTCCGACAGGACGGGCAGCACCTTCTCGGGCTCCGGGCGGGCGTGGGTCAACGCCTCGCTCACCGTGCCGGCGATCCGGATGAGGAACCTCTTGCGCGCCTCCGGGTCCTGGTAGCGGGCGTACGCCTGCCGTTCGGTCAGGTCCACGACGTTCTCGGAGGTCACCTTCTCCCCGCTGGGGAGGGTGACCGGGCCGATCAGCCGCAGCAGGTGTGACAGCCCCACGGGGTCGGTGGCGATGGCGCCGTCGAGGCGCCGGCCGGTCTGCTGCTCCCACAGCGCGGTCCAGGTGGCCGCCGCGTACGGGAAGTGCGGGGACAGGTTGGAGACGGAGAGCATCGAGAGGGAGTGGCGCCCGTAACGGGCGCGGTAGGCGGGACCGTGATCCACGACAGGCGCCCGGCTCGTGCGGAGGCCGTTGTTGGCGGAGAGGTGCTCGACGCCCAGCCCGCCGCGGCCCGCCTTGAGGATGCCGAACGCCCCGACCAGCCCTCCGGTGGCTCGGGCTTCGGCGTTGGTCTGGAACGCCAGGAAGTAGCGGCGCGGGCCTTCGTGGCCCAGCATCGGAGGGAGCAGGGCGGCGGCGTCGGAGGCGGCGCCGAGCCAGCCGTGCAGCCGGTCGAGCTCGTGCAGGGCCGTGCCCCGCGCCTCGTCCAGCTCGTCCAGACCGGTCTCCGCGGGGGTGACCGCCAGGCGCGCTCTCGTCCGGTCGATCCTGGCGGTGGCGGCGTCCAGGGCCGGCGCGGCGGAGTCCAGGCCGTCCAGCAGCCTTCCCATGTCGTCCATGGAGAAGCCACCGGCCTGGAGCAGGCCCGCACCGGCCCTGTGGACACCGGCCAGCACGTCGGTCAGCTCGGCGGCCGACTCGGCCAGCCCGCGGACGGTCGTCGCGCCGTCCCCCGTCACCGGGGCGCCGGCGAGCAACGACCAGTCCAGCCCGCTGGTGAGCCGGCGCGCCTCGGCCGCATGCCGTTGCGCGACCGCGAGCGCCCCGCCCAGCCGAGCGGGATCGCTCACAGGCAGGTTCCGCAACGCCTCCTTGGTCGCCTGGAGGTGCTCACGCACGCTCAGGCCGAGGCGCGCCGACCAGCCCCCGGCCAGCGCGAGGCATGCGGCGGGGCCCAGCAGTCCGAAGACGACGACTCGCCGTCGGTTCTTGCCTGTCTTACTTGGCATCGGTGGAGCGGCGGCGCCTCACAGCGACGAGCATGCCGGCGACGCCGGCGAGCAGCAGGCCGGTGCCGGCCGCCGCGAGCGACTTGACGGAGGCACCCGTCTTGGGCAGCTCAGCCTTCGGCTCGACGAACTTCTCGCAGAACCCCTCGAAGCAGTCCCCGTGGTCGAAGTCGTCGAAGTCCTTGTCGAAGTCCTTGTCCCCGATGTCGATCGTGAAGTGCTTGTCCTGCGTCGAGGAGCTGTCCTCGCCCTTGTCGCCGTCCTTGTCCCCGTCGTGACCGTCGTCACCGTCGTCACCGTCGTCACCGTCGTCACCGTCATGGGTGCCGTCCTCGCCGTCCTCGTCGTCATCGCCGAGGTTGAAGATTCCGTGCGGGCCCGACTGCTCCAGCGTTTCCATCTCGCCGGCGTTCGGGAAGGAGTCGATTTCGCTGAAGTCACCCAACGGCGCGAGGTCCGCGTCGGAAGAGGTTAGCGCGTTGTTGAAGTCCCTCTCCTGCTGCTCCTGCACGTTGACTGCGACGGCGTCGGCATCCGCGTCGTTGTCGTTCTCGTTGACGTTGTCGTTGTTGATGCAGACATTGACATTGACGTCGTCCCTGCCGAAGTCGCGCGGGCATTCGGGCCGGGGCGGGTAGGGCCGGAGCGCCGCGGCCATGGGCGCGGTCTGGGCGTTCGCCTCGGTCGCCAGCCCTGTGCTCGCGAACGCCAGTCCACTCCCCACGGCCATCGCGGCCAAGATGGATTTCCTGATTTTTATTACCATTTCGGACTCCCCGTGACGGTAGTGCGGGCCATAGAACATTTCGCCCGGCATAGCAGCGACATGTTCACTACGGAACCCGTTATATGTGCCGCCTCCAGGGGGGCTCCGTGCGCCGCACGAGTCTTACCGAATGAGGACAATTGATTCTCCATATGTTGACGGTCGATCACTCCGGCCGCGCGAGCGCGCGCGCGTGACGCCCGCCACGGCCTCGCGCGGCGGGGGTGTGTGGGGCTCCGGGGGCCGCGCGGATCCGGCCG
>NZ_QNFZ01000031.1 GCF_003313395.1 Nonomuraea lactucae | reverse complement strand
GACTGGCCGGCCGCGCTGATCCTCAACCGTCCCGGCGCCGACGTCGCCGCCCGCGCCCAGGACGTCGAGGCCGGCCTGGCGGACGTCGCCAGCGTCGGCTCGATGACGCTCGCCAACCCGGACCTGGCCGAGCGGGTACGCGTCGGCGCACCCCTCAACACGCCCGACCCGAACACCTTCTACGGTGGCGACGAGCGTGGCTACACCGACTATCCCGTGCTGTCCGCGAGCGCTCAATCGAGGTCATGATGACCACAGCTCCGCTCCGGTCTCCGAGCACGGCAGGCCCCGGACGCCCGAGCTACGCGATCTTCACTCTCGCCCGCGCGCACCGCGCGTTCGCGGCCGGGATGCTGCGTGACCTGGGGCTGCATCCCGGCCAGGAGCTGTTGCTGATGCAGCTGTTCGACCGGGACGGCCAGACGCAGTCCGAGCTGCTGGAGAGTGTCGGCCTGAACCACTCGACGGTCTCGAAGTCCCTGCGGCGCATGCAGGAGGCCGGGCTGCTCACCCGCGAGCCGGCCGAGCACGACCGGCGGGTCCAGCTCGTCCGGCTCACCGACAAGGGCCGGGCCATGCGCGAACCCATCGAGGCCATGTGGTCCGCGCTCGAACGGGTCTCCGTCCAGCACCTGGACGCCGACGCCGTCGAGTCCTTCATCGCCCAGGCCAGGCTCATCGAGAAGGCAATCGTTCAACGCGATCAGACAGCGAGCAGATCAGAATGCACGACGACCGAGTAGTCATCATCACCGGCGCCGCGGGAGGCATCGGATCCCTCCTGGTGGACCGGTTCCTGGCGAGCGGCGACACCGTCATCGCGACGGACACCGACCAGGAGGTTCTCGACACCCGTCTGGCCGGATCGCACCGGCGCCGCCTCATCACGGTCGCGGCCGACATCTCCACCGAGCAGGACTGCGACCGGCTGGCGCAGACCGCGCGTCGCGAGACCGGCCGGGTCGACGTCCTGGTCAACTGCGCCGGCTACTTCCCCTTCACACCGTTCGAGGAGATGAAGCCGGACGACTGGCGGAGGGTCATCGACGTCAACCTCACCGGCACGTTCCTCATGACCCGCGCCGTGCTCCCGATCATGAAGGGCCGCGGCTGGGGACGGATCATCAACTTCGGGTCCGGGTCGGTCTTCGACGGAACGGCCGGCTACGCCCACTACGTCGCCGCCAAGGCCGGCATCGTCGGGTTCTCCCGTTCGCTCGCCCGTGAGGTCGGCGGCTACGGGATCACCGTCAACGTCGTGACGCCCGGCCTCACCGTGACCCCGGCGGTGCGGGACCACATGCCGCCGGAGGTCCTTCGGGCCCAGCGCGAGGGACGTGCCATCAAACGGGACGAACTACCCGAGGACCTGGTCGGGCCGGTCTTCTACCTCGCCTCCACGGACTCCGACTTCGTCACCGGACAGATCCTCAACGTGGACGGCGGCAGCTTCATGCGCTGACCAGCGCCCCCGACTGAAACCCATGAAATGGAAGAGGCGATTCACATGCAGTTCGGCGTGTTCACCATCGGCGACGTCAAGGCCGACCCCGTCTCGGGGAGGCCGTCCTCGGAGCAGGCGCGACTACGGATGATGGCCGCCGTCGCGACGAAGGCGGAAGAGGTCGGCTTCGATGTGTTCGCCACCGGCGAGCACCACAACCCACCGTTCGTGGCCTCCTCGCCGACCACCCTGCTCGCCTTCATCGCGGCGCGGACGAGGCGGATCATCCTGTCGACCTCGACCACGCTGATCACCACGAACGACCCCGTGAAGATCGCCGAGGACTACGCGGTGCTCCAGCACCTCGCGAACGGACGGGTGGACCTCATGATGGGCCGCGGCAACACCGGCCCGGTCTATCCCTGGTTCGGCCAGGACATCCGCAACGGCATTCCCCTGGCGATCGAGAACTACGCGCTGCTGCGCCGGCTCTGGCGAGAGGACGTCGTCGACTGGCAGGGCGAGTTCCGTACGCCCCTGCAGTCGTTCACCTCGACGCCGCGTCCGCTCGACGGCGTGCCGCCGTTCGTCTGGCACGGCTCGGTCCGCAGCCAGGAGATCGCCGAACAGGCCGCGTACTACGGCGACGGCTTCTTCGCCAATCACATCTTCTTCCCCCGGCGTCACTTCGTCGGCCTGGTGAACCTGTACCGGCAGCGCTTCGAGCACTACGGCCACGGCGCCGCCGACCAGGCCATCGTCGGCCTCGGCGGCCAGACGTTCATGCGGCGCAGGTCGCAGGACGCCGTCCGGGACTACCGGCCCTACTTCCGGAGCATCCCCGTCTACGGCGGGGCGTCACTGGAGGATGTCACCGAGCAGACCCCGCTGACCGTCGGCAGCCCGCAGCAGGTCATCGACAAGACGCTGTCCTTCCGCGAGACCTTCGGAGACTACCAGCGCCAGCTGTTCAACCTCGACGCGGGCGGACTGCCGGAGAAGACGGTCATGGAGCAGCTCGACCTGTTCGGCGAGATCCTCCCCGTACTCCGCAGGGAGTTCGACGCGCGCCGTCCGGCGCATGTGCCGGACGGCCCCGTGCACCCGGCGCTCGGCAGCCACGGGGACGCCGTCGTCACGGAGAGAGGGTGAGCCAGGATGGAACCCCTGCGCATGGTCGCGGTGTCGGCCGGACTGAGCGATCCCTCCTCCACCCGACTGCTCGCTGACCGGTTGGCCGACGCGGCCCGTCGGCGCCTGGAGGGGCCAGAGCGGACGGTGGACGTCCGCGTCGTCGAACTGCGCGAGCTGGCCGTGGACATCGCCCACCATCTGACTCGGGGTTATCCCAGCCCGGCGCTGGAGGAGGCGATCCGCGCGGTGACCCGGGCCGACGGCCTGATAGCCGTGACACCGATCTTCAACGCCTCCTACAGCGGACTGTTCAAGTCGTTCTTCGACCTGATCGAGCCCAACGCTCTGGCCGGAACGCCGGTTCTGATCGGCGCAACGGGCGGCACCGCGAGACACTCGCTCGCCTTGGAGCACGCGCTGCGCCCGCTGTTCGCCTACCTGCGCGCCGTGGTGGTCCCCACCGCCGTTTTCGCCGCCACCGACGACTGGGGCGCGGCAGGCGACTCCCACACCGAGGCCCTGCCCGCAAGGATCACCCGCGCGGCGGGCGAGCTGGCCGACCTCATGCGCGCCCGCACCGCCCCGCGGACGCCGATCCATGACAGCGGCGATCCAGCCGACGCCACCGCGGTCGTCCCGTTCGCCGAACTGCTCGCCACACTCGGCCGCCGGGCCTGAGAACCAAGAGTACGCCGCACGATCTCCCTCCTGGCCTTGAGATCGTTCCGGTCACCGACCGGCGGACGCTGGAAGAGCATGGCCGGTTCAGCCGGTGCGGCGGCCTCCGCGGCGCTGTCAGCCAACGCTTTCCACGGGGTAGGGATGCGCCCCTTCCTGGAAGCCTGCGGCACAGCTTCGGTGTTGCCGGCGGAACCTGCCCGGCGCCGTGCCGAACTCGCGGCGGAAAGCGTTGGCGAAGGCGTACTCGGAGGTGTAGCCCACCTGGCGGGCGATCGAGGCGAGCGGCGCATCGGTGTCCTGCAGGAGCCGCGCTCCCGTGTTCAGCCGCCACCACGTGAGGTAGGCCAGCGGAGGCTGGCCCACCAACGACGTGAACCTCCGGGTGAACGCGGTCCTGGACATCCCGATCGTGTCGCCGAGGTCCTGCACCGTCCAACGGCGGGAGGGCTCGTGGTGGATGTGGTGCAGGGCGGTCGCGATGACCGGATCGGTGAGCGCGGCGGGCCAGCCAGCGTGGGGCCGGCGCTCGACCTCGTCGTCGAGCCAGGCCCGCAGCAGGTAGACCAGGAGCAGGTCCATCAACGCCGGTAGCGCGGCGCCGGCTCCCGGGCGGGGTTCGGACAGGTCCGCGCCCAGCAGGTCGACGGCGGCCCGCAGGGTGGAATGGCGACCAGGGCGGGCGGCGATGTGCACGACCTCGGGGAGCGTACGCAGGAAGGGGTGAGCCTGCCCCCGTTCGAGCCGGTAGGCGCCGCACAGGAGGTGCGCCTGGTTCGCCGAGAGCACGTCCGGTTCGTCATGGAGCGCTCTGATGGCGGGCCCGTTGTCCGGCTCGGGCGGCAGCTCCATGATCGTCCGGTGCGGGCTGTCGCTCATCCCGTGCATCGCGCCGTACGGCAGGAACACCACATCGCCGGCGCTGAGCTGAACCGGCGCACCGGACGGTGGGATCAGCCAGCAGCCGCCGTGCAGCAGCACGTGGAAGCCGGCCCCGGGATACGGGCCGAACCGGTTGCCCCACGGTCCCGTGCGCAGGGACCGGCTGAATTTCGCCCGCCCGGCTCGAACAGTGGCGATGACATCGCTGAAGACATCCACCGTGTCATCGTACGACCCTGTCGGAGGATCGATCACGTATGTTTCCGGCCGAATCAAGTATGGAGCGGCCCGGTATGGAGTGCCTAGCGTGTGGGATGCCAGGTCACTCGCGCCTCAGGAGACGCCGAACATGAACCGCAAGAAGTTCTTGACCACCATGGGACTGGTCGCCATCTCGATCGGCGCGCTGTCCGGCCCCGTCCACGGGCAAGCCCGCCCGGCGCCGGACCGCTACCTGCTGCCCGATCAGGCGAAGAGCGCGTTCCCCGAAGGCATAGCGCGTTCCGGCAAGGATATCTTCGTCGGCTCGGCCACCGACGGAACGCTCTACCGCGGGAGCACGAGCCGTGAGCGGCTGCGCGTGTTCGTGCCCGCCGGAACCGACGGCCTCACCCAGGCATTGGGCATGAAGGTCGACCGCCGGGGGCGGTTGCTCGTGGCGGGAGGCAACACCGGGAAGGTCCTGGTGCGCGACAGCCGCAGCGGCAGGCTGCTGGGGACGTTCACCACCGCCGTGCCGGGCAGCACGCTCAACGACCTCGCCATCACCCGAGACGGGGACGTGTACGTCACCGACACCGCCAAGCCGACGCTGTACCGTATCCGGGCCGAGGCACTCGCCGCGGCGCGCCCGGGGAAGGCGCTTCCCCTGGAGCCGTGGCTGGACCTGCGGGACTCCCCGATCGTGTACGAGCCGGACGCGCAGCTGGACGTCAACGTCAACGGCATCGTGGTCGCGCCCGGCGGCAGGCATCTGGTGGTCGCGGACACCAACAGCAAGTCGCTGTATCGGATCGGCCTGCGCGACAAGAAGATCCGTCCCGTCGATCTCGGCGGGGTCCCGGTGATGGGCGACGGCCTGGTCCTGGTCGGCGACGAGTTGTACGCCGTGGACGCCAGCACCCCGCCCGGCAACGCGATCGTGCGCATCCGCCTCGGCGCCACCGCGGCGGCCGGTCGCGTGCTGTCTCGTACGACAAGCTCGCGGCTGAAGTTCCCTTCCACCGCTGTCGCCGACGGTGACGACCTGCTCGTGGTCAACCTCCAGTTCGACCGGCTCGCCAGCGGGCAGGCCCCTGACCTTCCCTTCGACGTCGTACGCGTCCCTCGCCGCCGGTGAGACCGTGGGATCGAGCCACCACCTCATTGGTCAGCTCGAAGCGTTCGCCAGGATCTCGCGGACGTTCGTCAGGGAAGCGTTGAGCATCGCGTACCCCGGCATGTTCGACTGGATCGCGCGGAATCCGGCGAGCGTGCCGGTGTGCTCGTAGGAACGCTGCAGCTCCGACGCGAACGACAACCAACTGCGCGGAGTGACCCCGAGCTGGGTGAAGCGGGTGAGGGCCGCGTTGTGTGAGGCGGCGCTGTCACTCGCCGTGGCGTCGACGACCAGGGACACGTCGTAGTCCCTGCGCAGTGCGCTGAGTGTGGTCTGCATGACGCATCCGTCGGTCATCAACCCCGCGATGACGAGATGCCTCATCCCGGTCGCGGCGACCGCGCGCTCGAAGCCGCCGTCCTCGAACGCGTCGAACGACAGCCCGCGATGAACCACGGGATGACCGTCCAGCACCTCGGTGATCTCCGGGTAGAGCACCCCGCGCGGGTCGTTCCGCGGCCCGGTGCTCACCACCAGGGGGACGCCGAAGGTGTGCGCGGTCTGGACCAGGGCACGGCCGCCGGCGGTGTTCTCCGCGATGGTCTGCGATCCGATCAGTGGCGCGAATCCGGAGACGTAGTCGATGAGGACGATGGCTGTGTTGGCGGCTGTGCGCCGTTCGATGTCCATCTGATCTCCTTACGGAAGGGGGTGGCGCGATGTCAGCGCAGGTACCGCGCCATGGGTTCGAGCAGTTGCGCTTCCTCGTAGGCGAGATGGGACAGGAGCGTGTCGGTGAGCACGTCGACGGTCGCCTGCAGATCGGCGATCGTCGACGTGCCCCCCACCAGCCCGACGAGGTCGCGGTCGATGCGTTCGACCACCTCGTGGATCGCGTCGTGCTCGGCGCCGAGGCGGTCGAGGACAGCGTCCAGGGACGGCTCGTGGTGTCGCAGTTCGGGGAACACCTCGAAGTCCTCGCCGAAGTGGTGCGCTGTGAGCAATGCCAGTATGAGCTGCCGTGCGGACGGGCCGGGTGGCCTCGTCCCACACCCGCTCCGCGTTGAGCCGCCTGCCGGGGGGTAATGCCGGTGTCCGAACAGGACTACGACGCGGCGTGTGCTGCCTGCTGTGCGGTGTACTGCTGCAGATACATGCCGAGCGCGGGCGAGTGGTCGAGCACGAGGCCCATGAACTGCTGAACCGTCGCGACGTTCTCGTACGTGCGCTGGAACTCCGAGGCCACGGTCAGCCAGGTGACCGGGACGATGCCGGCCTGGATCATGCGCTGGACGGCGGCGTCATGGGTCTCCCGGTTCTCTCCGGCGACGGAGTCGACGACGAGGTGAACTTCGTACTCGCGCTCGAGACCCGACAGCGCGGTCTGCAGCACGCATCCCTCCGTCATCAGCCCGGACAGCAGGAGCTTGCGGCGTCCGGTCGCGGCGACGGCCTCGGCGAAGCGCTGCGTCCCGAAGGCGTCGAAGTTGCCGCCGCGCACGATGACCTCGGTGTCACCCAGCACGGCCTTGAGCTGCCCGAACAGCGGGCCGGGCGGGTCGGTGTCCGCGCCGTTCGTCACCACCAGGGGAACACCGTACGCCTGCGCCGTCTTGGCGAGCGCCACGGTGTTGTTGACGTGGTACGCCAGGTCGTGCGAGCGGAACAGGTTTCCGAAGCCCACGGCGTGATCGATCATCACGATCGCGCACTCGTCGGCTCTGAGGATCGGCATGACAACTCCTTCGGGAGGTTCCAGGGAAATGCTCCGGACTCGGATATTACGAGATGAGATGTTCCTAAGCAAGAACATCTTGGCTCGGAGTTACTGGTAAGCTCGAAGGGTGTCGTCTTCAGTGCGGCCCGACGAGGGGCTCGACCATCCGTTCGCCGGGGATCTCAACTGGCTCCTGCATCGCGTCGGCGCCGTGCTCGGCAGCGCGCAGGACGAGGTGGCCCGCCGCCACGGCCTGGGCATACGCGGCTACGTCGTGCTGCGCACCATCGCCCAGAGCGAGGGATCGAGCCAGCTCGCGCTCGGCCGGGATCTCGGGCTCGACAAGACCACGCTGACAGCGGTGCTCGACCGGCTTGAGGAGGCAGGGCTCATCCTGCGCCGCCCCGCTCCGGGCGACCGGCGCGCGAGGGTGTGCGAGGCGACCGCCGAAGGACGCGAAGTCGCAGGCAAGGCCGCCGAGGAGATCGAGGCGACCGAGCAGCGACTGCTCGCCGAGATGCGCCCTCGCGACCGCGACGAGCTCGTCCGGTTGCTCCGGCAGCTGGCGTTCGGCCCGTTCGCCGACACCGCGCCGATCTCCGGTTCCTGCATCTGACGCGGGCCCGCTGGGTCTCCACGGCGGGGCTGTTGGGCACGCGGAGGCGGAGAACGACACAGCGGAGAACGACACAAAGGCCGTGGGGAGAATCGTGGCCCTTGTGCCGTTCGGACGTCAGCCGGTGGCGCGCGGCGGGGTGGGGGTGCCGTGGACGCGCTCGGCGTGAGAGGCGTACGCCTGCGGAGCCTGTTGCCGCAGGAAGACGCCCACCTCCGGCGGCAACGACGAGAAGAGCCCTTCGATGACCTCGGGGTCCCCCTCGTAGGTCACGAAGCCCGCCAGCAGGGGCAGCATCTCCATGGGAAGCTTGCTGTTCGCGTCGGCGACCATCGCAGCCCACTCGGCCGCGGTGACGTACTTCTCGGCGAGCGGCAGGATCCGCTCCTCCTCCAGCCCCAGGTGTTCGACGAGCAGGACGTTCACCCGCTCGATCACATCGGCGAGGGCCTTGCCGCGCTCGGCGCCGGCGTCGGCACGCCAGGCCGATATGGCCGTCTCCAACTCGGCGTCCAGCCGGGCGATGCCCTCGTGGTGGTCCTCCATGGTGTGGACGACCGGGACGACCTCCTCCGGGACACGTTCCAGCAGCCTGGGCCACAGGTGGTCGTCCTCACCGCGGTGGTGGCTGTGCAGCACGCCGGTCACGAGCGTGATGTGATCGGCGACGACCCCGGCGCGCTCCACGTCGCCCGGCGTGACCGCGCGGACCAACGCCGGCATCAGCCCGAACTCGCGCCGGAACATGTCGTGCACCAGGTACATCTCGCGCGTGTCGGCCAAGGGCCCATCGATAGTCACGGTTGCCTCCGCTTGCCCTGGTAGGCGGGCGTGGGCCGACTGGGTCTGAGCATGACGCTGTCACCTTTTTCTTGCACGTGTTTCTTGCACGTGGTTCGGGGGAGGGCGAATGTGTATGCAATGTATACATCTCTCCCCTCACGAACAAGACATGAGTTACGCAGAGGTTGCGAAGTTCGCCGGTGCCTTCGATGGTTGTCCACCGGCCGTCACTACTCCAGGGCGTGGCGGACGACGGCATGGGCCAGGACGACTGTGGCGTCCATGAAGCGCATTGGACCTGTGTCCTCGGCCGTGAGCAGCAGGGGGATCTCGGTGCATGCCGCCACGACGACTCCAGCGCCGGCCTTGCCGAGCGTCTCCAACGCCGGTGATATCCGTTATTGGCAGGCGGAGGGCGCCCTTGGCCGTGCCGGGGCGATCCCCGCGGTGGCGAAGGCCAGGGCGATCCGCGCCCGGTCGTGGCACCCGGTGGTGAGCAGCCGGTGCAGCAGCAGCCGGGCCTTGTACGGGTTCAGGTCGCCGCCGGGGATCAGCCCGTTGGCGGGCAGGTCGCGCTCGGAGCCCGGAGAGCTGTAGGTGCGGGTGAGCACGGGGCCGTTGCCGATGCGGGAGGTGAGGACGACGGGGATCCGCTCGGCGAGCCGGCGCAGCCGCGGCACGAGCCATTCGGGTACGTGGCCGGCGCCGAGGGCCGCGAGGACGAGGCTGTCGCAGTGGCCGTCGAGCAGGTCCAGCTGGGTGCCGTCGTCCCCGAGGGTCACCGTGTGCAGCGCGACCCGCACGGCACTGGTGCTCGCCGCTCCTTCGTCGCCGGGCGGGCAGGCGGTCCGGTGGGGGAGCCGCTGGTACAACCGCACCCGTCCCTCCGCGACCAGGCCGAGCGGGCCGCAGCCGGGGGAGGTGAAGGCCGCGGGACTGACGGTGTGGCTTTTCTGGACCGTGCGTGCGGCGTGTATCTGGTCGCCGAGAACGACGACGCAGCCTGCCCCGCGCAGCCATGGGCCGGCCGCCGCGATGACGGCGGCGTTCAGGTTGGCGGGTCCGTCGGATCCGGGGAGGGTTGGACCGCGCATCGCTCCGGTGACGACGATCGGCGCGTCCCCACGGTGCAGCAGGTCGAGGTAGAAGGCGGTCTCCTCGATGGTGTCCGTGCCCTGGACGACCACCACGCCGTCCACTGCCTCGGGGGCGAGTTCGGCCCTGATCTCGGCGTGGAGCGCGTCGAGGTCCGCCAGCGACAGTGAGGCGCTGGGCAGCCGACGGAAGTCATGAACGTGCAGCCGGACGCCCAGGGCGTCCAGCCCGGGGACGTTTTCCAGAAGCTCCTTGGCCGAAAGAGCGGGGACCGCCCCGCCGGTGGCCGGGTGCGTGGCGGTGGCGATGGTGCCGCCGAGGGCGAAGACCGCGACGTTCCGACCGTTCAGCGACATGGCGTTTCTCGTTCACCGACGCGGGCGCCGCGCCGTCGTGTCCCGGCTTCGGGGGTGATGCTCTCCCGGACATGCCCCAGGCAGGTAACCGCCCTCCCCTCCTGTGCGCATGTCCGACGGGCAAGCGCCCCCCGAGGCTCCGTGGCTGACCTTTCGGCACCATGCCAGAGTGGGTGATGAGAAGGCTGGTCTCGAAGTAAATGGACAGAGGGCTCTCTCAGGCGCCGGAAAGAGACACCCATGACCGAGCCCGCCTCATTCGGCCGACCCGCCGCCGGCAGGTCACCGTAGACCTCCTCGGCCGCCGTCTCCACGGTGTGAGCGTTGGCAGGTCCCGGCCGGTGGGAGACGACCACCGGCCGGGGACGCCGGGGGAGGGGCGTGATCTGGTGCGGTCAGGGATCCACCGGCTCGGCCACCGGGATCGGTTCCGGCGCGGCGGTCTTGCTGCTCGCCGATGTGAGGGAGCTGATGAGCAGGTAGGCGACCGCGGCGGCAATGAACGCGGCCACCGGGGTGGACAGACCCGGTGCCTCGAACTCCACCGCGAAGGCCACGATCGAGCCGATCAGCCAAGCGGCGAAAGCCGCAGGCCGCCAGGCGGAGACGGGCCTGGCGTCCTTGCGGACG
Organism: Nonomuraea lactucae; assembly: GCF_003313395.1. Taxonomy (GTDB): domain Bacteria; phylum Actinomycetota; class Actinomycetes; order Streptosporangiales; family Streptosporangiaceae; genus Nonomuraea; species Nonomuraea lactucae. The sequence continues at coordinate 5,135 of NZ_QNFZ01000031.1, read as the reverse complement.
AGGAAGAGATCCACGATCATGATGGCGCCGATCGGGGGCACCACGATGCCCAGCAGCGTCAGCCACGGGACGAAGAGCGCCCAGATGTTCACGGCGGCGAGCACGGTGCCGATGACACCGAGCGCCACGGCGCACACCCGCATCTTGCTCTTGGTGATACGGGAGAAGCCCACAGCGGAGAAGTACAGGCAGTGGGAGCAGATCGAGCCGAGATTGCAGAGCAGGAAGACGAGTGCGAGGGCAGAGACCACCGTCTGGTGCTGGTCGAGCAGATAACCGAACATGTTGTCGTGGCCGAAGGGATTCGGAGCCGCCACTTGAAGAGCGGCCGTCATCACGCCGCCGACCAGCATCGCCACCGTCATCGCGAACGGGAACGCGCTGAACGTTGAGACGATGGCGCCGCGAATGCTGGGGCGACCAGCGGCTGTAATCCCCGGTGAGCGTCGCCCCGTCCGCGAACAGCGCGCAGACGATGGTGACCCCGGCTCCGAAGGCCAGGGGAGTGGCCGGTGCCGTCCCGGCGTATTCCGCCACGCGGTCCCAGCCCGCGGTGAGGGCCGAGTCGAACAGCACCCAGCCGCCCAGAATGACGAAGAGCGGCACGGAGACCACGCCGACCCAGTGCAGTCCCCTGATCCCCAGAAATGTGATCAGCAGGAAGACGAGGCCGGCGAGCGCCGTGACGATCACATACTGTACGTTGAAGGCGGCGTGGATGAGGGCCCCCGTCAGGCCGGTCTGTACCGCGAACCAGTCGAGGACCAGCGTCGACAGCAACCCTGAGACCGCGACGTAGCCCTTCCTGCCGAAAACGGAGCTGGCCTGCAGCGCGGAATTGTTCCCGGTCCGATACGCGTCGTAGGCCAGTGCTCCCGTGTAGAGGAACATCAGCAGGTTTCCGACCAGGATGGCCAGCAGCGCCTTCTGGAAGCCCATGGCCGCCACCAGGATCGATCCGGTGATGGCGGTCGTTATGATCATAGGCGCGCCGAGCCAGACCATGGATACGGAGAAGGTGCTCCGGCGGGCGTCCATCGGCACGGGTGTGTGCTCGTATTCGTTTCCGAGCGCGTCGTGGGATTCTTCTGTACTCATATTTCTTCCTCGACGAGGTGGTGACTGATCCGCTTCGGCGCGCCTCTCACAGGAGTCGTCCTTCGCGGAGCAGCGGTGGTCACGGGCGGGGGGTGGCCCGCCGGTCCGCCGGGTGTGTTGGTGATCGGGACGGTCAGGACCGCTCGGGCTCCCCGGTCGGGAGGGTGCCGACGGGGCAGGTGGCCACGCCGATGGTGTCGCGGGTGATGGCCTCGACGTTCTTCTGTGCCCGCTCCGGGTCGGTGACCCAGGTCCGGTAGAAGTCGAACGGGCATTCCGCGACGCCCTTGTCGCCGTCGTTTCCGTTGTGGACGCCGGAGTATCCCCGGTGCAGCAGCTTGAACAGATGGTTGGTGGACTGGTCCTGGGCGCGGGCGTGGCGGATGATCAGCGAGACCTTGAGGCCCTTGGGTCCCTCGGTGACGTAGGTGCCGACGGCGGTCTGTTCGGGAGGTCCTCGTGCCGCTCACCGGTGATCGAGAAGACCCCCCACACGCCGGCCTCACGGCACCAGGTCCAGGCCGGGCAGGCCCTGCCTGATGCCGACGACCATGTCGGCGATCGTCCGCGCGTTCTCCATCACTTCGGGAGTGGTGTGGAGGCGGGGCATCTTGTAGTTGACGACCGCGACTCCGACGGTGTCAGGGCTGGATGTGATGTCACCGTGCCGCATGGCGGGCTCCTTGGACTCTTCCGGGCGGGCCGTGCCGTGGAGGGGCTGTTGGACTCTTCCGGGCGGGCCGTGCCGTGGAGGGGCTGGCGCCATTGGACTCTTCCGGGCGGGCCGTGCCGTGGAGGGGCTGGCGCCATTGGACTCTTCCGGGCGGGCCGTGCCGTGGAGGGGCTGGCGCCATTGCTTTCAGGTGAGGTTATTTCAGATGAAAGCAATATGAAGGGTGGGTGTCGCCACTGTCAAGAGATGGGAGGAGAGGCTCGGCTCGTACGGTCCGGCTGACTCAGCGGTGCCCCGTTCGGCTACCGCTCCCTGGCCTGAAGCTCCAACCCGGGATCGCCCGGCAGAATCACGCAACCGCACGAGCTCGCGGGGCATGAGGCACGCGCCAGTCGACCGCTACGCCAACGCCTCCAGGCAACCCCACGTCAACGCTGCTCCTCCGGTGTCGCGGTGACGACCTCCCACAGCCTCCCGGCTCCGCCGCGCCCGAGTTCGGCACCCAGCGCCCGGGCCCACTCGGTCTCGGAGCCGAACTCGTCACGCCAGGACCACAGGCGCCGGGTGAACCACTGCAGGTCGCACTCACGGGTGGTTCCCATGGCGCCGTGCACCTGGTGGGCCAGCGCCGCTCCTTTGGTCGCGGCCTCCCCAGCGATGATCTTGGCGATCGCCGCGTCGTCGGGGCGGGCGCCGGCGGCGGCGGTCTCAGCGGCCATCCGGGCCTGCGCGACGGCTTCCCCGAGTAGCGCGATCATGTGCCCCACCGCCTGGAACCGGGCGATCGGTCGGCCGAACTGCTCGCGTTCCTTCGCGTGCCGTACGGTCAGCTCCAGCACCCGCTCAAGCGCGCCGGCGATCTGCAGCGACCGCGCCAGGGCACCGCGCAGGCGCCAGGTGGTCGCGTCGACGCCGGCATCCGCGGCGGGCGTCGGCGCGGCGACCACCACGCCGGAGACCGTGACGGTGTCACGCGGCTCTCCGGCGTAGTTGCGGCCCGGTACGATGCCGGCGTCGGCGAGCGGCACCGCGACCACGACCGGCCCCGTCTCGCCGGAGGCGAGGGCGACCATCAGCTCCGCCATCCGCGCCCACGGCACCGCGGCGATCCGGCCGCTGACGGTCCAGCAGCCGTCCCTGCGCGCCACGGTGAGCCGGCCGGTCTCCGGCGCGACGGCCAGCGGCCCGTCGGGTGGTGAGATCCCGGCCGCGGCCAGGATCGGGCCGCCCACCAGCAGCGACTCGGCCAGCGGCACTGGCGCCGCGGCGTAGCCGGAGATCCGTACGAGCTCCGCTGCCTGCGCCGCAGTGCCGCCGCTGCCGCCTTCGGCTTCGCTGATGCCGACGCGGGTCAGGCCGGACTCCACGAGGGCGTTCCACAACTGTTCGGACCAGCCGGCGGCCTCCGCGGCCTCCAGGGCCTCACGCGATCCATGGTCGGCGCACAGCCGGAGCGCGGTGTCGACCAGAAGCCGGTCAATCTCGGTCAACGTGTTCATCGGATCAGCTCCCGTGCGGCGACACTGCGCAGAATCTCGGTGGTACCGCCACGGATGGTCAGGCCGGGCAGCATGAGGGTGGCCGCGGCCAGCTCGCGCGAGAACCGGTCGGCGGCGTCGGGATCCGGCGCCACGCCGGCCAGCGAGCGAACCGTCTCGGCCACCTCCTTCTCGAAGGTGGTGCCGAGGTCCTTCACCAGTGCCGCCTCGGCCACCGGAGCGCTACCGCCGTCGATCATGCGGGCCACCGAGAGGGACAGGTTGTGCAGCGTCCGGTACCGCGCCGTGATGCGGCCGAGCGCATCGCGGACGGAGTCCGATGCGTGCTCGCCGTACGCGTCCAGGAAGGAACGGAACAGCCCGTAGGTGGACAGCCACCGATCCGGGCCGGAACGCTCGTACGCGAGCTCGGAGGTCACCTGGTGCCAGCCCCCTCCGACGTCGCCCAGCACCAGCTCGTCGGGCACGAAGACGTCGTCGAAAACCACCTCGTTGAAGTGGTGTGTGCCGTCCAGGCTGATGATCGGGCTGATCGTGATGCCCGGACCGCGTAGATCGATGAGGAACTGGCTCAAGCCGGCATGGCGGTCCTGACCCGACGGCGATGTCCGGACCAGCGTGAGCGCGTAGTCCTGCTGGTGCGCCCCGGAGGTCCACACCTTCGTCCCGCTGACCCGCCAGCCGCCGTCGTCCCGCACCCCGGCGGTGCGTACCGAGGCCAGGTCGGAGCCGGAGTCGGGCTCGCTCATGCCGATGCAGAAGGTGCACTCGGCCCTGGCGATCAACGGCAGGAACCGCCGCTTCTGCTCCTCGGTGCCGAAGGCCAGAATGGTCGGCGCGGTCTGCCGGTCACCCACCCAGTGCGCGGCCACGGGGGCGCCGGCCGACAGCAGTTCGGCGACGACGACGAAGCGCTCGACCGCCGTACCACCGCGCCCCCCGTACTCGGCGGGGATGGACATGCCGACCCAGCCCTTCGCCGCCAGCCTGCGGCTGAACTCCGGATCGCGCCCGCCGCTCATGTCCGACCCGACGATGTCCCGGCCGGCGAGTTCGGCGGCCAGGAAACCGCGGACATCGTCGCGCAGCCGCCGCTCGGGGAGGGTGAGAGTGGTCGGTGGAAAACGCATCAGGCGTCCTCTCCACGGCCTCGGGATCTGATCAACAGATCGAGTGCCATGACTCCGTGCTCGTCGACCGCCAAGGGGTTGATCTCGAGTTCGTCGAGCCGCTCGCCCAGCGCGAGCGCGGCCTCGGAAAGCGCGACCAGTGCCGCCACCACGGCGTCCACCGCGGCCCGCGGACGCCCCCGGTAGCCGTCGAGCAGCGGCCAGCCGCGCAGGCGGCGCAGCAGCTCGAGCGCGCGGACGGGGGTGAGCGGGGCCAGCGCCGAGGCGACATCGGCGTAGATCTCGGTGGCGACCCCGCCGATGCCGACGGTCAGCACCGGGGGATAGCCGTCCCGCGCCCCCTGCACGCCGAGGATGAGCTCGGTCCCGGGCCGTGCCAGTGCCTGTACGAGCACGCCTTCGACCCGGGCTCCGGGTACACGGTCGCCCGCCGCCCGGATCTCCTGGAAGGCCTGGGCGGCGTCGCCCGGGTCCACCCCGACCCGTACACCGCCCACGTCGCTCTTGTGCGGGATCTGCGGCGACTGGATCTTGAAGACCAGCGGCCGGTCGCCGAGCTCGGCGGCGGCGGCGATCGCCTCCTGCTCGGTGGTCGCGAGTATGGCCCGGGGGCGCGCCACGCCCAGCGCGTCGAGGACGCGACCGCCGGCGGCCTCGGTGAGCGTGCCGCCGGTCGTGAACAGTTCCGCCACCAGGGCCTCGTCCAGCAGCGGCGCGGGTCGCGCCGGCGGGTCG
>NZ_QNFZ01000276.1 GCF_003313395.1 Nonomuraea lactucae | reverse complement strand
GGCTGGCCGACGGCGGCGCGCGGTGCGTGCTCGTCGACATCGACCGGCCCGCCGCCGAGCGCCTGGCCAGGGAGGTCGGCGGTGTGGCGCTGGCCGCCGACGTCACCGAGCCCGAGGCGTCGCGGCGCGCCGTCGAGTTCGCTCTGGAGACGTACGGGCGGCTGGACCTGGTGCACCTCAACGCCGGCCTCATCGGCGGCGTCGACCTGTCCGCGTTCAACCTGGACCGCTACCGCAAGGTGGTCGCCGTGAACGTGGACGGGGTCGTCTTCGGCGTCGTGGCGGCGCTGCCCGCGCTGCGCCGGTCCGGCGGAGGCGCGATCGTGGTCACCGCGTCACTGGCCGGGCTCGTCGACTACGACCGCGACCCCGTCTACACGATGACCAAACACGCGGTGGTCGGGCTGGTGCGGGCCCTGGCCCAGCCCCTCGCCGCGGAGGGCATCAGGATCGGCGCGGTCTGCCCGGGGTTCACCGACACACCGCTGATCTCGGAGATGCGCGAGACGTTCCGCGGCGCCGGGTTCCCGCTGCTCACCGCGGAGGACGTGGCCGCCGCCGTGGAGTCGGCGTTCTACGCGGAGGAGCCGGGCGCCATCCTCGTCGTGCAGCCGGGCCGGCCGCCCGTGCCGTACCGTTTCGCGGGCGTCCCCGGACCGGCGGAGGGCCAGCGCCCCCCGGCCGAGGTGCGCGGCAGGACCCTCGACTGAGCCCGCTACCAGTCCTGTGGTTCGCGGCGCCGGTTCACCTCGCGGCGGGGGGCCGGCGCCCGCCGGGCCCGCCGGGTGGTCACCAGCGCGCCGAGCGCCGCCACCGTGGTGAACGCGGCGAGGGTCATGAGGGCGCGTGACATGGTGAACGTCGCCGTCAGGAAGTAGAGCTCGCTGACGATCATGCCGAGCCCGATGCTGATGGCGAACGCCAGCGCCGCGCTCTCCATGGCGTCACCGGTGTGGTCGCGCCGGCCGAGCAGCGGGCGCATCAGGCCGATCACGGCCGCACCCGGGCACAGCAGCAGGAAGACCATGGTCACCACGACCCGCAGCGGGGCTCCGGCCGCGGTCTCGGTGACCAGGACGGCGAGCCACCCCGAGGCGGCCAGCAGCAGCAGCGACACGCGTGAGAAGGTCATCTCTCCCTCGGAACCAGCTCGTAGACGTCACCGCCGGGATTGCTCAGCACCCGCTTGAACCGGCCGGAGGCCACGACCTCCTGCTTGAGCCTGTCGATGGTGCCCTTCGGGAGGATCCCCGCGGTCTCGGTGGCCGGCCGCTGCGCCCGGTTGAGCACCAGGTAGCCCTTGGCGCCCGGCGGGAGCTTCGACATGAGGCTGATCAGCGCGGGCGTGGGCTCCTTGACGAACTCCGACAGGGTCGGCACGTAGGTGGGCAGGTTGGGCAGCGCCGTGCGCGACGGCGGCAGCTCGTCCAGCCAGAGCTGGTCGAAGCGCTCGTAGTCGTCGTAGGCGCCCGGCAGGTAGAACGTGGGCGCCACGATCAGGGAGTTCTCCGGCGCGATCCGGTGGAGCTCCCTGACCAGCCGGACCTCGTCCATGGTGAAGTAGTTGCTCTGCTCCTTGCCGTAGTTGCCGAAGAAGAAGCCTCCGACCATCAGCAGCAGCACGACCGGCAGCACGATGACCCTGATCCACGCGCGGCGGTTCGGCAGGAACAGCGAGGCCGCCAGGAAGGCGGTGAGGGGCAGCGTGAAGAGGTAGACGCGGAAGATGATCTCGCCGCCGTAGCTGCCGGCGGCCAGGAACACCAGCGGGCTCAGCCCGATCATCAACAGCGGCAGGCCCGGACGGCGCAGCCAGCGCCTGCGGAGCACGGCGCCGCCGATGGCCAGCAGCCACAGCCCCCCCGACAGCGCGCGGTCGGCATAGGCCACGATCACCTGGCCCGGCGCGGCCGAGCCGAGCGTGATGAGACCGGCGTCGAGGTTGTCCTTGGCGTCGCCCAGCGACGCGATGATGTAGTTGAGCTTGCTCTCCAGCAGCTGCCACGCGACGCCGACGGCCCACCCGCCCGCCAGCGCGGCGCTGAGCATCAGGATGCCGAGGTTGCGGTATCTGCGCAGGACGAAGAGGAACGCCAGCGTCGCCACCAGCATGAGCGGCGTGAGCTGGTGCGACGACGCGATGGCCGCGATCGGGATGACGAGCAGCAGTGTCCAGGTCAGCCGGGCGAAGGTCGAGGTCATGGGCGGCGGCTCGGCGGCCAGCCCGTCGGGGTCCGCACCCGCCCTGATCGGCCCGCGCCTGAACCTCCGCACCACCACCGCCAGCACGATGAGGTAGAGCACCAGCGTGGTCGCCTGCGGCGAGAAGTAGTCCTGCCCGACCCAGGAACACGAGAAGTAGACCCAGATCGCGCCCCAGATGAGCTGCCGGTCCCTGGTCACGGTGCGGAACAGCAGCAGCAGCGGCAGAAGCGTGGCCACGTTGAACGCGAGCGGCCCCCACTTGGCGATGTCGATCGAGTTCTCCAGCCCGGCCGTCTCGGTCATCAGAGCGAAGAACGAGAAGAAGCCGGGCCACTGGTGGTAGGCCGACAGCGGACCCGTCTCGGGGTCGGTGGCGCCGTGCCGGATCAGGTAGTCGATGACCGCCACGTGCTTCCACGCCCACGAGTAGCGCAGCGTGGGGTAGAGCAGGCTGGGCGTGGCGTGCAGCACGGCGATCAGGATCAGCACGTAGCCGGCGTGCCACAGCTCCAGCGCGTGCCGGTCGCCCAGCAGGGCGACGAACCCGATGACCATGATCGCTATCGCCACCCAGAAGGTGACGGGCATGACCGTGAGCAGCCCGAGGTCGGTCATCTCGTCGAGGTCGACCGCGCGCAGCGACAGACCCCACAGGATGGTGGAGACGGGCAGCGCGGTCCGCGCGATGAACCAGGTCAGGTTGCTCGCCTGCGAGATGCGGTCGGTGCGCGTGGAGTCGAGGCGGCCGCTCAGGTAGCCGAAGATGGTGGCGAGCATCGCCAGCAGCCGCGTCAGCAGCGCCTGCCAGGGCTTGACGTTGTTCGGCCCGGTGAGCGTGATCGCGTGGAACGCCGTCCTCGGGAGCGACGCCTTGACCTGGGAGAGGTGGCTGCTCAGCTCCCTGCGGCCCCGGTCGCGCTGCGGCACGGCGGCCAGCGACTTGCCCTCGGCCACGCAGCGCGAGATCACGTAGCCGCGGGTGGCGCGCCTGGCCGAGATCCCCGAACGCACGTTGGCCGACGGTTCGTACAGCACCTTGCCGTTCGGGTGCAGGGCGCGGAGCCGCTGCCACAGCTCGGCCTTGACGCCGCCCGGAGGCTCGGCCAGCACGTTGCCCGCCTGGTGGTCCAGGTCTTCGGGGAAGCCGCCCGCCGCGGCCAGGGCCTCACGCCGGAAGGCCAGGCCCGCTCCGTAGAGGTCGGACAGCGGGCCGCCGTCCTCCGGCGAGCCCGTGCAGGAGTCACCCATGAGCCAGGTCAGCTCTTCGGGGAACCAGGTGGGCCGCCCCGAGACCCAGCGCAGCGTCAGGTTGCTCCGCACGGCCAGCACCTGGCGGTCGGCGAAGGCGGCGAGGAGGCAGGCCGACCAGTCGGGCTCGGCCGCGGTCTCGTCGTCGTGGAACGCGACAACGTCGCCGGTGGCGATGGACAGGCCGAGGTTGCGCGCCGCGGCCACGCCCCGGTGGCCGCCCTCGTTGTGGAGAACGGTGACGCCGTCGAGCGCGGCCCGCGCCAGCTCCGCCAGCTCGTCGCAGTGGTCGACGACCACGATGATCTGCTGGGGCGGCGCCTGCTGGGCGCGCATGGAGGCGAGCGTCACGCGCAGGTTGTGCCACGCGCTCACCTCGCCGGTGACGATGATCGCCGAGAGGGTCGGGGTCGCCTGGGGCGCCGGCGGGGGCTCGGCGGGGCGAGCGGGTCTCGCCGCCCGTGGCTTCGGGGGCGGGGGAGCGGGCTTGCGGGGCCGGGGAGCGGGCTTGGGGAAGGGGCGGGTGTAGGTGGCGTCGTCTTCGGCCTCAACGGCCTCAACGGCCTCTTCGGCCTGCACCGCCTCTGCGGCGTTCGCGGCGTCCACGGCGCTCGCGGGTGCTTCGGCTGCCGCGGGCGTGGAGGCCCGGGGCGCTTCCGTCTTCGCCAGGAGCTGCCGGACGTCCGCTAAGGCCCACACCTGGGTGTCCTTCACGTCCTCGCTCTCGAACACGTGGGACGGCCCGCCGTCCTCAGCCTGGGCCTCGGCGGCCTGGATCTCGGCGGAGTCTGCCGCGGTGGGCGTGGCCTCGGTGGCCTCGGCGGGTTCGCTGTCGGCGGGCTCGGCGGGCTCGGCGGGCTCGGCGGGTTCGGCGGGCTCGCTGTCGGCGGGTTCCGGCTCGGTGGCCTCGGGCTCGGGCTCGGCGGGCCTGTCCTGGGCGGGCTTGTGGGACGCGGGGGGGCGGAGCACCTGGATCGTCTCCGAACCGTCGGTCTCCTCGCCGGTCGCGGGCGCGCCCGGCGGGGAAAGCGGGGCAGCCGGACGCCGGATGTCCCGGGTGACCGACCCGTCGGTCACCTCGTCGGTGTTGCTGCCCTCCACCCGTATACCTTTCCCTGGTCGCCTGCGTGTCCCTGGCGCGGCCCTGATGGCTGACTGCCTGTGACTTTACTCGGTATCGACGGCCCCATCGCAGACCTCGTGATCAGGCCGTACGGGGCGAATCCCTAAATACTTCGACATTTCCGGCAGTGAGGATGGCGCCTCAACCGGCGTGCTTCGGAAGCCCCTTGCGCACGTACGGCATCTTGCCCGCCTCGATGAACCCGGACAGCACGCCCGGACCGGTCAGCGTGAAGTCGCACTTGTCGGCGTCCACGGAGTTCCACTGGACGACGGCCTTGATGTTCGGCAGGTCTTCCAGCACGTCGGGCACGTCCCTGTACCACCGGCCGCGCGCCTTGGGGTCGTCCGGGTCGCTCTCGGTGCCGTACTCGCTGAGGATGAACGGCTTGCGCCCGAAACCGTTGCTGATGAGCCAGTCGTACGTGGGCTCGACGGTCTCCTCGAAGCTCTGCCACGTGGCGTTGCGGCAGCGGGCGAAGTTGTAGGGGTCGTAGCTCACCCAGTCGACGTAGGCGTCGCCCGGGTAGAACGCCTTCCACCTGTTGCGGAAGGGGTAGTAGCCGGTGACCCCCCAGACCCACGCCACGTTGGTCACGCCGATCTGCCGGAACCTCTCGACGATGTGCCGGTAGGCGGCGATGTACTCGGCGGGGGTGCCGCTGTTCGGGCGCAGCTCCATCTCGCCGTCGAAGCCCAGGAGCACCGGCCTGCCGTACTCCTTGATCCGCCGCGCCTGCGGGTCGATGATGGTCGAGTCCACCTCGCCGCGGGCGATGGCGGCCCAGGGGATGCTGTCGTTGCTGTTCCATTGCTCCGACTCCCAGCCGAGCAGCAGCAGCCGGGAGCGCCCGAGCTCCGGCTCGTCGTCGCGCAGCATCATGCCGTTCTTCGACAGGGACATGTCGTGATAAGTGAACACCACGTCGAACGAGCGGCCGACCTGCCGCTCCAGCGCGGTGACCGGGGCGAGCATGCTGCCCTGCGCGGCCGGGGTGTAGATGCCCCACCACGCCCCGCACGCCGGACCGCGCTTGAGCGTGGCCGGTGCGCTGCAGGGACGCTCGGGCACCCCGGCGCCGTCGGCCACCGCCTCCTTGTCGGGCCCGCTGTTGACGTAGACCACTCCCGCCACGCCCAGCACGGAGGCCCCGGCCACCAGGGCCCACAGGTTGCGCCGCCTCTTCCGCGGGACGGCGTGCTTGCCCGCGATCTCCTGTGGCATGTCTTCTCCGTGATGATCGTTGCCGCGCGACTACTCTCGGCGACCTTGAGTGTATGCAGGCAACTATAAAGTTGGTGTATCTCCTGGTTAACGGACCTTCGGCCGCACCGGCGAGTCGAGCGTACGCAGCACCGGGAGGGCGCGCGCGGCCTGGAGCGGATCTACGGGGAGCACGTGCCGCGTCCACCACAGGGCGATGCCGGGGGTCGGCCCCGGCTCGGCCAGCGCGGGCCCGAAGTCGTCGTCGAGCGGCGGCGTGTAGAGGGCCGTGGTGATGACGCCGCGGCGCTCCAGCGCCTCCTTCGCCGCGTCGCGGTCCTCGACGATCAGCGGCACCCGGAACAGCGGCTGGTCGGCGAAGCGTCGCACCGGCGGGGCGGCCACCGGCAGCTCCGCCAGCAACCGCACGCCGCGGACGCGCCGCTCGCGCTCCCGTTCGGCCGTGCGCTGCCGCACCACGGCGAAACGGCGCAGCAGCGGCCCGTGGGCGGTGCGGTAGCCGCCGGAGCCCACCGACATCCACCGGTCGAAGGGCGGCAGGTCCTCGTGCCCGGCCGCGGTGGCCGCGAGGTCGCGCGCGCGCGTGTCGTCGCTCGTGTGCGTCGCCTCGATGCCGAGCGCGCGTGCCGCTCGCCACGCGGGCTTGCTCAGCCGCAGCGCGTAGACGGTGTCGCGCAGCAGCGGGCCGAGCATGGCGCGGAACTCACCGGCCGCGGAGGGCGCGGTCAGCAGCTCGTCGCGCAGCGCGGCCAGGCGGTCGCGGGTGCCCTCGTCGGCGACGGTGAGCACGCCGCCCGCCCCCGCCCTGGGGTGCTTGGACAGGCTGAACGCCCCCGCCGCGCCGAACGTGCCGACGTGCCGCCCGCCGACCTCCGTCTGGAAGGCGTGGGCGCAGTCCTCGATCAGGACGACGCCGCGGCTGTCGCACTCGGCGGCCAGCCGTTCGATCTGGCCCGGCAGGCCGTACATGTGGGTGGCCACCACCGCGCCGACGTCGTGCCAGTCGACCAGGTCGACGTCGATGGTGGCGTCGTCCGGCGAGAGGGGGGCCATGACCGGCCGCAGGCCCGCCGCCACCGCGGCGAAGAGCACGGTCTCGCAGTTGACCGGGGACATGAGGACCCGCCGCCCGCGCGGCACCAGGCCGCGCAGGGCCAGATACAGGCCGAGCCGGGCGGAGGGGACGTAGAGGCCGGGCCGTCCGGTGCGCCGTGCGAGCGGCCAGGTCAGGGTGTCGTCGCCCACCTCACGAAGCCGCATCGAATGTCCTTTTCGCTGGGTGTCCGGCATCCCATGAACGATACGCTGTCACCCTCAGCCGGCGCAGGTCGCGCACCCCTATCCAGGATGGTTGTATCCATGGCGGAATCTGGCGTTTCTCCCTCATGGCCGGAAGTCGGCGCAGTGGTCTGCACCCGCGGTGACCGGCCCGAGATGCTCCGGGAGGCGCTGAAGGGGATCACGTCCCAGGACTATCCCGGCAAGATCACCACGGTGGTGGTCTTCGACGGCAACGACCCCGATACCGAGCTGGTCTCCGACGACCCGGCCAGGCCCGTCAAGGTCGTCCGCAACGACCGCTCCCGCGGCCTGCCCGCCGCCCGCAACTGCGGCATCCTCACCCACGGCGACGAGGTCGAGTGGGTGGCCTTCTGCGACGACGACGACACCTGGCTGCCCACCAGGGTCAGGGCGCAGATCGAGGCCGTGCGCAGGCATCCCGACGCGGTCTTCGCCACCTGCGGCTCGCTGATCGTGCACGACGAGTGGACCCGCCACATCCCCCTCGACAAGGAGCGCGTGCCGTTCGCCGACCTGCTCGACGGCCGTCAGCCCGCGATGCACCCCTCCGGCTTCCTCGCCAGGCGCGCGGCGCTCCTCGGCGAGGAGATGGGGCTGTTCTCCGAGACGATCCCCAGCGGCTACGGCGAGGACTACGAGATGCTGCTCCGGGCCGCCAGGTGCGCGCCCATCGTGCACGTGCCCGGCGAGCACCTGCACGTCCGCATGCACGCGCAGTCGCATTTCGCCGGGCGCTGGGACGTCATCGCCGAGGCCCTGCAGTGGCTGCTGGAGCGCTACCCCGAGATCCGCACCTCCCGCAAGGGCTACTCCCGCCTCGCCGGCCAGGTCGCCTTCACCCGGGTGGCCGTCGGCCGCCGCGGCGAAGCCCTGCGCTGGGCCGGGCGGGCCTTCGCCACCGACCCCCGGGAGGTCAGGTCCTACGGCGTCGCCGCCATCGCCCTGCTACGCCTCGACCCCGTCTGGGTGGTCAGGCGGATGGAGGCGCGCGGGCTCGGGGCTCCCTGACCTGCCCGTGGCGATCCGCCGCAGGCTGGGCAGCACGGCCAGGGCCGTGACGGTCTGGCTGCCGAGGATCGCCATGCCCACGCCCGTGATGCCGTGGGACGGCAGCAGCAGCTGCGACCCGCCGATGGCCATCGCGGCCATGGCGAACTGCACGAACACGATCATCCCGGCCCGCCGCAGCGCCCGCAGCGCGCCCAGATAGAGCTCCACCACCGCGCGTGGCAGCGCGGCGAGCGCGATCAGCCGCATGAGGTCGGTGGCGTGCTGGGCGTACCCGTCGCCGAACATCAGCAGCCCGACCGGCGCCAGTGCCGCCGCGGCGATCACCAGCGGCGTGAGGATCAGGAACGTGCGGCGCAGTGCCCGGCGGCAGTTCTCCGCGAGCCTGGCCGCGTCGAACGCCCCTTCCACGGTCAGGGAGGAGGCCATCGTGTAGCTCAGCATCTCCAGCATGGCGCCGAGCGTGATGGTCAGCCCGTAGTAGGCGTTCATCTCCTTGGAGACCTGCGCGGCCACCAGCACGGGCACGCCGTAGTTGAACAGCAGGGTGAAGATGGAGCCCGCGTAGTCGCCGGCCAGGAACCGGCCGACCCGCCGGGGGCTCGGCAGCTCGCTGTCCGCGGTCAGCCTGGCGTGCTCGGGGATCAGCCGCCTGAAGATGATCGCGTTGAGGCACAGCGCCACGACCAGCCCCGGACCGATCCAGGCCAGGAACACCGCCCAGGAGACGGCGGCGCCCGTCGAACGGGCCAGCACGAAGGCGCACACGGCGAGCACGCCGAACCTGACCACCCAGAACACCAGGTTGGCCACAGGCACCCAGGGCGCCTTGCGCAGCGCCGTGAGCACCACGTCCTGCAGCGTGGACACGCTCCACACGATCACCATGACCGTGAAGACCACCCCCGCCGTCCATCCGGACAGCAGGCTGTAGGTCCCATCCCAGCGGGCGAGCGTGAGCAGGAAGATCAGGCATCCGGCCACCGCCAGCCCGGCGCCCGCCAGGTAGACGCCCCCGACGAACCGGCCGGTCCGCCTGCCGCTCTCGGGGATGAACCGGGCCAGTGTGCCGACGAAGCCGAAGGACGTGATCGCGGCGAGGAACCGCATCGCCGCCAGGATGGCCAGGCCGACGCCCACGTCCTTCTCGTCGAACACGCGGGCGGTGACCGTCCAGTAGGCGAGGCCGATGACCGCCCCCGCCCCGGCGTTCAGCATCAGGGAGTACGCGCTGCGCAGCAGGGGGTCGTTCAGGTCCGACGGCAGCCATCTCCTGAGGCCGGCCGGCCGGTCCATCGGCTGGACGCCGCCCGTCATGGGGTCAGTCACCGGGGACGACCTGTCGCACCGCGTACCTCGTCCGCCGGACGATCGCGTATCCCTTGGTCAGCGCCCGCTCCCTCAGGTAGAGGAGCGGGACGCCGCGGTTCTCCACCGCGCGGCGGAACCTGTCGATGCCGGTGCTCCTGGCCACGGTGAGCCGGGGGACGGCCAGCACGTCGTGCCGGTCGGCGGCGATGGCGTTGCTCACGGCGCACGCGGCCCAGTAGCCGGCCCTGCGCACCTCGCGGCGCACGCGGGCGCTGGAGTAGCCGTAGGGGTAGGCCATGGTCGTGACGGGGGTGCCGATCTTCTCCTCCAGCAGGCCCTTGTTCCTGCGCAGCTCCTGGCGGAGCTCGGTGTCGGGCAGCTGGTCGAGCTGCGGATGGCTGTGGCTGTGGCCGCCGATCTCGATGCCGCACTGCGCGGCCTCGCGCGCCTGCCCCCAGGTGAGCATGTCGTCGAGCGGCCTGCCGGCCGCGTCGCCGCCGGCGTCGGCCAGCCAGCCGCTCGTCACGAAGATCGTGGCGGGGAAGCGGTGGCGCTCCAGGATCGGCAGCGCCTCGGAGTGGAAGTCGGCGTAGCCGTCGTCGAACGTCACCACCACCGGCTTGGCCGGCATCGACCTGCCCTGGTTGTGGTGGAGCGACGCGACGAGGTCGCCGAACGTGAGCGGGGTGAAGCCGCTCTCGGCCAGGTAGGCGAGCTGCTCCGCGAAGTCCGACGGGCGGACCGACAGCGAGCGCGTCTCGTCGTTCGGCCTGTCGGTGACCGAGTGATACATCAGGATCGGCACGCGGGTCAACGGCCGGCACCTCTCAGTCGCGCGGACCCCACCAGGTAGCCCCAGGTGGTCCACGCCAGGCCGATCACGATCGCGGCGGCCCGGCCCAGGCCGCCGAGGTCGCCGCGGAGCGCCTCGCCGACGCCGCGCAGCGCGCCGAGCGGGAGCGTCTTCAGCGCGTGCGCCCGCTCGCTCGCCAGCCCGTCCTGCGCGCCCACCTCGCGGGTGACCAGCGCCTTGGACAGCCCCTCGGCGTAGCAGCGGGACCGGAAGTAGGCGAACGTCTCGCGCTGGCGGGGCACCTTGTGCCCGATCAGCGCACGCGGCTCGAACAGCATCACGGAGCCGGGCCTGCGCTGGCTCAGCCGGATGCAGAACTCGGTCTCCTCGCACCCCAGCGGGCGGCTCTTGCGTCCCTGCACGCTGCGGCCGATGCCGCTGTGGAAACCGCCCACCTCGGCCACCACCTCGCGCAGGAACGCCGCGTTGCCCCCCATCACGTTGCGGATCGGCGCCCTGACGGCGGGCATGCCGCGATAGGTGCAGCCCACCGTCCAGTCGAACTCGTACGGGAACCAGCGCGGGCGCCGCTCCGACGCCCAGATCGGCTCCGTACGCCCGCCCACACCCACGACCGTGCCAGTCACGCCGCTGTCCTGGAAGCCCTCCTCCAAAGCCTCCAGCCAGCCGGGATCGGCGACCGCGTCGTCGTCGAGGTAGGCGACGACGTCACCGGTGGCGATGTCCGCCCCGGTGTTCTTGCCGCCCGACAGGCCGCGTTCGTGGGTGTTGGCAACCACGACGGCCCGCTGGTGTTCGCGCTTGAGCCTCAGGAGCAGGTCCGGGTTGTGGTCGACGACGAGGATCAGCTCGTGCGCCTCGCGCCGTTGGCGCTCGACCGACTCGACGGCCTGCCTGATGTCCTCCCAGCGATCCTCGGTGTAGACGCAGATGACGACAGATGTACGCACGGGTGGAACCTCTACAGGGTTCAGGCGACGCCCCGGTCGGCCGCGGGCCTGGGGGCGGGCTCGGCGAACGGAGGGGCCGGCTGGCGGCGCCACTCCCGCAGGATGGTCTTGAGCACCCGGAAGCCGTCACGGACGGCCCGCAGGTTGCTCTCACCGTGGATGCGGCAGCGCTCGTGGCTGGGCACCTCGTGGATCTTGAGCCCGCCCTTGGCGGCGCGCACGTTCATCAGCGTCTCCACCTCGAAGCCGTCGCAGTCGAGGTCCAGCACGTCCAGGTGGCGGGACCAGAAGGCGTTGTAGCCGTAGCACAGGTCGGAGTATCGCGTGCCGTACATGAGGTTGACCAGTGCGGTGAGGGCCTTGTTCCCGATACTGCGGCTGACCGTCAGGTCGTCGCTGCCCCCACCCGGCGCGTACCGCGAGCCCTTGACGAAGTCGGCGCCGGTCACCAGGGCCCCGACGAAGGAGATGATCTCACGCCCGTCCATCGAGCCGTCCGCGTCGATCATCACGATGATGTCGCCCGTGCAGGCGGCGAAGCCGGCCGCGAGGGCGTCGCCCTTGCCCTTCCCCGTCTGCGTGACGATCTTCAAGTTCGGACGCAGGCGGCGCGCGACCCCGACGGTGTCGTCCACGGAGTTGCCGTCGACCAGCACGATCTCGTCGATCCACTGCGGCAGCGTGGCGAACAGGTGCGGGAGGTTCTCAGCCTCGTTCATCGCGGGTACCACCACGCTCACCGTCGGCGCGATCGCCAGGTGCGGAGTGATGGGCGTGAAGCGCTCGATCGGCGGCATGGAGCGCAGCGGCGCGACGTGCGTCTTGCCGTTGTGCCTGATCATCTCGGGACTCATGATGCGAACAATCCTTTCGGGACCACTCGCTGCGAGCCGCGAAAGGCGATCCCCGGGTGCTGTGGGGGATACCGAAAGCGGCGAACGGTGCATTGACGGTCCTGTGGGAGTGAGGGTGTGCTGGGGTGGGCGTGTTTCGAGGGTGGCGGGAGCGGGCCTCAGCGCGCTCCCGTGGTTTCCTTGGCTGGGGGCTCGTGCTGCAGGGAGGTGCGCATGCGACCGAAGCCCTTGAGGACTCGGTCGGCTGCCTTATAGAGAGACGGTCGGTCGAGGACGATTGTTCGGGCCTTGTTGAGGGGAACACGGCCCATCCAGTGCACCGCCGCAGTCGGGGAAGGTCGCGAGATGCGGCCCTCGGAGACGTACAGCGTGCCGCTCTTCAACCAGTCCTTGTATTCCTTGCCGCCCTTGCCCATGTCGACCATGTGCAAACCGGCGGCGGCGGCCGCCTCGGCCATCTGGAGGTGGTGCACGATGCCCGGTGAATACTTGCCGAACTCGGTGTCGTAGGCGGGGAACCACCCGACCAGGGTGGTGGCCGTGCGCAGGCCGAAGTGGCCCGCCACCGGGACGTCACCGGAGTAGAGCATGGTCAGCACGCCGGCGAAGTCGGTGGACCGTTCCGCGTGCATCCGCTCCGTCAGCTCGACGATCCACGGTTGCGCGAACCTGTCGACCCGGCCTGTCCGGCGATACTGGTCGGACTTCCAGCCGAGCAGCGTGCGCAGCACCTCGGGGTCG
Source organism: Nonomuraea lactucae (assembly GCF_003313395.1). Lineage (GTDB taxonomy): Bacteria > Actinomycetota > Actinomycetes > Streptosporangiales > Streptosporangiaceae > Nonomuraea > Nonomuraea lactucae. The sequence goes on along the minus strand of NZ_QNFZ01000276.1, from coordinate 1,518 downwards.
GCGGAAGCCCACTCGAGGCGCAGCTCGCCTCGCTCCCTGCCGAGCTTGCGCTCCTTGTAGCGGACGGTCTTGAGGTTCTTGGGGGAGTTGGCCTTCACCTGGTCGAGCCAGGCCTCGAAGCCCGATGTGAAGTCCATCACCGGAGCCGGGCGCACGTCGCTCTCGAACGGGGCGAACGTCGGCTGACCGGCGACCATGTGGTCGAAGTCGTAGACGTTCAGCCTGCACGCGCGGAGCAGGGCCCTGGCGTCGACCTTGGTGCCCTGGGCGGCGATCAGGCCGTGGCAGGTGGTGAGGAAGCCGCCCAGCGGCTTGCCCACGCCGAAGCTGTGCCGCTCGTACGGGAAGAAACCCGTGATGACGCCCCCGTCCTCGAGGACGGCGACCCGTACGTAGTCGCGCAGGCGGTCGATCGCCACGGCGAACTCGACCGACAGGAACGGGTTGTCCAGGGCCGGATCGGCCTTCTGCAGCTCGCGCCACCGGGCACGCTCGGAGTCTCCGAGCTCTCCTGGGCGGACGACCGAGATGTTCACCATGCCCTGGCCCCCTGTCCCGTCCGCATGTCCCTTCCCTGCGGCAGCATGCGAAGCACGTTTACCACGAGGTTCGCAGTGGCTCTCCCTAAAGGGACGGCGGTCTGGTCACGATCACGCAACAGTCCGGCGACCTCCGCCGCGGAAACGGCGTACGCTGGGCATTGCTTGATCATCACCGTTCTCCCCGGATGTCTGGCTCAGTAAATGGGCACGACTGAATCGCATCCCATGTCATGGGATCAATCCATTCGTGAACACGTCAATGCCGACGCTTGGTGACGCGCCCCGGTTTACCGGCAGGAGGAGTTTTCTGCCCAGGTGATGTGCGACACACCGGCGAGTAAGCCTCCGGCCGCCAGTGCGGTCCCCAAGCACACCAGGATGCCCTATATCGGGTGTGCATATCGAGCCGGAGCCAGATTTGTGTCGCTAAATGTGGATTGTGGTGGCTCTACCTGCCCATGTGACTCCCGGTGCTCATGAGCCGCTCCCGGGCTCGGCCAGGGCGGCGGCCGGGCTGTGAGCCGAATGCTGTGGCCGGCTCTGTGGCCGGCTCTGTGGCCGGCTCTGTGGCCGGCTCTGGGGCTGGGCCGGGGAGTGGGGCGGATCGCTGGGCGACCCGGTCTCGTCGGGCGGGAGCGTGGGGTCGTCGGAGGGCGGAGGCGAGTCCGGCGTCCGGCCCCGCCAGGACAGGGAGCAGCTCGCCCCGCCGCCGTTCGAGGTGAACGACACCGTGCCGCTGCCCGCCGCGTCGGGATCGTCGACCGTCACCCAGACGGCCGCCGTACCGCCCGCCCTGATGGACCCGCTCGCCGGAAAGACGTCGAGGCCGTCGGTGGCGCCGGCGTTCCACGTCACGGTGGCATTGCGGGCGCGCAGCGCCACCTTGGCGGTGTCGCCGTGACCGTCGAGGCCGCGCGGGCAGGCGGCGCTGAGCCGGGCGCGGGGTGTGGGGCGGCGGGTGGCGGCCGGTCCCGTG